>JBAZPL010000109.1:0-8650 GCA_041648155.1 Candidatus Krumholzibacteriia bacterium
CACGCCGCGCTGCTTCACGATATCGGGAAGCTCTACGTCCCGTGCGCCATCATTCACAAAACAGAGCGGCTCACCCCGAGCGAATGGCAGATGATGAAGCGTCATCCCGTCGACGGCGAGCGAATCCTTCGCGAGGAGCGATTCGATCTCGTGTCGCGTCGCGTGGCCTTCGAGCACCATATGCGCCACGATCTCACCGGCTATCCGGCGCCCAAGGAGGGATTCGAGGTCCACAAGGCGAGCGAGATCGTCCGCATTGCCGACAGCTACGACGCGTTGACGACGAAACGGCCGTATCGGCGGCAGATCAATCCGTACCAGGCGGTCAAGCTCATGGAAAAGGGAAGCGGCAGCGAATTCCGCAAGGACTATTTGCTGGCGTTCATGCGGGTGCTCGGCAACATACCGATCGGGAGCATGCTGCGTCTGACCACGGGGGAAACGGCGCTCGTCATAGGTATGAACGCGGGGAGCGGAGACCTGCCGCGTGTGCGCGTTCTGACGGATGCGTCGGGAAGGGAAGTGAGCGGAGAGATCATCATCGATCTCAACGAGCTCGATCCCGCGACAAACAGGCCCAAACGACAGATCGCGAGCATCCTCGATCAAGCCGTGCGCGACGTGGATATCGGACAGTATATCACGAGCTAGATTGAGGAATCCGGTGGATATAAAATCACCCAGGGCGATTCATCCTCACGCGCGGATAATCACCCCGGGTGAAATCGCTGCGGCGAAGTCGCTATGGAAATGTCAGAGCACTTCCGGCTTGCCTATCTGCTCCATCGCCCCGAAAAACGTCCAAACGAACTCCGCGTCTCCGGACGTGGCGTATATCACGAATTCGAGGCTCTTGCCGGCGGTTATGGGCATGCCTGTTCTGGCGAAACCGACCTCGCCGTCCGAAAGAATGCACCATCCCTTCGGTGCGAAGACATCGACGATCGAGCCTTTCGGATCCTTGATCTCGAAACCGTATATTCCATCTTTTGAGGCTGTAACTACCAATTTAATAAGATAATTGCCGCCTTCGAGCGCCTGCACGTTCTTCTTGACCGTTGCCGGAGCGCCCAGGGTCGGAACGCTGAGGATCAGTACCAGAGCGGATGCAAGAAGCACGTACCCGATACGGTTGCCCTTTAGCATCTCTTTTCCTCCTAAGCAATTACACTGGGTATTTGATACAATTTATAAACAAATGAATCAATCACTTGTTTTCTTTGATCTTAATTATATCACATGCGCCGGAGGATGTCGAGGGGGTGATGGAGAAAATTCGGGGTGGTCCAGTCTCAGATCGGCTGAATGAAAAGGGGGTCCTTTTTTGTTTCCTTCTCGGTCGATTCCGGATGAAGCTCG
Source organism: Candidatus Krumholzibacteriia bacterium (assembly GCA_041648155.1). Taxonomy (GTDB): domain Bacteria; phylum Krumholzibacteriota; class Krumholzibacteriia; order Krumholzibacteriales; family Krumholzibacteriaceae; genus SSS58A. Next base: position 1,360 of record JBAZPL010000109.1, read on the forward strand.
GCGGCGCCGACGAACGACTTCTTTCGCTCCGAGAGCTCACGCAATTTTGCCGCGACCTCGCCCGAGGAGCCGCTCCGGGAGAGCGATGTGGCGCAATCGGTGAGCTCCTTGATTTCCCTGAGCTCCTTATCGTGGATGCATGCAAGCGCGGCGCTCCAGGCCGTTTCGAGCGCGGAGAACGCCCCGCGTTCGCGATTCTCGCTGCGCCGGGGGAGCTTTCCGCCGGCCGTGGCGAGGAGTTCATGGTGCAGGAGCCCGAGTGGCTGGAAGATGCGGGTCGTCACGATGCTCGCGAGCAGGAAGAAAGAGACGATGATGATCGCCGTGGTGGCAAACGTATTCACCAAGAGAATGCTCTTGAGCTTCGCGGCGACATCCTCGAGCTCGGGAAACTGCCGAGCCACGGCTGACTGGTTCGAGAGCAGTGCGAAATAGAAGGATATCCCGAAAATGAGAGCTATGGCGAGCATCCCCGCGAGCATGAGGTACCCGATGCGGCTTCTGACGCCCCGCGCGAGGAAATGGGCCTCATCCGCGCCCGTCCTGCGATCATTCTTTCCGATCATTCAATGCTCCTTGTAATGAAACGGATTAGTGCACGGCGATTGGCCGATCTGGCCATTCTTGAGCCGCTGCGCCGTGCTGATTGCCGTTCCGACCGGAGAGCATTCAATAACCGTGCCATCGGGTTCTGCTATTCCTTGCGGAAAAAGAGGATTGCGGAGCGGAATTTCCCGATGTCGATTACAGTGTCCTTGCATGGGCCGAGCGGACGCGTGTTGGGGATCCCGATGATAGGGATTCTCGGGGCGACGTCGTGAATTCCCGAAACGAGATCCCGCTCGCAGGCTACGGCGACGATCGCGCGCGGTTTGATATCGCGGATTATCGAGCGCGCCTGCGTTCCTCCCGGAGCCGTATGCAGGATCACGTCGGGAAATTCCGCGCAGACGCCTTGCACCTCTTTCTTAAGCTCCCGGGACAGGCAGCGAGGGACGAGAGCGAGTATGCTCCCGGCCGCGCGCTGCGGGGCGACGAGCCGGTTGCTCACTTCGATGAATGAATGGCCGAGCCTGTCTCGCGATATGCCGAACGATTGGGCGAGGCGGGCGACGGCGGGGAACAGCATGACAAAGAGGTTGCTTCCCGGGCGGAGGCAGATCGCGAGGTAGATCCGCTGCGAGATTACGGCTGCGATAAGCAGTGCGTACCAGACGAGGAAAAAAACGGCGCCGCCGGCGATGACGGCGGTAAGGAGCGCTGCGTAGAAGCTCCCGTACTGCTCGAATCGAGGGAGGACGAGATACCAGAAGAGAATGCCGAGAAGGACGCATCCGGCGAGCACGGCGAAAGAAAGGATGAGGAAGGTTCGCTTTCCCTCGGTGATCTGCGAGGGCGCGTCGCTTCCTTTCCAATCGAGCCATTCGTCGCCGAGGACTCTATCAGGTGAAATCGGCTTCTGTTCCCGGTTCATACCGGAGAGAGAATCTACTTGAATGCCGCCGTCCGTTCAATACAATTCAACCGCTGAGGAAAGGGGAGAGGCCGACCGCGCCTTCGCCGACCTCGAAGGAATCATCGCTATGCGGAAAAATATCGCCACAGTATACCATGCGCTCGGATCGGGGATCATAGCGATCTCGTTCGGTTCCATTTTGGCGAGACTCGCCCAGGCGCCGGCCCCGACGGTCGCCGCGCTCAGGATGGTATTCTCGTTCCTCATTCTTCTGCCGTTCGTTCTCGCGTCCGCCGTAACAAGAGCAGAGCTCGCGCGACTCTCGCGCTCCGATCTGGGGCTTCTCGCTCTCTCGGGGTTATTTCTCGCGCTGCATTTCTTTCTGTGGATCTCTTCCCTTTCGTTCACGGGAGTCACGAGCAGCGTCGTGTTCGTAACGACGAACCCTCTCTGGGTCGCCCTGTACACGGTCGTGTTCCGGAAAAAGGGAATTTCGCGGGCTTTCTGGCTGGGCCTCGGCGTTTCGATTCTCGGCGGAGCGATCATCGGCGGGAGGGACGCCTTCGCGGGTGGATCGCGCTGGCAGGGGGACATCCTCGCCCTCGGAGGAGCCATTGCGATCGCGGGCTATTTTCTCGTGGGAAGCAGGCTTCGCGGGCGCCTTTCGCTCATGGCGTACATCTTTCCGGTGTACGGGTGCGCCGCGGTTCTTCTCTCGATAGCGGCGATCGCTTCGGGAGCCTCATTCACGGGATACGGGTGGGAGAGCTATAGTGCGTGCTTCATCATGGCGCTCGTCTGCCAGATCCTCGGGCATTCGCTTTTCAACTGGGCGCTCAAGTATCTCGAAGCGACCGTGGTAACGATTGCGGTCCTCGGCGAACCGGTCGGCGCGAGCATACTCGCGTTCATCATCCTGCGCGAAAGAGCGGTCCCGACCGAGATCATCGGCGGCGCCGCGATTCTCGCCGGCATCTTTCTCGTGCTGCATTTCAGCCCGGAAGCTTCGGAGGCGAAGGGGCGGATCGCATCAGGGGGCTAGCCGGTCGACGAGAGCTTTCGCCTCTTCAATGAGAGCCTGATCCCCTTCCCAGGTTTCGACGAAGCGCTGGAACGCGGCGCGCGCCTGCGCATCGTTTCTCATCCTGAGAAACGCATGGCCGAGATAGTAGTCCGTTATCGAAGGATATTCGGGGCGCGTGCGCAGCGCTTCGAGGGTGCGAGCCGCGCCGCTCAGGTCGCCCGTGCCCATACGCACGGCGGCCCCGTCGAGAAGGGTCTCGGGATCGGAAGGATCGATCCGGGCGGCTTGTTCGACGGCCTCGCCCGCTTCGCGCCAGCGCTTTTCCTTGATATAGGTTTCGGCGAGCCCTTTCCACGCCATGGCGTTCTCTCTGTTCTTGTAGATAGAGAGCCGGAATTCTCTTTCCGCCTCGCGCGTGTCGCCGAGCGCGAGATTCGAGAGGCCGAGATAGCAGAAAAGCTCATCCGAAGCGGAGCCGAGAGCGCGCGCGGACTGGAGCGCATCGAGGGCGTCGGCGTACATGCGCCGCGAATAGGCGATTTTGCCGGTGAGGAAGAAGAGAGCGGCGTTTGTGGGGCCGAGATTGCGCGCCGAGAGTATCTGGCCGTAGGCGGCGTTGAAATCGCTGTTTCGGAAATACGCTTCGGAGAGCAGCATGTTCGCTTCGAGGTTGCCGGGATCGAGCGCGACCGCCTGCGTCGCGTAATTCTCGGCCGATCTGTTCTGGCCTTCCCTGAGCGCGATCGACGCGAGCCCGATAAGGGACGGGACGTGGGTCGGTTTGATGCCGAGCGCGAATCCGTACGCATTCTTGGCTTCCGGAAGCTTCTCCTGCTCCTCGAGGCTCTTTCCCAGAAGATGGGAGGCGTCTCCGTCGAGCGAATTGAGCGCAACCGCCTCGCGAAGGTGCGTCTCGGCCTCGGCGTAGCGCTTCATCGCAATGAGCGCGGCTCCGAGGTTGTAACGGGTCTCGGGATCGTCGGGCCGGTACCTGACCGCTTCGTTCCACAGCTTGACCGCCTCGGCGTAATCGTCCCTCTTGGCGGCATCGAGGCCGAGGTTGTAGTACCTGACCGATTTGTCCGCCCCGCACCCTGAGTTGAAGAACAGGAGCATGGCGAGAAGGATGGCCACGAAGATTCCTAGAATCAATTTGCGCGCGCATATTTGCATGGTTGGATGTACCTCTCCCCGAAAAGGGAAGAAAACCCCTGTTTCTGTTATAATAATATTGCGTTTAAGGGCCTATTTGACAAGGTAAATGAGACTGAGGTCGGTTCATTGCAGCCGTTGAAATTGGGCTATTTCATGGGTAATTCTTGTTCACGATAATAATAATTATCATAGTGGAACTCAATTTCTATATTGGCCAGATTCGTGAGGATATTATGGAATTGAGCAGCTTTAGTACAATGGTAACAATTAGTTAAATTATGGTTGACTTTTCCTGGAATTCCTCTACACTGAAATCCTGTGAAAGGCACCCCCGAGAATGGGGATGCTATTGCTTTATTGGGTGACCGTGTTCCAGAGGTATCGTGCACAATGCTGCAAAAGGAAATTGTATACGAAGCGACGCTCGATCACGATTTTCTCGAGGAGATCTATGCGCTGCCCGGCGGACATGAGATAAAGAAATGCATACAGTGCGGAACATGTAGCGGATCGTGCCCGACGAGCTATGTCATGGATCACGCGCCCCGGAAGATATTCTCCTTGATACGCGCCGGATTTCGGGATGAGGTGCTCGGCTCGAATACGATTTGGCTCTGTTCCTCCTGCTATACTTGCGCGGTGAGGTGTCCGAAGGAGATAAAGATCACCGACGTCATGTATGCGCTCAAGCGGATCGCGGTCGCCGAAGGGAAGGCGAAGGGTCAGAAAGGGGTCGCGCTCTCGAGCATATTTGTCGATCTTGTCAACAAGTACGGCCGCAACCACGAAACGGAGCTCATGACGCGATATATACTCAGGGCCGAACCGCTCGGCTTTTTCCATTTCATCCCGCAGGGTTGGAAGCTGTTTGTAAACAGGCGTCTTCCGTTGATCCCCCATCGGATAAAAAACATCAATCAGCTGCGGCGGATACTCAAAAAGGTCGATGAACTCGGGGAGATCTAGATGAAGTACACATACTATCCGGGTTGTTCCGTGCTGGCGACGGCGAAGCACTATCAGGAATCAATAGATGCAATCGCCGGTCCCCTGGGCATCGAGCTCGAGGAGTTGGATGACTGGAACTGCTGCGGAGCGACCGCGTATATGTCCGTCAAGGAGCTGATGAGCTTTGCCATATCGGCCCGCAATCTCGCGCTCGCGGAGCCGTTTCACCGCGACATCGTCACGCCCTGCAGCGCCTGCTTCACCGTCCTGAACAAGACGAATCAGTACTTCGCCGAGTATCCGGATCTGCGGAAGAAGCTGGGATTAACCCTCGAAGCGGGGGGTTTGAGCTACTCCGGAAACCTCAGGGTCCGGCATATTCTCGACATTGTCGTCAACGACGTCGGAAACGAGAAGCTGGCCTCGCTCGTCACGAAGCCGCTTGAGGGTTTGAAGATAGCTCCCTATTACGGATGTCAGATCGTGCGGCCGGGGACCGATTTCGACGATCCCGACGATCCACAGTGCATGGATCGCATGATCGAGGCGCTCGGCGCTTCGCCGATCGAGTACTCGATGAAGAGCAAGTGCTGCGGCGCTTCGCTCATGGGAACGCAGGAAAAGCTCGCGCTTCGTTTGTGCAAGAATCTGCTTCTCGAGGCGGAACGGAACGGGGCCGATTGTATCATCACCGTGTGCCCGCTTTGCCAGATGAATCTCGACGTGTATCAGGGCAAGGTCAACAAGCTGTTCGGTACGAAATTCAATCTTCCGGTACTATACTTCACGCAGCTCATAGGCATGGCGATCGGAATCCCGGAAAAGAAGCTGGGATTCCGGCGCCTCGCGGTAAAGAGCACGAAAACTCTCAAGAAGTATATGGTAGGGGCGTGATATGTCGGAGCGAGTGGGAGTATATCTGTGCCACTGCGGCACCAATATCGCGGGCAAGGTTGACGTAGACGAGGTTGCTCGCTATGCGAAGGGTCTCGCGGGGGTAGCGCTCGTGCGGGATTACAAGTTCATGTGCTCCGATCCGGGGCAGTCGCTTATCCAGAAGGATATCGAGGCTGGATTGATCGATCGCGTCGTCGTCGCATCCTGTTCCCCTCTCATGCACGAGAACACCTTTCGGAAGGTCTGCGAGCGATCGGGGCTGAACCCATATCTCTTTGCAATGGCCAATATCCGGGAACAGTGCTCGTGGGTCCATGTCGATATGAAACAGTCCACGGAGAAGTCGAAGGCGCTTGTCGCCGCGGCGGTGCGGAGAGCGGCGTTCCTTCAGCCCCTCGAAAAGCGGGTCGTGCCCATCAACCCCCGGACGCTCGTCATCGGCGGGGGAATCGCGGGGATTCAAGCGGCGCTCGACCTCGCCGAAGCGGGCAAGGAAGTCGTGCTTGTCGAGCGGCAGTCCTCGATCGGTGGACACATGTCGCGCTTCGATAAGACATTTCCAACCCTCGATTGCGCTGCCTGCATCCTGACGCCGCGGATGGTGCAGGTCGGACAGCATCCCCGCATCAAGCTCATGGCGTATTCGGAGGTCGAGGAGATCAGCGGCTATGTGGGCAATTTCAAGGTGAAGGTGCGCAGGAAGGCGGGCTTTGTCGATCCGGATCTCTGCAACGGCTGCGGTATGTGCTGGGAAAAATGCCCGAGCTCGCGGGTTCCCCGGAAGGGGAATGTACACGAGAAGCTCGCGCTCGGGCCTACGACGGCTATATATATGCCCTTCATGCAGGCGGTTCCCGCGGTGCCGATCATAGACAGGGACGCCTGTCTCTATTTTCAGAAAGGCAAATGCCGGGTATGCGAGAAGGTCTGCGAGCGCAAGGCGATCAAGTACGATATGGAGGATTCGTTCGAGGAGTATGAGGTCGGAAACATCATTCTCGCCGCCGGATTCCAGACGTTCGACCCGAGCGATATGGGTCGCTATATGCATGGAAAGCTCCCGAACGTTCTGACGGCTCTGCAGTTCGAGATCATGAACTGCGCTTCCGGGTCGACCGGGGGCAAGATTGTGATGGCGGACGGAAGCGAGCCGAAGTCTATCGGAATCATCCACTGCGTGGGGAGCCGCGACAAGCATTACCACGAGTACTGTTCGAAAGTCTGCTGCATGTACGCGCTCAAGTTCGCGCATCTCATCAAGGAAAAAACGAACGCAGAGGTGTTCAATTTCTACATCGACATGCGTTGTTCCGGCAAAGGCTACGAGGAATTCTACGATAGACTGCTCGGCGAGGACGTGAGGTTCGTGAGAGGCAAGGTCGGGGAAATCTCGCATCTTCCGGTCAGGGCGGGGGAGGAGGGAAAGCTCGTCGTGCGGGTAGAAGATACTCTCGTCGGCATCGTACGGAGAATTCCCCTCGACATGGTCGTCCTGTGCACGGCGCTGGAAGCGCCCGCCGGTCTCAAGGCCTTGAGTTCGATGTGCAACGTGAGCGTCGGGAAGGACGGCTTCATCATCGAGAAGCACCCCAAGCTCGGACCGGTATCGACGGCGACGGACGGCGTCTTCATAGCGGGCGCCTGCCAGGGGCCGAAGGATATACCGGACACGGTCGCGCAGGCATCGGCGACGTCGAGCGCGGTGCTCTCCATGATCACGAGGGAGAAGATAGAGATCGAGGCGGCGACTGCGGAGATCGACGAGGACAAGTGCTCGGGTTGTCGCGTGTGCAACAATCTCTGTCCCTACC
>JBAZPL010000110.1:0-8535 GCA_041648155.1 Candidatus Krumholzibacteriia bacterium
TCGTCGATCTGAAGAAGAAAGAAACCTCGCTCATCCTCACGACGCATTACATGGAAGAGGCGGAATATCTCTGCGACTACATCGTCATCATGGACAAGGGGAGTGTGATCGTCGAGGGGACGCTCGAAGAGCTCCTCGCCGCCCACACGCACCGGGAGGTCATCTCGTTCACCGTGCCTGACCGGCGCGGCGCCGAGGCCTTTTCGCGTGTCGAGGGGGCGCTCGGCCTCGTCTGGGACGAGAAGGGAAACCGGGGGCATCTCTCCGTGCGGGATATCGTCACCTCGCTTCCGCTTTTTCTCGAGGCGGTGGAGCGCGAGAAGGCGACGCTCCTCGCGCTCGAGTGCAGAAAGATGAATCTCGACGATCTTTTCATATCGCTCACGGGCAGGCATCTCCATGAATAAGCCGTTCCTTAATCTCGTCGCGTTGCAGTTCAAGGAGTTCTTCCGGGAGCCCGAGATCATCTTCTGGGCCTTCGTGCTTCCGATCGTCCTCTCGTGGCTTCTCGGCATCGCGATCGGTTCAGGAGGGGGCGCCATATCGGGAAAGGCCGCGGTCATCGAGAGCCCGGAAGCGACCGCGGACTACTGGACCTCCTGGATCGCGCGCGTGCGGGATGCCTCTCACGGGGAGCACGCGATCGACTTTCCGATTCTCACGAGGGACGAAGCGATTCTCGCGCTCAAGAAGGGGGAGATCTCGCTCTTCATCGATCGGATCCCCGGAGGCGACGCTGTGCGCTACTCCTTCGACCGGCGGAGCGGCGAGGCGCAGATGGCGTATCTCACGATCGAGCGGTCGCTCGACGGCGCCCGACCGGCGGCGAGGCCGCCGGGCGAGGTCGTCGCGCTCAGGATCCAGGGAACGCGCTACGTCGATTTCCTCGTGCCGGGGCTCCTCGCGATGGACATCATGAGCTCCGCGCTCTGGGGGATCGGCTGGGCGCTCATCGAGATCCGCATCAAGAAGCTCCTGCGCCGCATGGCGGCGACGCCGATGCACAAGTCGATGTTTCTCGCCTCGCACTTCGTCACGCGCCTCATCGTGAACGCGCTCGAGTTCGTCGCGCTCTTCGTTTTCGTCTATTTCTATTTCGGCGTGCGGATCCAGGGGAGCGTGCCGGCGCTCGTCGCGATATTCATCGCCGGCAACATGGCCTTCGCGGGGCTATCGATTCTCATGTCGTCCCGGACGGCGAACCCGCGCGTCGGAAACGGCCTCATCAACGCGATCACCTTTCCCATGACGCTCCTCTCGGGGGTGTTCTTCAGCTACCATCATTTTCCGGAATGGGCTATCCCGATCGTCCGGAAACTCCCCCTCACGATGCTCGCCGATTCGATACGGAGCATCTTCAACGAAGGAGCCGGCTTCGCGCAGGTCGCGCTCCCCGCGTTCGTCCTCGCCGGTCTCGGCGCCCTTTTCTTCTACGCGGGCATGAAGATCTACAAATGGAATTGAAAGGATAATCGGATGCAATCCAGGAAATCCGTCGCGAGGCTCGGCGCCGTCTTCGCGTTTCTGTGTCTCGCCGCCGCGGATGCGTCGGCCTTCGAAGACGCGGAGAGCGTCCGGGACGACGCCGTCGAGCGACAGTCCGCCGTGAAGGTGTATCCCGACGGAGGTTTCGACTGGGAATATGTAAAGGACTGCATCCCGTACGTCGATTACGTCCGGGATCGCACGGATGCCGATTTGTATCTATTGATAACGAACCAGGTAACGGGATCGGGCGGATACGAGTACACGATCATGATCGCGGGACAGAAGCAGTTCGCCGGAATGAGCGATACGCTCGTGCATTGCGTTGGAGCTGCAGAAGCGTGGGAAACCGAGCGCGCGGGTGTCGTGGGAGCGCTGAAGATGGCGCTCATGCGATACGTGGGCCGCACTCCCATCGGCGAGAATATCACGATCGGATATCGAAGCGAGACGAAAATCAAGGCCGCGGCCGATCCGTGGGACCGATGGGTGTTCTCGCTCTCATGCTCGCCGAGCGTCTCGGGATCGCAGGTGGACGAAAGTCGCTACTTCTCGGGAAGCGTCTCGGCCGATCGCGTGACCCGCGATCTCAAGCTGAGCTTCAGGGCTTACTCGTCCTACAGCGAATCGGAACAGACGCTTCCGTCGAAGACCGTGCATCTGATCCGGCGTCGCAGCAGCTTCGACGCGCTGATGGTGAAGAGCGTCGGCGAGCATTGGGGAGTCGGTCTGATCGGGGACGGATTGGTGCAGTCGTACCAGAACAAGAAAAGCTACTACGACATATCTCCGGCTATCGAGTACAGCATTTTTCCCTGCACGCAGTCCACCCGCAGGGAGCTCGCGGTATTCGCTCAGGTTATCTACACCGACGTCGTGTACCAGGAGCTCACGATCTACGACAAGATCGAAGAGCAGCTCCTGAGTTACCGCATGAGCCTGCCTGCGTACATCAAGGAGCCATGGGGAACCATCCGCTCCAGTATATCGTGGCAGCAGTACTTTCACGACGCGAGCATCTACCGGCTATCGATCTCTCCGATGATCTCGTTTCAGGTGACCAAGGGGCTCTGGCTCAATCTCCAGGCCAGCTACTATCGGCTTCACGACCGGATCGATCAGCCGAGGCGGACCCTGACGGACGAGGAGATTCTTCTCAATCTGAAAAGCCTCGCGTCAACCTACGAATACTCGTTCGGGATCGGCTTCAGCTACACGTTCGGTTCGATATATTCGAGCGTCGTGAACCCCCGCTTCTTCGGAGACTGATCCCGCGCGGGGGGTTCCCCGCGAATTTTCTTTCGCCGGGCTCTCTCGCGTGGTAGTTTTCGTTTCGAGGCGATGCGGTGGATGGGGAAGGGGTTCTGCGGATGTTTTTTCACAACCGGTCAGGAGGATCGATATGAAGCGTGCATTTTCCATTCTGATGATGATCGCTCTCGCGGTGTGCTTCGCTTTCCCCGTCTTCGCCGAGGCTCAGAAGACGATCCAGCTTCCCGCGCCCCAGATGGACGGCGGCATGCCCCTCATGAAGGCGCTGAATCTGCGCTGCACGACGAGGGAGTATTCCGGCGAAGCGCTTCCCCCGCAGGAGCTTTCGAATCTGCTCTGGGCCGCGTGCGGCATCAACCGTCCCGAGAAGGGCCTGCGCACGGCGCCGACCGCGAGAAACATGCAGGAGATCGACGTGTATGCAGCGCTGGTTGACGGGCTCTATCTTTACGACGCGAAGGGGAACGCGCTCAACCTCGTGATCGCGCAGGATCTTCGCGAGGCGACCGGCAAGCAGCCGTTCGTGAAAGATGCGCCGGTGAATCTCGTTTTCGTCGCGGACTACGCCAAGATGGGGGACGGGTCGAAGGAGATGAAGGATTTCTATTCGGCGACGGATACCGGCTACATCAGCCAGAACGTGTATCTCTACTGCGCGTCGGCGGGTCTCGGAACCGTCGTCCGCGGCCACCTCGACCGTGAAGTCCTCGCGAAGGCGATGAACCTGAGAGCCGACCAGAAGGTCGTTCTCGCGCAAACGGTCGGATATCCGAAGAAGTAGCTCCTCTTGATTTCGAAGGACGAAAGGCAATCGGGGGAGCGCGGGAGCGAGTGCGAGGCATGCCCGCGCTCATGCCGCGCCGATCGCGCGGCCGGGGCGGGTTACTGCCGGTCGGGGAGCGGATTCGAGATCGCGTCGATCTGTCTTCACCGCGGCGAGGAGCCCGCGATATCGGGCGAGCGCGGAATCTGCAATATCTTCTTCTCGCACTGCAACCTGCAGTGCGCCTATTGTCAGAACTTCCAGATCAGCAGGAACGACTCGGTGGTGCGGGGCATGAGCCTCGACGAGGCCGTCGGGGCCGCGGCCGCGTTCCTCGACGAGGGCGCCGCGTCGGTCGGTTTCGTCTCTCCCTCGCACATGATTCCTCAGATGCGATCGATCGTCGAGGCGCTCCGCGGCAGGAGTTATCGGCCCACGGTCGTGATGAACACGAACGCGTACGACAGAGCCGGGACGATCGCGTCGCTCGAAGACATCGTCGATGTCTATCTTCCCGATTTCAAATATATGGATCATTCGCTCGCCCTCGAGCTTTCGGGGGCGTGGAATTATCCCGAGGTTGCGCTCGCCGCGCTCCGGGAGATGCATCGGCAGAAAGGATCGAACCTCGGGCTCAGGGATGACGGCACCGCGTCGTCGGGGCTCATCGTCCGTCACCTGATCCTTCCGGGACAGGTGGAGAACAGCAAGGCGGTGCTCAGGGCGATCGCGGAAGAGCTGTCTCCCTCGGTGCACATTTCCCTCATGTCGCAGTATTATCCGGCGCCGGAAGTCGCGCGGCATCCCTGGCTCGGCAGATCGATCACGCGCGGCGAGTACGATGAAGTGCTCGACGAGCTCGAGCGGCTCGGATTTCACCGGGGATGGGTGCAGGAGCTGGAGAGCCAGGAGACCTACCGGCCCGATTTCACCAAACCGCATCCGTTCGAATGACGCCCGGCGCGATGCGCGCCGCCATTCCGCAATCTAGCGCGCTTTTCTCCGCACGGCTTCCTTGATTCTCTGCACGTGTCCCCGGCCGAGCGCCTTGACCTCGCAGCCGAGCTCGAAGTAACGGCGGATGCTCTCGTCGGAGAGTATGCCGAAGCAATCGATCACGGCGACCGGGCCGCCCGCCTTCTTCACGACCCAGGACGGGTCGAGCTTCAGATACGGATCGTGCGGCACCGCGAAGATGATCGCCTCGACTCCCTTGAGCGTCTCGCCGAGGTCTTGGGCCACCCGTATCTTTTTAAGATCCTCCTGGTTGCGGAAGAAGCGGCTCCATGAATGGCCGGGGGACGGGTAGGTATCCTGCATCTCGAGCTCGTACCAATGTTCGACGTAGGGGTCGTGCACGCGCATGAAGGCGCCCATCTCGGTGAGCTTCCGCACGACCATCTCCGACCCGCTGTATCGCGTGTCCCCGACATCCTGCCGGTAGCTCGCCCCGCAGATCAGCACGTCGGCCCCCGCGATGTAGCGTCCCATGTTCCGGAGGGCGTCGCGGACGAGCTCGGCGACGTGCAGCCCGCGCGTGTCGTTGATGTCGATCGCGGTGGGCGTGATCTTGAAAACGCTGTCCCCGTCCTCGAAGCCGAGGATGTGCTGGTACGCCCAGTAGCCGAGCCCTCCGTCCTTCGGAAGGCAGTAGCCGCCGATGCCGGGGCCGGGGAAAATCATGTTGCTGTGGGTCGGCCGCATCCGTATCGCCTTGATGACCTTCGTGAGATCGACGCCGTTCCGCTCGGCGAAGAGGCTCCATTCGTTCAGAAACGCGAGAATCGTCGCGCGGTACGAGTTCTCGACGATCTTCGTCGTCTCCGATTCGATCGGGCGGTCCATGACGGTGAGGGGGAAGTCCTTTGTGTTGAGGACCTCGCGGAGGAATTTCTCGACGCGCTTCGCCGCCTCCGCGTTGCAGCCCGAGCAGACGCGCCAGAAATCGCGGATGCTGCGCACGTATTCGCGTCCCGGCATCACGCGCTCGAAGCTGTGGGCGAGGAGCGGCGCCGACTTGATTCCGCGCTCGGCGAAAGCGCGCTTGAGAATCGGCCACACGATGAATTCGGTCGTGCCCGGCGCGACCGTCGTCTCGATGAGCACGAGGCATTTGGGCTCTATCTTCTCGCCGACCGTGCGCATCGTCGCCTCGAGAGCCGCCATGTCCGTCTCGCCCGTGCGCATGTTCCCGAGATCGTTCTTGAGATAATCGCATTGGACGTCTATGACGACGCAGTCGGCAAGCTTCAGGACGTCGCTCGCGAAGGTCGCGGTGAAGGTTTTCTTCTCTTTCACGGTGCGCTCGATGATTTCGTCCACCTCGGGGTCTTCCGCCTTGACGGGGGCCGAGCCGCGGTTGAGGACGGGGATCTTCCAGTAGCTTCGGGTGCTCGGGCGCTGGCATCCGATGACGAACTTGCTCGGTTTCCCCTTTTTATCGGTCGTGTCGGCGACGATCGCCGCCATGACGACGCCGACGAACCCGACCCCCATGACGACGACGATCTCCTTGCCTTCTCCCCGCGCGCGCTTCACGAGCGTTTCGACCCGCTTGAGCTCGGCCGCAAATTCGTCCTTTCGCGGAAGGGGGAACTTTTCGCCGTCCGGGCTTATCGAGAACTCCTGTGCCGCCTGGGAACCGATCGATTTGCGGTGAGCCATTGAACGAACCTCCTCGTGGTCGCGGATATTCGAAGCGACTGCGTGAGCAGTATGAGAGTACGGGCTCGCGGCCCGGAAGGAAACAGAAAAAGCGTCGCAGAGTCCGGATGAAGTCGCTATACTGGACGCCGGATAACGAAGGAGGTGGGACATCGATGACTACGGAACGTGATGCAGGAATGCAGGAGATCACGGCGAAGGCGTTGCAGCTCTCAGGGCTTGCGGAATATCAGCGCGGGGCGATCGTGAGCAGAACGCTCATCGACAAGAAGATCGGCACGGTCACGATCTTCGCGTTCGACGAGGGGCAGGGCCTGAGCGAGCACACGGCGCCGTTCGACGCATTCGTGGAAATCGTGGACGGCGAGGCCGAGATCACGATCTCGGGCAAGCCCCTGACGGCGCGCGCGGGGGAGATCGTCATCATGCCCGCGGGCGAGCCGCATTCGCTCAGGGCAGTGAAGCGCTTCAAGATGCTTCTCACGATGATACGCGCGTAAGGCCGCCGCGCCTCGCTGGGGGAGGATCTCCCCGGTTGCAGTGATGTCCGAAACGTGGTAGTATGGCGCCGCGCGCGATTGAAACCGGCGTGCGGCCGGTTCGCAGGATGCAAGCGATGGGGATGGGTGCGGGACGGCGGGATCGCTGGCTTCTCATGATGGTATTCCCGCCTGAAAATCGATGGTCCGAAGTCGCTGGGAGGTGGACGATGGGTTGTTCTGATGCGGCGCGGCTCTGGCTCGAGATTTCCCTCGCGCGCGGGGCGCGCCCGGATGTCTGGATTTCGCTCGCGCTCGGGAGCTCGCTCGAAGAGATCGTCGGTATGCTCGAGAGCGAGACGGAGCGGGAGCGCCTGAGCAGGATCCTCGCTCGTCGAATCGAGCCGCCCGATAGAAGAACTATGGAGGAGCAGCTCGCGCGTATCGAGAAGGAAAACTGGGGGCTGGTTTCGTTATCGGACGAATCGTATCCTCGCCTGCTGCGGGAAATCCCCGATCCTCCGCCGGTCCTATTTTATGCGGGCGAGCTTGCGGCGCTCGCGAGACCCTCGATCTGTATCGTCGGCTCGCGCAGAAGCAGCAGGCGCGGTCTCATCAACGCGTCGAATATCGCCCGGGAGCTGTCCGAGCGGGGCATCCACATCGTGAGCGGGCTCGCGCGCGGTATCGACGGCGCCGCGCACGAGGGCGCGCTCGCCGGCGGCGGAGGGACGTCCGCCGTCCTCGGATGCGGCGTCGACGTCGTCTACCCTTCCGAACATCTCGCGCTCGTGGAAAGGATCGTGGAACGCGGATGCGTCCTCTCGGAGTTCCCCCTCGGGACCCCTCCGCTCAAGCACAATTTTCCCCGGCGAAACAGAATCCTGAGCGGGCTGTCGCTCGGGGTCGTGATCGTCGAGGCGGATGTCGGAAGCGGCGCCATGGGGACCGCGCAATGGGCGTGCGATCAGAACCGGGAGGTGTTCGCCGTGCCGGGGCCGATCGATTATCCGGGGAGCAGGGGGCCGCACCGGCTCATCCGCGACGGGGCGACGCTCGTCGAGGGCGCCGCCGATATCATCGCGGCGTTTCCGTGCTTGGCGGCGTGCAGAACGGAGCGCGGGACGGTCGCTGGAGCGGCCGCGCCGGAATCGTTCAGCGACGAAGCGCGCGCCCTGCTCTCGGCGCTCGACCTCGACCCGAAACATATTGATGAGCTTCTTCAATTCTGTCATATTCCTCCTGCGGTCGCGCTTCCCCTCCTCCTCGATCTCGAGATGCGGGGGATCGTCGCGTCGTGCGGGGGCGGGACGTTCGCCCTCGTTTCACCGCCCGAGAAACCTAAAAAACGCTGAATCGATGGAACAGGCAACGCAATACGGGACTCACGCGGCGACGCGCAAAACGGTGTCGGTCGTGAAATGCGCGCGATACGAGGCGGATGAAATCCGCTCCGCGCTGCGGCGCGCCCTCGAGCCGCTCGGCGGGATCGAGGCATTCGTAAAAAGCGGGCAGCGCGTGCTCCTCAAGCCCAACCTCCTCTCCGCAAAGGATCCCGCGAGGGCCATCACGACGCATCCAAGTCTCGTTGAAGCGGTCGCCGAAGAGGTACGCCGCGCGGGGGCCGTTCCGTTCATCGGCGACAGTCCCGGCGGAGCGATACGCGGAGTCAAACGCGTTTGGGCGAACACGGGGATGGAGGAGATGGCGCGGCGCGCCGGTATCGAGCTCGTGAACTTCGAGGCTTCGGGCTCGAAGGCGATTCCGTTCGGGAAATACACCTTCTATATCTCGAAGCCCGTGCTCGATGCCGACGTCATCATCAATCTGCCGAAGCTCAAGACGCATTCGCTCACGCTCATGACGTGCGCC
>JBAZPL010000111.1:0-8411 GCA_041648155.1 Candidatus Krumholzibacteriia bacterium
TCGCTACGGCCAGAGCGCAGAATCGGCGGAGAGGGCGCTTGCGTCGATCGATGGTTCGCTCCTCGAACCGGCCGGACACATCGAGGACGCTCTCGAAAGAGCCGCGGGGCGGCTCGCGGGAGAGTGGGCGGCCCTCGCCGCTCTCGACATCGCGCTCCACGACCTTCTCGGTAAACGCCTCGGAGCCCCGCTGTACGCGCTGCTCGGCCTCGACCCCCGGAAAACGCCCGTGACTTCGTACACAATCGGGATCGACACGCCGGAGATCGTCGCGAAGAAGATCCGCGAGGCGGAGGGCTTTCCCGTCCTCAAGGTCAAGATGGGGCTCGCAAACGATCGCGAGATCATGGAGACGGTGCGCGCCCTTACCGACCGCCCCGTGCGGATCGACGCGAACGAGGGCTGGACGCGCGACGAGGCGCTCGAGAAGATGCGGTGGCTCGAAGGGTTGAACGTCGAGTTCGTCGAACAGCCGCTCCCGGCGGCGGATCTCGAAGGCGTCCGCCGGCTCGCCGGACGCACCTCGATTCCCATCTTCGCCGACGAGAGCGTCCGGGTCGCGAGCGACATCCCGAGGCTCGCGGGAACCTTCCACGGGATAAACATCAAGCTCATGAAATGCGGCGGAATACGCGAGGCGCTCCGGATGATCCACACGGCGCGCGCGTGCGGGATGAAGGTGATGCTCGGCTGCATGATCGAGAGCTCGATCGGGATCACCGCGGCGGCGCACCTCTCGCCGCTCGCGGACTACGCCGATCTCGACGGAAACATCCTCATACGGAACGACCCCGCGGCCGGAGTGACGACGCTGAACGGGAAACTCGTGCTGCCGGAAGGCCCCGGGCTCGGGGTAACTCTCAGGGAAGGACCGGCCGCGAGCGCTCTCGGGCGCCGGTCTGCTCGATGATGGCCGCGCGGACCAGGCTCGCCGCCTCTTCGACGAGGTCCGGGGAATAATCGATCGTCACCGCCGCGTTCGGCCGCGCGAAATAGAGAACGATCCCTCCCGCGCATTCGATACCGAGGCTCTTGAGAGCGAGCGCGTACACGGCCGCCTGCGGCCGGTAGATCTCGATCCTCTCGTTCGCGCGCGCCGCCGTCACGTCGTCAGTCTTGTAATCGACGAGCGTCCAGCGTTCGTCCTCCTCGAAGAGAAGATCGATTCTCCCCTCGATGAAGTTCCCCTCCCAGGGTACGGCGAAAGACACCTCGCGGAAGCAGCGCGGGGAACGCGACGCCCGTGCGATGAGATCGGATCGAAGCGCGGCCTCCGCGACGCGCTCGAGCTCGGGACCCGCATCCTCGATTCCGAGCCCGGCCGCGATCGACGCCGCCAGGGCGCTCAGGGAACCCGCATCCGAGAAATCGGCGAGCTCCATGATCCGGTGAAACGCCTGCCCAAAGAGAAGCAGCCGGTCGCGGGACTGCGGGTCCGCATCGAAGTGCGCCGGAACGGCGCCGGGGCCATCCGCCGCCGGGGTGCCGGGGCCAAACACCAGGGGAGCGTCGGCGGGGGTTGCGGGCGCGAACGCCTCGGCGCCCAACTTCGAAGGGGCAAGCACGAACGGCGCCTTCAGCGCTTCCGCGAGGAGCCGCTCTCGCGCGAGAAGCCATTCGGAGCGCTCCCGCGCTGCCTTCGATGCGGCCTCTCGCGAGGGCTCCGTGAACCTCGTGAACGGACGCGGTTTCCCGCGCAGGGGAGGCAGAGAGGAGAGAGAGAGGTCCTTCACGTGCGCCGACCGCGCCGGCTTTTCACGTGCGCCGGCTCCCGTTGCGCCGGTCCCATCCGCACCGCCCTCACCGGCTCCGTCCGCGCCGGCCCCGTCCGCGCCGCCCGTATCTGCGACGAGGCGCGCCTTGATGAGACCGAAGTAGCTCCCCTCCTTCGGCATGCGCGGAATGACAAGCATGTCTCCTGCCCGCGTGGCGGCGACGTAGAGAAGACGCACCGTCTCCGCCGCCTCGCGAGCCTTCTCTTCCTCTTCGAACGCCTCGTGATCGCTCGTCTCGAGAAGCCCGAGCTTGAACGAGATGCGGCTGCCCTCTTCGACGAGAATCCGGTATGAAGCGCGCCTGCTCTGGACGAGATTCGCCAGGATCACGACGGGGAACTGGAGCCCTTTCGCCTTGTGCACCGTGAGGAGCCGGACCGCGTTTTCGTCCTCCTCTACGATAGGAGACTCTCCCTCCGCCGAGGCGAGCGCCTCCTGATCCCTGAACCACCGGGCGAAGCGCCGGTACGAAGCCCTCTTTTCCTCGAATGCGCGCGCGCTCGAAACCGCTTTCCTGATGTTCGAGACGCGTTGCTCGCCGTGAGGCCGGAGCAGCGACAGCTCGAGAAATTTCGTCCACCTGAGAAGCTCGAGGAGCGTCCCCGAGGGCCCGAGCTCGTTGCGTCTCGCATGGAGCTCGGCGAGGAGATCGAACGCCGCGCCGAGATCGCCCGGTTTATCGGTCGCCCCCTCCCCCGGATCGAGATAATCGAGCCGGCCGCCGCTCCTCGTGAAGAGAAATATATCCTCGTCGCTCGCGCCGAACATCGGCGAACGCAAAGCGGCGACAAGGGCGAGCGGATCGTACGGATCCTCGATCGCCCAGACCGCGGCCGCGAGGGTCCGTATCTCCTCGCGGGCGTAGTAGAGCTTTCCCCCCTCGACGACGTACGGGATGCTCTCCGCGCGGAGCGGCTCTTCGTAGTGGTCGATGCCCGTCGTCCCGGGATAGATCACGGCGATGTCGCCGTACTCCAGGGCGCGCTCGTCGCGTTTTCTCGGATCCCTGACGGTCGCCCTGTTCTCCATGAGCTTGTGGATGAGCCTCGCAATCGCCTCTCCCTCGCGAGCGCGGATGGTCTGCGTTCCGGAATCCCCCTCCGCGAGCTCGAGGTCGAGGAGAACCACCGGGGAGCCGTCTCCGGAACGGAACGAGTGAATCGCCTCGTAGCGCGGCTGGAACATCCCGTCGCCGGAAGGCTGCATGATCTCCGAGAAGGTCTCGTTCACCCACCCGACGATCCCGGGTACCGATCTGAAATTCTCCACGATCGAAAGCCGCTCGCCGCTTTCGGAGAGACGCTCCTTCACGCGTTCGTATATCTCGATGTCCGCTTTTCTGAAACGATAAATGCTCTGTTTCGGGTCCCCCACAATGAAGAGCTTGCCGGGCGCGGGCTCCGGGCGGCCCCTTCCGCCGGGGGCGCCCGCGAGAAGATAGACGATCTCGGCCTGGACCGGGTCCGTATCCTGGAACTCATCGACGAGAATATACCGGTAGCGATCGCGGAGCATGTCGAGCGAGCTCTCGCTCCTCAACAGCTCGCGCACCTTGATCAGAAGATCGTCGAAATCGAGAACGCCGAGAGCCTCCTTCCGCCTCTCGACCGAAGCGAGAAATTCGTCGAAGAATTCCTCAAGGCCGTTCCTCAGAAAATCGGAGAGCTCGGCTCTCGCCGATTCCCGGAACTCGTCGAGCTCCCCGAAAATCCCCTTCTGCTCCGCGCAGGCCTCCGCCGGCCGCCAGTTCTCCCTGCTCCCCTTGTTCTTCGGAAGCTTGATCGTGAGGAGAAAGCGCGTGAGGTCATCCCCCCGGAGGAGGTCGAGCGCCCCCATCTTCGCGGCGAATTCCCGTATCGCGAGGCTGCCGCGGTCCGCGGGATTCGTGCAGCGATCGCGCGCGAGCGCCGAAAGCCGCGCGGCCGCCGCGGCAAACTCGTCCCGGAGCTCCGAAGAGGGATCCGGATTCCGAGGGGGCGGCTGGGTGCAGTCCCCCGGAAACGAACCGCCCCCGAACATGCGCTCGCACGACCGCTCGGCCCGGTGGGCGTACAGCTCGGCGGCGATCGCGGAGAGATCGTCTATCGAGCCGCCGAAAAAGATGAACCGCCTCAGGGTCTCCTCCCATTCCTCCGCCCCGCGCGCCAGAAAATCGCTCCAGCATTCGTCGAAGAAGAGGGCGCCACCCAGCGCATCGAGCTGGCTGTAATTCGGATCGACGCGCGCCTCGACCGGATACTCCCTCAGGATCGTCGCCGCGAAAGAATGGATGGTCGAGATCGGCGAGCGTTCGAGCTCGTCGTAGGCTCTCTCGAGATTGGCGCGCGCCTCGGCGGCGAGCGACGGCTCCGCGCAGCGATCGACGATCTCCTTTCGCAGCCTGATCTTCATCTCTCCCGCGGCCTTCTCGGTGAACGTTATCGCGGCGATCTGGCCGCAGGAGGCCTTCCCGCTCTCGAGGATGGCGAGGAACCGGCCCACGAGGAGGGTCGTTTTGCCCGTGCCGGCACCCGCCTCGACACAGAACGAGGTCTCGAGATCACCCGCAGCCCGGCGCCGCGCCGCGTCGTCCACGGGCAGCGCGCGCGTTTTCCCGATTTCTCCGCTCATGCCTCCTCCTCCCCCTCGCCCCTCATCTCGACGTACGAACGGGCCCGCTCGTCATTGGCCGCCTTGATCCCGAAGAGACGGGCCATGCCCGACGGGCAGGCGATCTTGACGTCGCAATTCCTGCATCCCTGCTCGTCGGCGGGCGCGAAAAAGACGCCGCGCTCGACGCCGCTCGTGATCACGTCCGCAATATTCGCGAATGTCTCCCGGCTCTCGTCCCATCTGTTCCCGAAAAAGGAGACGACACTCTTCCCCTCGCCGGTTCCCACGCGCCGGTATCGTGCCTCCCCCTGACGCAGATCGAGACCGAGAATCCGGGACGCCGCCAGAAGGTAGATGGGAAGCTGGAGCGCCGATCCCCGGGCGAGATCCTGATCCTTGCCGTTGAGCTTGCCCGTTTTGTAGTCGATGACGCGGAACCGGCCGCCACCCGCGGTGTCGATCCGGTCGATCCGCCCGTAGAAGAGCACCGTCCGGCCTCCGCACTCGAACGAGACGTTGAGCCGGTCGCGCTCTCTTCCGAACGATCGCTCGAAAAGCTCCGGCACGAAATCGCCCGCCTCGAGACGCTCCTCCTCGAGAAAAAGCAGCACCGACTCGCGCACGAGGCGCTTCTCCATATCCCAGAAAACGGGATACCCGACGCTCGCCGTATTCGGGAAGCTCTCGAGAAAGCGGTCGATGACTCTCCCGGCGATCGCGAGCACCTCGGCGGCGGGAGCGGCGCTGAGGGGAAGAAGGCCCTTCTCCTTCAACTCGCCGAAGATCCGCGCGAGTATCTTGTGTATGAGATTCCCGCGTTCGAGGGGGCCTATTGAGATGATGCGCTCGGGCTCCTCGATCGCTTTTATATACAGCACTCGCGTGAGAAAGTAGGCGAACGGGCAGCGCGCGTACGTTTCGAGCGACGTCGGGGCAAAGCGCCTGCCCCCCTCGTCGAGCATCGCGCGAAGCTCGCCGAGCGCTTCCTTCGACGAGAAAACACCGTCATACGCGGTGAATCTCCGCGCCCCCCATCGCTCGCGGACGAGCCGCGCGCCCTTCGAAAAAAACGGATTGTCCGGGAGAGAGCCCGAACCGTCGCGGTACTGGCGCGCCCTCTCGAAATCGAGCTCGTGCGCGCTCAGTATCTCGGCGCCGCGCGATACCGGGGCGCCCCGCGGAAGGCGCTCGTAATCGAGCCCCGCGCCGTGCGCCCCGTCGATCGAGTACCCTTCGATGAATCGGAGAAAGGAGGAGGGGATGCGCTCCCTGCCCGTTCCCTCCTCGAACCTCGGATAGCTGCACACGAGCTCTTCGCGCGCCGACGCGCGAGCGAGCTCGAAGAGGAGCGCCTCTTCGCTCAGGCGCTCCGCCTTTTCGGGGAGAACGAGCGCGCCGTTCGATATCGCGTTGAGCTCTCTGCGTTGCCGATCGCCGAGGAACGGATCCTGGCGCACCACCGTCGGGAAGATCCGTTCGGCGAGCCCCGGAATGAAGACCGCTTCGAAGGTGAGGCCTCGCGCCTGGGCGAGCGAGAGGATATTGACCCCCTCACCGCCGAAGCGCCCCGCGGACCGGCCGGCATTCGCAAGAGAAGCCTCCGCGATCCGGGAGAATTCCTCGAACGAGACGGGCGAACCGAGACGATCGAGCGCGGCGAGACCCTCGACCGCGCCGCATGCCGATTCCAGGTCCTCCGCTTCCGGAAAAAGCTCCCGCGCGAGGGCGGAAAAGGCCTTCGCAAGGCCCCGCCACGAGGCGACGACACGCAGGGCCTCCCCGGCGCGGACGATTTTTCCGATCACCGTATCGACTTCGAGCGCGGCGGCGAGGGCCTCGCCGCACCCTTCATCCTTCCCGCTCGCAACCCGCAGTCTCTCGACAAGCGCGGCGCTCTCCTCCATCCATCCCCGCTCGCCGATGATGCCCGCCTCGGCGCTCAATCGCGCCCAGAGCGAAAAACGGTCGGAGCGCGCTCGATCCGCTCCCGGCGGGCGCAAAGGCGCCGATACGAGAAACTCGACCAGACCGCGGCGCTCCATCGCGCCTCCGAGAATTTCGAGAAGCCCGAGCGCCCCGCGCAGCGCCGGTCCGGCATCCGCCGCAGAACCCGCGCGCATGGAGCAGGGAATCCCCGCTTCGCGAAAGACCTCCCGGCACAGCGGCGCGTATGTCTCGACCGAGGGGACGAGGACCGCGACGTCCACAAACCGGACGCCCTTTTTTCCCGCGCGCGCGAGAATCCTCCGGGCGATCTCCCGGACCTCCTCCTCCTCCCCCGGGACGTTCAACAGCTTCAGCCCCGGCACACGCCTCGCGCTGCCCGGCGAAACGGCGGAAGCGAACGGCCCGAGGCCCTGCCGCTCGAGCATGGCGCGCCCCCGCGCGGCGAACCGGTAGGCCTCCCCCAAGCCCCAGGGCATGAACATCGTCACATCGCGCTCGCGCGCGAGGCGCGCGAGAAGCCGCCGCTGCATTTCGTTGAAATCGTAAAATCCGTAGACGAATACGTGCTTCCCGAACGACCGCGGGAGCGCACTCGAGAGCGCGGCCATGAAGCGAGTCTGGATATCTCCGCCGAGCGACTCGATCCGCTCCCGGAAACGCACGTAGAGGGAGAGCACCTCTCCCGCCTTCGCGCCGGCCTGATCCTTCGACACGCCGGCTTCGAGGATCGCCCTTGCTACCCCGGGGGTGCATCCCGCTTCGGCGAGATCGTTGAAGGTCGCGATCAGGGCATCGGCGAAGCCTTTCGTTCCCGCCGCTTCGGCGAGCCCGGAGCCTATCCTCCCCGGTGCGACGAGCTCCCCGACGACGACCCGGTCGGCGAACGGGGGCGCCGGGGCGCCGGCCCCGATCTCCGCCTCACGGGCGATAAGAGACGCGAGATCGGCGAACGTCGCGAAACGCACGTTGAAAAGCCCGCCGGTTTTTTCCGCGAGATTTCTCCGAAGATACGCTCCGAGGAGGTTCGAGCCGACGAGAATCGTGAGCGGAGCGAAGCGATCGACCCGCCGGGCCGCGGCGAGACGATCACAGAGCGCCGTCTCGAGCTCGACACCGGACGATCCGAGTACTGCATTAAAGCCCATGTCAGCCGCGCAGCGTTACTTGCCGCTCCTCATCCGCCTCCTCATGAAAATGGCGGCGCCGGCAACGAGGACGAGCACGAGGATCGCCACGACGGGAGGCGTGAAGAGCGGAACCGGCTCGGGCTCCACGACATGGATGACCTGAACGCAGGTGTCGTAGAGAACGGGATCGCCGGTCGTCCACACGATGATCCGCAGCGTATCGTACGTGCAGGCGATCGCGGTGCCCGCGTTCACGATGCCGTAGAGATCCTTGCACTCCCCGCCGGGAACGCTGATCGAGCCGCTCGTGTTGAGCGGCGGACCGACGCGCCCCTTGCTCGTTATGATATAGCCGTAGCTCGTCGACGGGGCGCATTCGTCCTGGTTGCAGATCGTGAATGGAACGTACGCCTGAGTCTGGCCGCGGTCGACAAGCGTCAGGGTATCTTGAAGGATCGCGAGCGTCGGGGGCGCCTCGACGACGGTGATGATCAGCGTATCGGCCGAGTAATATTTTATGCCCGTCGTGGGACGGGTGTTCGGATCGTTGCAGTCCGCGCACTCGGGCGCGCAGACGCCGCTCACGTCCGTGTACGCGACCTGCGCAATGACCGTGTCCGACGTGGAAATGCCGGCCGAACATGGGATCGTGATGCTCACGTCCTGGTACCAGATATAGCCCGAGCTCAGGATCATCGGCGTGCCGATCGGAGGGCTCGCGGCGATCGCCCACCCCTTCGCGTCGCTCGCGTGGAAACACAGCGTATCGGGCGCCTTGCAGCCGGCGGGAAGCCATGTCGCCGCGGCGTTGTAGGGCGCGAGACGGTACGTGATGGTTTGCCCGGCGTATGCGCTCGCATAATCATTACCCGGCTGATTGTACGGTAGGCCGTCGTACTCTCCCCATCCGTAGCGGAGCGCCGGATCCCCTTCCTTCGAGCACGTCGTCGTCACGGGCCGGGGTTCGACG
>JBAZPL010000112.1:0-8330 GCA_041648155.1 Candidatus Krumholzibacteriia bacterium
GCCGGGGAAGGCTTCCAGAACCACTTTCCCGTGCCTGGAAAGGATGCCCGGGAATACTTCTTCATCTCCAACCGGGGTCGGGACTACTCGGATCTGGATCTTATGAGGAAAGAAGGCGCGGGCAGGGAAAAACCGATCGTTTCGAATGTGAGCTCGCGATTCGGAATATCGCCCGACGGCCCGCGAATCTGCTTCTCGAGAAAAACGCGTTCGAACGATCACGGCTATCTGCGCAGCGATCTGTTTCTCTATTCACTGGAATCGAAAAAGGAAAAAAGGCTGACCCGCGGCTTGCGCGCGTCGAATCCCGTATGGTCCCCGGACGGCACAAAAATCGCCTGCGCGATAACCGGAAAAGGGGCGCAGCGAATCGCCATCGTCGATGCCGCGAACGGAAGTCATTCCTTTGTGACCCCGGAGGCGAGCGAGCGGGAGTATATGGGGCTCTCATGGGGGGCGGAGGGGATTCTCGCGACTCGTTTCGAGGGGGAGAGCAGGGACATTGTTCTCGTGGATCCCGGGAGCGGGGTCGAAACGGAGATCGTCGCGACGGAAGCGGACGAACGGGATCCGCGATGGAGCGACGCCGGGGACGGCTTTTTCTACGCGAGCGACCGGACGGGGATCTTCAACATTTACTATCACCCGATGGACGGATCGGGCGATCTCATGGCGACGAATTGCATCGGCGGAGCCTTCGAGCCGGCGCCCGTCGGGCCGGATCTCCTGTACACCGGCTACGGCCCCGAGGGATTCGAGATCCGCTCGATCGGGGGCTGGAAAATGAGCGCGGTCCCGGTCGATCCGACGGCGGACGACGGACGTCTCGCCGCGCAGCGGATGTCGATCGCTGCGCGTCCGGCCGCCTGGACCGCGGATACGAACGCGTCCGGCGCTTTCGAAGGCTCAGGCGCCCGGATTGCGGCGCCCGGGAAGAAATTCGGCATCGAATATACGAAGACATTCGTGTATCCCCGGTTCATGATCTTCCAGGGAAAGCCGCGCGTCGGCGTTTTCCTCGATACGGGGGACTATCTGGGGAGACAAAGCGTATTCGCAGGGGGATCGGTCGCCACAAACGGCGAGTTCGATCTCAACCTCGCCGTCGAGACGAAGCAGTTCAAGCCGACATTCGGTTTCGAAGTCTACCGGAGCCGGACTCGATACGGCTACCAGGATTTGCTGGAGGTAGATCCCTCAAAACCCGGCGTTAAGAGCAACTGCGATTTGAAGGTGCGTTACGATCTGTGGGACGCTTTCTTCACGGTGAAGATGGAGCTCGCGCCGACGACCCCTTTCAACAGAAACGAGGCGGTGCTGCAGTACAACCACGGCGAGTACGGCGTCAATATCGAGATCTGGGAGCTTCTCAATCAGGCGGAATTCAAAGGGGAAATCGGCTGGAACTACTACATCGCGGACGAGCTATCGCTTCTCTGGCATTACAAGAGCGTTCGCGAGGAGGTCGACGGCGATATCAATCCGAGAAGCGGAAGAATTCTCGACATCGAGATTACGAAGGCGTTCGACAAGCTCCACTCGGGGGAATTTGCGGAAGGTCTCATATGGCCGATCTACAATAAGGACTATTTCGGCAGGTACACGTTTCTCTACGAGGAATTCATTCCGCTTCCGCTCGGGCGGCATGCGCTCTCGTTGCAGGCACGCGCGGGAGCGATTGACCAGAGCGAAATAAACGATTTCTTCTATCTCTATCTCGGGGGGCGCGATGGCCTGCGCGGGTACTCGTACTACAGCCTCGGCGGGACGAGAATGGCCTTGGGCCGCCTCACGTACCGGTTCCCCGTCTGGCGCGGCATCAACAAGCAAGCGTCCGTTCTCTATCTCGGCTCTCTCTACGCGGGAATCTTCGCCGAGGCCGGCAAGGCATGGATCACGGACGAGCTCGATCTGGACGGAAATCAGAAGGACGTCGGATTCGATCTGCGTCTCAAGGGCTTCACTTTCTACAGCTATCCGGTGGCCGCGTCGTTCGAGGCGGCGTACAGTCTCAATAAGGTCACGTATGCTGTGCCCTTCACGACTGAAGAGATCACTTATGAAAAAGATTGGAAGTTCTACGGAAGCGTCCTGTTCAGCTTTTAATGCGGGAGAAGTGGGGCCGGGATGAAGGTAAAACTCGCGGGATTCAACGCGGAGGCGGCGCTTCTCGAAGAGACGCGCAGGCGTTTCGGCGAGGCGGTGACGCCCGAGGTCATTTCCGCGGCGTACGCCCGCATCAGCCGGGATCCGAGAAGCATCTCGGCCCTTCGGGGTGAGGCGCGCGGCTCCGTGGAAAAGGCCAGGAGATCGAACGAGCGGATCGTGTTCGGCCTCGGGCACGCCTCGGTGGCGGAGCACGCCGTCGTCAATCTCGATCTCACGGGTCTCTCGAGGCTCGCCGTCGAAGAGCTCGAGCGTTTCCGCCTCGCTTCGTATACGGAGAAATCCCAGCGCTATATCCGTCTCTCGCGTGACGTTGTGGTACCCCCGGAAATCAAGGAAGCCCGGCTCGAGCGGGAGTTCCGCCGCCTCGTCAACGGCCTTCACGATGCGTACGAGGCTGCGTACCGGAGCATAGCGGCGTGCGGCGAGGATCCGGGGCCGGCCAAGGAGGACGCGCGCTACCTCATGCCGCTCGCGACCGCGACCCAGCTCGGCATGACGGTGAACGCGCGCGAGCTCGAATACGTGATACGGCGCCTCGCGGGGCATCCCCTTGCGGAGCTTCGCGAGTTGTCGGGCAAGGCGTTCAAGGCGACGAAAGGACTGATCCCGTCCCTCATCCGATACGCCGAACCGGGGCCGCATTACCGCGAGATGCCCGATGCGATGCGGGAGATTGCGGCGATGGTCCCGCGCCGCGGGGCGGGGCGGGAGGCGGTCGGCGTTTCCGTGCGCTTGATGGACGTTACTCCGGAGGCTGACGCGCGGCTCGCGGCGAGCATCATATTCTCCGCGCGGGGCGTTTCGATGCGGGAGGCCATCGCCGCCGCGACGCGTCTCGGCCCGAGGGGCAGGGCCCGGGTCATCCTCGGCGCGTTGAAGCGTCTCGAGCGGCACGACGCGGTCTGGAGGGAGTTCGAAACGGTGCAGTTCGCCTTCGAGATCATTCTGTCCGCGTCCTGCTACGCGCAGCTCAAGCGGCACCGGATCGCGACACTGCTGCCTCAGCCGTACGATCCGGGACTCGGGTTATCGATCCCCGAGACATTCGTGAAGGCGAAGCGGGTCGCGCTCCTGCGCGACGCCGCAAGGCGCGCCGAGCGTTTCTACGGTTCGCATGCGCTTCAGCTCGGACGTGCCGCCGAGTATGCCCTGCTGAACGCGCATCGGAGGCGCGTGCTTTTCTGTCTCAATCTGCGGGAGCTCTACCATTTTTCTCGGCTCAGAAGCAACATGGCCGCGCAGTGGGAGATCCGGATGATATCGGATGAGATGTGCCGTCTCGCCGCTGAAACGGTTCCGTCCGGGGCGCTGCTCCTCGGGGGAAAGGACGGCTTCGCGGAGAAGAGGGGAGCTCTCTTCCCGGGAGAATAATCTTCGCCCCGAGCCGGGAGCGCTGCGAGTCGAGGATCGAGCACGTATCCTCGAGGAGGTCCGCGCATGGAACCGTACGTAACATCGAAAACCCTTTCCGGGAAGACGGAGCTCTGGCTCCGTACTATCGCCCCGTTCAATCAGCACGAGATGCGGCTCAACGCGGGCAGAAGCGCGCTCCTGATCGTCGACATGCAGGAATTCTTTCTCGATCCGGGATCTTCCACCTTCACGTGCGGCGGGCCGGCGATCCTGCCGACCGTGAAGGAAATGATCGACGCGTTCAGGGCAATCGACCGTCCCGTTATCTTCACGAAGCACGTTCATCACCCGGACAACCTCGATAGCGGCATCATGCGGTTGTGGTGGAAGGGTATGTGCGTCGAAGGAAGCCCGGAGAGCGAGATTCATCGCGATATCTCGCCGCTGCCGGGAGAAAAGGTCGTTTCAAAGCATCGGTACTCCGCGTTCTACGGCACGGATCTCGAGATCGTTTTGCGATGCCTGAAGATCGAGGATCTGGTCATCAGCGGCATCATGACGAATCTGTGCTGCGAGTCCACGGCCCGGGATGCGTATTTCCGTGATTTCCGGGTTTTCATCCCCGCCGACGGCACGGCGAGCATCAACGAGGAAATGCATCTCGCGAGCCTGCTCAATCTCGCGTACGGTTTTGCATTCGTTGCCGGCGCCCGGAGAATAATCTCGGATCTGGAGAAGGAATTATGAGCGCGTTCATGGATCTGGTACAGAAGCGCCGCAGTGTCAGGGACTACCGGCCGGATCCGGTGCCGCGAGAGATGATCGAATCATGCGTCGAAGCGGCGCGATTCGCCCCGAGCGCATCGAACACGCAAGGCCGGCGTTTCTTCGTCGTCGAGGGAGAAATGAAAAACCGTCTGGTGAAGGAAGCGATGGGAGGAGTCATTGTGCCCAACCGGTTCGCCGCCGGAGCTCCCGTCATCGTGGCTCTCGCCATGAAGCTCGACGTCGTGACGCACCGGCTCGGAGCGGGAATAAAAGGCATCGACTATCATCTCCTCGACGCGGGGATCGCGGGGGAGCATTTCGTCCTTCGTGCTGCCGAGCTCGGTCTCGGAACGTGCTGGATCGGATGGTTCGACAAGAAAAAGGCGAAGCACATTCTCGATATACCGTCGAATTGGGACGTTCCGGCTCTCATTACCGTCGGATTCCCGGCTGAGGAGCCGAAGCCCAAGGAAAGACTCCTCGCGAGCGAAATCTGCACGTTTATAAATGTGAAGTGATTTTCCGGTAAATCTCGTCGTACTGCCGCGCGATGACCGACCAATCGTGATTTCGGCGGACGGCTTCGCGGGCTTTGGCGCCGAGGGCCTCGGCTTCCGTTCTGTTCTCGAGCGCATGGCGAATGCCGGCGGCGAGAGACTCGGCGTCGGAAACGCGAAACGGAATCCCAAGCCCGCGGGCGACCGCCTCGTTCTCGGGTATATCGCTGTACACGGTCGGGACCCCGTACGATAAGCCCTCGAGAAGCGTCATGGACATCGCCTCGTATTCGGAGGGGAAAATGAAGACACGCGCGTGGGCATAGAGGGAGTAATACTCGTCACCTTCGAGAAATCCGACGAAGAGGACTCCCGGGGGTTTGCACGCCTTCAACTCCTCGAAGTATGCGGTGTCGGTCGCGCTTCCGCCTCCGGCGATGACGAGGGGCAGTTTCGAGCCGAGCCTTTGATACGATTCTATCAGCGTCGTGAGCCCTTTTGTTCGCTCGATGCGCCCGGCTGACGAAAACAGGTAACCCCCTGGCTCGAGATTCCATCTTCGGAGCCAACTCGCGTCCGGTTTCTCCCTGAACGAGATTCCGTTGGGGATATACGAGACGCTCTTGCCGTAGCGCTCGAGGTAATAATCGCAGAGCGGCTTCGAAACGCACGTGACCGCTTTCGGATAGCTGATGAAGATGCGCTCGGCGGCTTTCGACATCGCCCGCGCCGCGATGCCCCATTTCTTCCGCAGGTACGCCTGTCCGTGAGAAGTGGCGACGATCCCGTACCGCGGACGCGGAAGCCAGGCGAGAAGGCAGGGATCGGTGCTATGAATATGAACGATGTCGAAATGCTCGCGTCGTGCGTCGAGAACGGCGTTCCACAGGTGAGAGATCATCTCGAGATTCTTCCGTTCGCTTCCGGCGACCGTTCGGATGCGCGCGCCGCGATAATCTGCGGACGGCTTCGTGTAGCTCTCGTATCCGTATACGGTGATCGCGTGTCCGAGGGAAACGAGGTGGGGGAGGAGGGAATCGACGACGACCTCGACGCCGTGATGCCCCGGTACGCCTTTTATTCCCAGGATTGCGATATTCATCGATTGATTCCCGCCGGTCATCCGCGGCACACAACCGGCTTGCCCCGGAGGATCCGCAGTTTGCTTTTCAGGACCCAAAGCGCCGGTTTGAGGGGCGCGCGGCGCATCGCCGGTACGGCGGTGCCGGTCATCCAGCAGTCCCGGCCGCAGGAAGCGACGCGAGCCCGGATCTCCGCGGCGCTCGGGCCGCTCCAGATCTCCTCGAACGATTGCGTCCTCAGGTCGCCCATGATCCATGGCTCGGCGGATCCGTTGCATGCGAGGACGCGGCCCCAGGGATCGACGAAAAAGGTATCGGTGCCGGCGCCGCACGGGATGGGACGCTTCTCGCCCCGAACGTGCGCGAGCAATCCGAGGTTCAAATACGCTCTGAACCAATCCTTGATCCGTTTCCTGGGCGCACGGCGCGGCGATCGAAGGAGGGCTTCGATAAAGCGGCACATCGCTTCATCGACCTCCTCAACGTTCGAGATCGCATTGTCGCTCTTGAAAAAATAGAAGGAATTGTGGACGACCGCGTTGGCGAGCTCGATGTCCATCGAAGCCGCGAGCGTGTAAACATCGAGAAGATCGCGGCAATTCTCGCCGGAGATCGTCATGGCGAAACCGATATCCTCGAGCCCGAGTCGCTTGAGACGGAGCAGCGAACGCATCGCGTGGTCGAAGCCGTCCTTGATGCCGCGGAGAGCGTCGTTGGTCGCCGGGAGTCCCTCGACGCTGACACGCACCGTCAGGCGGGGAAACTTCCGCGCGATTTCCTCGAGCCGGTCGCATAGGTAACCGTTCGTGCTGATCTCGAGACGCTTCGTCTTCGAGTCAAGGATCTCGACGATCTTCATGAGATCCTTGCGCACGAGCGGTTCGCCCCCCGTGATATTGAGGCGTTTCATCCCCGCGGGGATCTTGCGCAGGATTTCGGGGTCGAACTCTTCCGGGGCCGCGCTCGGATTCTGCCATGCCTCGCACATGCGGCATTTGGCGTTGCAGCGGTACGTCGTTATGATCGCGCATTCCATCGTGGATTCTTTCCTTTTTCGAGCCGTATCAGCGCCGCTTCAGAGTCTTCGTTCGCGCGCTGTCGGGCTTTTCTTCGGCGGGTTTTTGCTCTGGGGGCGGGGAAGCCTTCCTCGGAGCGAGCACCTCTCGCCGTACTTCGGGGGAATATTTCTCCACTTTGCGCTGGTCGGCTCGAGGGAGAACCATGCGCTCGAGGCCCGATTCTCTTGGGCGCTCGAGGCCCGAATCTCTCGGGACGACGGATTTCGGCTGTTCCGGAAGAGGTCGGGTGCGTATTTCGGCGGGCTCTTTCCGGATCATGACGGGGTTCAGACTCCTGTTTTCACGCTCCCTGATGATCCTGATATCGGGCGGTTGTCCGTTGATGCTTTCCCTCTTGGCGAGGGTACGAGGAAGGGGGTTCGTTATCCCGCGGCTGCCGACGTTGTCATCGGTGAATTTATCGATTTCGACCACGATCCAAACGTCGGTATCGAACGGCTCCCAGGGTGCGGGCCAGTACACGTCCGGAGGAGGAAGGGGCGCCCAGGCGCAATAATCGCCGGAGGTATACCATTCGACGCGAGCAGGCGACCAGGCGTCGTCGGGTATCCAGAACCAGCCGATCTCGCGCCGATAGTCCCAGAAGCCATAGTGATAGACGAGCCATCCGAACGGTTCGTAGGATACCCACGCCCATCCGTCATTCGTCCACATCCAATGCCCGTGAGAGAACGGAGCCCAGTCCGCTACGACGAACGGATGCCAGACTGGGCCGTAGGGAGGCATCTCGAACCACTCTCCATAGCTCTCAAGGTACTGAATGTCGTTGATGGGATCTTGGGTGCCTGCGCTCCCTTCATACGAGGCGGGCATGCAGCCGGTCTCGAAAAGAAGCCCCGCGAAGAGAAGCGATAAGAGCGATACGTATTTTCGTCGAGATAATCCCCGCGCCATTTCCACAAACACGGCTTTCCTCCCCCGGTTGCATTCCATCCTGCTCGAACTTATGCTACGGAGCCGGCTTCGCGGGGTCAAGGTAAATTCCAAAGCACGGGCCGCTCGACGCCGTTCCCGTATCTTGCTGTTGTTGCCTTCGGCTCGATCATATAGAATAGGGCTCGAGGCAGGCGAGGAGCGGAGCGTTCGGGTCGAAATGCAATTCGTTGGATCGGCCCCGCAGTACGACGATATGACCGTCGTGGTTGTAAAAGCGCTCTGAGCGTTCAGCCGCTCATGACAAGCACGGATGAAAACGACGATACGAACGCGCGATTACTGGTTGCTCGCCGCCGCCGGCGCCTTGGGGATCGCTTCGACGTTGAGGAGCCTCGGGATCGACGGGGTGACGCTGCCCGCGGCGGCCCTTCTCGGAGGGGCGGTGCTGCTCGCTCTCTGCCCGCTTATTCGATTATGGGGAGACGGCGAGAGTTCCGCGGCTCGCG
>JBAZPL010000113.1:0-8293 GCA_041648155.1 Candidatus Krumholzibacteriia bacterium
CGTGGCGATTCAAGCTCCCGTCCTTCTGGGAGGCCGGTGCCGCGTTCGGAATCACCGAGCGCTGGTGGTTGAGCGCCCATTTCTGGCGGCGGAGCGCCCCGGAAACCCGGGGCTTCGAGCAGCTCGCCGGATCGATAGGGCAGGAGAGGCTCGCGGCGATCGGCGTCGAGAAACGCGGCGGTCAAGCGGGAGGCTTCTTTACGAGAATTCCCCTGCGGCTCGGATTTTACGAAAACCGCTGGCATCTCGAGTATCCCGCCGGGCGCCCCGTGAAATCGCGCTTCGTCACGTTCGGGACCGGCTTCAACCTTCCCGGAGGTCCCGGACAGATAGACCTCTCCTTCGAGATCGGGCAGATCGGGTCGGTCGGCAATAACGGCGTGGACGAGCGTGTTTTCAGAATGGCGATCGGTCTGAGCGCCTCGGAGACCTGGTCGAGGCGAAGAACGGAACGCTGACGAACGGTCCGCGGAGGTTTCGGATCATGCTTCGTCCGCTTTATATCTTCCTGCTCGCGATTTACGTGTCACTATCGGTTCCGGTCAGCCCCGGATCCGCCTCTCCATCGAAACCGGATTCGCTCGGCCAGGTGCTCGATGGGCTCGCGCCCGGCCCTCGCATCGCGTACCTCACGTATCTCCTGGGGACGCGAAAGGATGATCCCGATATCTACTTCCAGCTCGGCGTCGCTTTCCATGAGGGAGAGAAACCCGATTCGGCGCTTCACTATTACGCGAAGGCCGCCGCGATCTCCCCGCCTCTCTCGAAGGCGTACGTCAACATGGGGGTGATCTTCGACGGGCAAGGCAGGCGCGACGAGGCGTTGCGGATGTTCGAGAAGGCGGTCGAGACGAATCCGAAGGATCTCCTCGCCCACGCCCACGCCGCGTACGCGCTCTTCGACGCGGCCGAGTATGAGTCTGCCGAGGCGCATCTCTCGAAGGCCTTTGCGATCGATTCGCTCGATCCCCAGCCGCATTTCTACCTTGCCATTTTCTTCTGGGAGAGCGGCATGTTCAGCGAATCGCTCGTCGAATGGGAAACGGTCGTCTCATGCGCCCCGGGAAGCGATCTCGCCGAAAAGGCGAGAGAGAATATCGCGATCCTTCAGCAGGTTCTCCTTGCGCCCCCGGGAGAGGGCGTCCCCCCGCCCCGGCCGTGAGGCGAACTCGCATCTTGACAGGGATGAGCCCGTTGCCCTAATTATGGGGGGGTGGGAGGAGGTTTGACCTTGGACCACATTGCGAACAATCGGCCTAGAAAGGGAGATATGGTGAAGAAAGCATTCGTTCTCTTTTCGGGTATCGCGTTCCTCGCGATTTTCGGCTGCGCGTCCGGCGGTAACAAGGACGTCGCGACCGGTTCTGAGTCCGGGAAAATGACGGCCAAGGATAAGAGCGGCTTCGAGACGAATATCACGCCCGCCAAGATCCATTACCAGTCGGCCCTGTCGTTCCTCTCGGCCGCCAACTACGACGAGGCGGCAAGCCAGCTCAAGACGGCGACGACGCTGGAGCCGAATTTTCTCGATGCCTGGGTCGAGCTCGGAAGAACGTATATGAAGATCAAGAATTTCCAGGGCAGCATCGACGCATATCAGAAGGCGCTCGCGCTCTCGCCCGACAACACGGGCTATTTCGCCGCGCTCGGCCGTGCCTACCTCCAGGTCGATAACATGGAAAAGGCCGAGGAATTCTATGGGAAGCTCATCGCGAAGGATTCCTTGAGCTACGACGGACATGTATCCCTCGGTTTCATCTATCTGAAGAAGAACGAAGCGGACAGGGCGATTTATCATTACGAAATGGCCGTCGCCGCTCAACCGGACGACGCCACGTCGCTCGGAACCCTCGCCTCGCTCTTCGAGAAGAAAGGGAACGACGATAAAAGAATACAATATCTGCGGCGGGCGACCGAGGTTGCGCCTGATAATTACAAATTCAAGATGCAGCTCGGCTCGGCGTATATGAGGAAGAAGGATTTCGTGAACGCCATCCCCATTTACGAGGAGCTCGTCAAGCAGTTCCCGGACAAGGCGGAGTACCATCAGAATCTCGGGCTCGTTCTCTCCCAGATGCCCGACCGCAGGGCGCAAGCCCCCGCCGAGCTCGAGAGGACGCTCGAGCTCAAGGGGAGCGATCCGTACGTCAGCGGCATTCTCGCCCTCGTGTACAACGATCTCGGCCAGTACCAGAAAGCGATCGCTTCGGCGAAGCGCGGCCTGGACGGGAATAGCGACCAACAGGCGCCGCTCCTCTACTATCAGTGGGGCGCAGCGCTCTCGAAGCTCGAGAGTTTCGATGAATCGATCGCGATGTTCGAGAAGGTCGTCGCGACGAAGGATCCCCAGTGGGTCGATTCGGCGAAGAAACAGATCGACAGGCAGGTGAGACTCAAGAAGATTGCGGAACAAAAAAAGCAGCAGGAATAAACGGAGCGATTCTGAAGCAGCCGCAGGCGCACGTGCAGCACGTTCACACGGAGCCTCCCCAGCGATGGGGAGGCTTTACTTTTAACCGATAGGAGGTGCCGTTATGGTCCGAGCAAGCAACGCTTCCTCGATGACCGCCCGCCGGGTAATTCTGTGCGGAGCGGTTTTCTCCCTCGTCGTTCTCTTCTGTATCCTCGTGCCCGCATCGGCCCGTCCCCAGATCGATACGGCGGCGACCGCCGCGGGCGAAGGGGTGAAAGCCGCCGGGGAGGCTCTTCCCCGCATGGTGATCACGACGGAGAAATACGGGGATATCGTCGTCGAGCTGTACCCGAAGGAGGCTCCGAAGGCCGTCGAACGGATCATGAGCCTCGTGCGATCGGGCTTCTACAACGGTCTCTGGTTCCACAGGGTCGAGTCGTATGTCATCCAGACGGGCGCGATCGAGAGCGAGCTTCCGAAGATCGAGGGGGAAATGTTCAGCCAGAAGCTCACGCACGAGGAGGGTATGGTCGGGATGGCGAGGCTCCCCGACGACTATGACAGCGCGAAGACGCAATTCTATATATGCAAGCAGCATCTTCCTCTCATGAACAACGAGTACACGCTCTTCGGGAAGGTGATTCAGGGAATCGACATCGTGAAAAAGATCAAGAAGGGAAACAAGATAAAAACGATCACGATCGTTCCCTAGGCGCGCGAGCCGTTTTGCCTCGCAAACCGCCGCGCCATGATTTATAGTAACGGTACTATGGCAGCGGATAAGAATCGACAGCGGCGCATATATTTTGATCATAACGCGACGACTTACCTGCGGCAGGAGGTCGTCGAGGCCGTGCTGCCCTATTTTCGGGAGCGTTTCGGCAACGCCTCGAGCCTCCATTTCTTCGGCCAGGAGAATCGGGATGCGATCGATAGCGCCCGCGCGCACGTCGCCTCGCTCATCAACGCCGAACCCGAGGAAGTGATCTTCACATCCGGAGGAACCGAATCGGATAACCTCGCGATTCGCGGCGCCCTGCGCGCGAGGCGGAGAATCTCCCCGGCGAACCACATCGTCACCTCCCATATCGAGCACCCCGCGGTTCTGAAAACGTGCAGGGATCTCGAAGAGGAAGGCTGCCGCGTCTCGTACGTTCCGTGCGACGAAAACGGCGTCGTGAGGCTCGATCTCCTCGAGGAGGCCCTGACCGGCGACACGGCGGTCGTGAGCGTCATGCTCGCGAACAACGAGACGGGCGTCATCCAGCCGATCAGAGAGATTTCGGCGCTCGCCCGCTCGCGCGGCGCGACGTTCCACGTGGACGCGGTGCAGGGTGCGGGGAAGATACCGATCGACGTCGACGATCTCGGCGTCGATCTCCTGTCGATCTCGGCGCACAAATTCTACGGGCCGAAGGGCGTCGGCGCCCTCTACGTGAGGCGTGGCACGGCGCTCGAACCGGTCTATACGGGAGGCAGCCACGAATGCGGCTTGAGACCGGGCACGGAGAACATCCCCGGCATCGTCGGCCTGGGCGAGGCGTCGCGCATCTCGAAGGAGGAACTTCCCCGCGAAATGGAGCGCATCGGGAGCCTTCGCGACCGGCTCGAGCGGGGAGCCCTCTCGCGGGTTGACGGCATCTCGGTGGCGGGCGCCTCCGCCCCGCGCGTCCCGAATACGAGCAGCATGATCGTCGCGCGCGTCGAGGGGGAAGCGATCACGCTGAGGCTCAGCATGCTCGGCTTCGCGATCTCGAGCGGGAGCGCCTGTTCGAGCGGCGCGAACGAGCCGAGCTATATACTCACCGCCATGGGTGTCTCTCCCGGGATCGCGCAGGGAGGAATTCGCGTCAGTCTCGGCATCGTCAACACGGACGAAGAGGTGGACGCCTTCCTCGAAACGTTTCCCCAAGTGGTCTCCCGGCTGCGGGAGCTCTCTCCAATCAAATGAAAACGGAACAGGTCGTCGTGGGAATGAGCGGCGGTGTCGACAGCGCCGCGGCCGCATGGATCCTCCACGAGAAGGGGTGCCGGGTGTTCGGTGTGACCCTTCGCTTCTACTGCTATGCCCGGTCCGCCGGTTCGCCGCGCCCCTGCTGCAGCGACGCGCTCCTCAGGCGCGCGAGAAGGCTCTGCGCGAAGCTGGGGATCGACCACCACGTCATCGACGTCGAAAAGGATTTCAGTGAAACGGTCGTGCGCGATTTTCTCGACGGTTACCGCGCGGGCCGGACGCCGAATCCGTGCATCCTGTGCAACGAGAAAGTGAAGTTCCCCGCCCTCGCCAAGGCAGCCGACCGGCTCGGATGCGAGCGGATCGCGACGGGTCATTATGCGAGGCTCGTGTCCGGCGAACACGGCGCGCCGCTCCTCGCCGCGGCGTTCGACGGGAAGAAGGATCAGTCCTATTTCCTGTACCGCGTGCCGGTGAAGATACTCAGCCGCACGCTCTTTCCGCTCGGAGAGATGCTCAAGGAAACGGTGAAGAGCGACTCCGTCCGCTTCGGGCCCGGCCACGAGGGACAGAGGGAAAGCCAGGACGTCTGCTTTCTGCCCGATGGAAACATGCGGCGTTTCCTCGGCGAGCACATCGGTTTCGCTCCCGGGGATATCGTCGACCGTGGCGGACGCGTCCTGGGGCGGCACGACGGCGCTCATCTCTATACGATCGGCCAGCGAAAGGGGCTGCGTGTCGCGGGGGGGATTCCCCTGTATGTCTCGGAAATCGACACGCATGCCAACCGCGTCGTCCTCGGACGCAAGGAGGAGATCTTCGGCGCGGGCGCCCTGTGCGGAGGTCTGCGGCTGAGGAGCCGCGATCTCTCCCGCGGCCTCTCGGCGAAGATCAGGTACGGTCGAGCTCCCGCGGATGTGGCGCGCGCCGTTCGCCGCGGGTCGCTCCTCGAGGTGGTTTTTCGCGAGCCGCAGTGGGCGGTCACTCGAGGGCAGTCGCTCGTTCTCTACCGCGGCGGCATCGTCGTCGGTGGAGGGATCATCGAAAAAGTGACGTGATGGCGAAGCGCATCGGCACAGGTGTCGTACTCCTTCTCGCCGCGATCGCGTTTGCGGCCGCTCCGCGCCCGGCCGCGGGAGAGAACGCTCTCGCCGCGGGAGAGAACGCTCCCGCGGGATATCAGATTCTCAAGACGGAGAGCGGCTCGTTCATCATATTCTATCCGCCCCAATTTGCGAAGATGGCCCGCGAAACCGGAACCCTTCTCGAGGAATCGTCGGGAAGGATCGCGCGCGAGCTCGGGCTCGAGTCAATCGCCGTCATCGAGGTCATCATCGCGTCCGATATGAAAGCGTTCGAGCTGCTGCACGGGGGCGCGATCCCCGAATGGGGAATCGCGTTCGCCGACGTTGAAAACCAGGTTCTCGGCATCAACGTCGACCTCGTCGTCCGCAACCCGCGCGATTTCTCCACCGTCGTATGTCATGAGCTCTCGCACCTTCTCCTCGCCCAACGGGTCGGCGGCGTGCCCATACCGACCTGGTTCATGGAAGGGCTCGCCCTGATGCAGGCGGGGGAATGGGACTTCTCCGATGAATGGCGATTCATGACGATGGCGGGAGGAAGAGACCTTCCCTATCTCGAGGAGCTCAGGGGACCCTTCCCGCGTTCCGCGGATAGAGCGGCTCTTTCCTACGGAATGAGCTACTTCGCGGTCCGGAAGCTTCTCGGCGATCGGCCGGGATCTCTCATAACGCTCACCGCGTTCATCCGCGACGCGGGGGATTTCGAAAGCGGATTCGAGTCGGCCTTCGGCCGGACCGCGTATGATTTCGCGGGGAAGCTGTATGTCGAGATCGACAGGAGATACAAGACGGCCGGAACGATCCTGAACGCGACGCCGTACTGGACTGCCGCCGCCCTCATCTTCGTCGCGGTTTATCTGGTGAAGCGCGCGCGGAGCCGCCGGAAGGTCGAGCGCTGGGAAGTAGATGAGGCCGGCGAGAGGCGCTTCTGGTATTGACGGCGGCGCGCCCGGGACGTATACTGCACCGAAGCCTTCGCTTTCAGGAAGGACCGTTTTTTTCTGGAGGGCTAGTCCTAATTGGTAAGGCAGCGGTCTTGAAATCCGCCGGGCGAAAGCCCATGGGGGTTCGAATCCCTCGCCCTCCGCCAAAATAGATCTTATTGAATGACAGGCGGAGAGGTGGCCGAGAGGCCGAAGGCAATCGCCTGCTAAGCGATTGTAGGCTAATCCCCTACCGCGGGTTCGAATCCCGCCCTCTCCGCCATGATAAAAGGAGGAGCCGTGGCTCATACCTTCGTGCTGAAAAAGATTCCGCTCTGGCCGGTGCTGAAAATGGCCTTCGTCGTCTTCATTATTATCGGAATCGTGATCGGCGTTTTCTATGCGATCCTGCTCTCGACCTGGGGAGTCCTCATGAGCTCCTTCGCCGACACCGGTTTCGGCTCGCAGGTCACCATGCTGCGGGGACTCGGGTTCATCCTCATCCCCGTGATCGCGGTCATGTACGCGATCTTCGGCACGATTGTCGTTGCGATATGGACCGTTGTTTATAATCTTATAGCCGCGGTCGTCGGAGGCATCGAACTCGTGCTGGAAGAGAGCGAATCGCGATTCGCCGCGACGCAGCAGCCGCGCGGCACGGGCGATAGCGCGCACGTTCCGCCGGACAAGACGATCACCGGATTCTGAAAGCTCGGTTGCGCCCATAGCTCAATTGGATAGAGCGTCTGGCTACGGACCAGAAGGTTGGGGGTTCGAGTCCTCCTGGGCGCGATTTTCCTTCTTGCCCGGCAATCACCAAAGGCAAAATTTTGCGAGATAACAAAAAGGTCTTGACCCTGCCCGATCAATCGATTAGGCTACTCATCGAGCTTGAAATGGGGGGTTGGGCGACGGGTCGGTTAATTCGGAACTCTTTGGCCCATAGAAAGTTGCACTCACCTAGAAGGGATCGCGTATGATAGAGATCAGAACCCACGGCCGAGGCGGTCAGGGGGCAGTGATCGCTTCCGAGATTCTCGCTGAGGCGTTCTTCCGCGAGAAGAAATTCGTGCAGGCGTTTCCCGCCTTCGGCGTCGAGCGGAGAGGCGCTCCCGTCGTTTCGTTCACGCGCGTTTCCGAGGGAGAGATCCGCGAGCGATGCGAGATTTACGAACCCGACCATCTCATCGTCCTCGATCCCGTGCTCCTCGATACGATCAACATCACGGTCGGCCTCAAGGAAGGGGGCTGGATCGTCATCAATACGAACCGCGATCTTCAGTCGAGCGAGATGCTGAAGAAGTTCCGCGTCGCGACCGTTGACGCGAACACAATCGCGCTCAAATACGGTCTCGGCTCGCGGTCGGCGCCGATCGTCAACACGGCGATCGTCGGCGCGTTCGCGGGCGCGACGAAGCTCCTGGGGCTCACGGCGGTGCTCGACGCCGTCGAGGAGTTCGTCCCGATGCGCAAGGAGAACAACCGTAAGGCGGCCGAGGAGGCATTTCACGGCGTCACTTTCATTTCGAAGTGACGCGTATTCATCGATAGAATTCGGTCGAACGAGCTTCCGTACCACGTAAAGCCTGGAGGATACATGGGAGAGAAAATCACCTTCAAGAGCTTCAAGGAGATGCCGCTCTGCGCCATGTCGGTGGCCGACATGACGTATAACCTGACGGGCTCCTGGCGTAACGTGCGGCCGTATTACGATTACAAGATCTCTCCGTGCCGTCTCGGGTGCCCCACGGCGGAGAATATCCAGCGGTACATCTTTCTCGCGACCGAGAACGACTACGAGCAGGCGTGGCGGACGATCATCGAATCGAACCCGATGCCCTCGGTGACGGGGCGCGTCTGTTTCCATCCCTGCATGGAGAAATGCACGAGGAAGGATTTCGATCAGGCGATCAACATT
>JBAZPL010000114.1:0-8201 GCA_041648155.1 Candidatus Krumholzibacteriia bacterium
TCGATGAGCTCATTGAGCTCTTTGTCGGGCTCCATACATCCGTCCCGCGCGCGTAAAAAAACAAAAGTGGGGCATCCCGCGCCCCACACACCGCACAATACCTAGCGGAAAAGGGGGGGGAAATCAAGAGAAATATTGGCCTATCGCTCTTCCCAGAGGTAACGGACGAGCACGCTCCCGACGGCCTCGAGGCTCTCGCTCGAACACTTATCGGGCGTGTCGGCGAGCGTGTGCCAGTACGGATACTCGAAATCGATGAGATCGATCGCGGGGATGCCTGCCTGGATGAAGGGAAGATGATCGTCGATGATCGACGCACCCTGCGACTGCACGAAGTTGGGCACGCGGAGCGTCCGCGCGATCCCGTATATCCGGGCGCAGAGCGCCGGGGAAGCGGCCGCGGAAAACCCCTCGATGGGCATGCGCGAATCGCGCTCCCCGACCATGTCGACGACGATCACGGCATAGGGGCGGCGGCCGCCGAGACCTTTCGCGTAGCGGCGCGATCCGAGCAGATAGTCCATCGTGTTTCCCTCCTCGCCCCAGTCCTCGCCGTCGAAGAAAACCAGATCGACGCCGACGGACGGCGACGATGCGGCGAGCAAACGCGCGAGCTCGAGCAAAACGGCAACGCCGCTCCCCCCGTCGTTGGCGCCGATGATCGGCTGCGCGCGGTTCGCGGGATCAGGGTCTCGATCGGCGCGCGGCCGGGTGTCGTAGTGGGCGCCGAGGAGAATCCGCTTCCGGGCATCCGGGCGGTATGCGCCGACGATGTTCACGAGACGAAGCGTATCTCCCGTCGAGAGTACCGCCTCGAACGGCTGCTGCGTCACGCTCGCGCCAAACGCGGCGAGTTTCTCGACGAGAAACCGCTGAATCGCCGCGTGCCCCGGCGACCCCGGAAACCGCGGTCCCATGTCGCACTGCTCCTGCAGGAACACGAAGGCCGACGCGCCGTCGAATGCCGGCGGCGCGCTCCGCGCGCATCCGCTGAACTGAAGCGCCGCGGCGCACGCCGCGGCGAGAATCGCAAGTAACCGCATCGCCTCTCCTCAGAATCTGAATTCCGCGCTCACGCGAACGTCGATCATCTGGCGCACCTGCCCCAATCGTCCGCCCGACGTCCTCTTGTAATCGACCCCTGCCCCTCCCTGCACGCTGTTGCTGAACCGGTAGGAAATGTTCGGCGATATCGAAAGCACCGCCGAGGCGGGATCGAGCTGCGTCATGAGCCTGCTGTACTGGAGGTTGAGCCCCGTCGTGAGCACGCTCTTGAAGCTGATTTTCTTCTTGTTCAGGAACGGGAGCGGAATACCGAAACCCCGGCTTCCCTCGATATTGTACTTCAGGGCGACGACGGCCGTCCAGCTCTTGTCCCAGAGCTCCTGTTCGTTCCTTACACGCGTTTTCTTGTTGTAGTTGAAGCTCAGATTGCTCGAGAGCTTGTTCTTCCACTCGAGGTTCAAGTTGGGGCTTACCGTATAGGCGTTCTCCTGCCCGCTCTGGTTCTCGCTCCTCCTCCGTTCGAAGCCCAGCACGAAATTGCTCTGGGTGATAAACCGGTTCAGGAAACGGTATTTTTCCATCCCCTTCCAGTCGAGCGTGAGGGCCGGCCATGTCGAGCGGCTGCTCTTCGTTCTTCTTCCGTTCGTTTCGTCCTGCCCCAGATCGAATCTCGCCTTCGCCTCGAGCCCGATGTTCGAGGTGAGCCCGATCGATGATCGCAGAGCGACGTTGACGTTGTCCGTCGCCCTGAGAGGGGAATTGTCCTCGACGGAATCCCCGGAGCTCGGGACGCCTGCCCTGTCGGTGAAGCCGAGCTGGTACCACAGATCGGCGCGCTCGTAGATCCTGTCGTAGGAGCTGCGGTGATCGAAGTTGACGTTGGCGTTCAGGGGCTCGATCGAACCGAGGAACCGCACGAGCTTCCTGACCGGTATGAGCGGATCGCGTCTCCGGGCGACCGTCGTATCCGCTCGCGCCGCGGAAGTATCGACCTTCGCCGCGGAGATCGTATCCGCCCCTGCCGCGGAGGTCGTATCCGCCGCAGAGCGACGCATCCCGAGGTCCTTGAGACCTCCCGCCGGTGATCCCGACGGCGGCTGGACCGAGGCCGGCCGGCCGGGCGCGACGCCGCCCGGAGGGATGAGGCCTGCCTCTTCGTCATCGATCGCTTCGATCTTGCCCACATTCTCGCTCTTCCGGGTCCGCTCCTCCTCCTTTTGCTGCTTCATCAACCGCATGCGCTCATCGGCGGTCATGGGCCCGGACCGGGACGCTCCGTAACTCAGCGACTTGCGCGGCCGGCCCCCCTTTTCGACGAGACGCGTTTTCTCGCCGATGAGCGTGATATACCGCCCGGCGTCAAACATAAAGGCGAACGTCATCTCGCGCTGGTTGTTGATGTATCGCGTTCCGAACGGATCAGCGCCCTGCCGCTTGCCCGGGGTCAGATCTTCCGCATACCTGCTTTTGAAATCGAACCGCGGATTGAACTCGGACAGAATGGGGGTCTGGGGACTCGGCTGGTAATTGAAGCTGAGATTATGCCCGAAGTTCGTCTCCACGCCGATAGGCATCCCGCGGAAGGTATGATCGATGCTGAGATCCCGCTGCTCGCTCAGGTTGAACGTGATCTTTACCGCATCGAAGGGCTCGTAGAGCGTGTTGACCGCGTTGCTCCATCTCGCGTCATAGAAAAATGGACGTCTGACCATCTCGTTGGCGCCGCTCCGCGTGTACTCTTCCCTGGTCTGGCGGTTCGCCCCCGTTTCGTACGACAGACTCGTGAGCCAGTAGCGCCATTTGATGCCCTTGAAAAGCCCGAGCTCGCGCT
Organism: Candidatus Krumholzibacteriia bacterium; assembly: GCA_041648155.1. Taxonomy (GTDB): domain Bacteria; phylum Krumholzibacteriota; class Krumholzibacteriia; order Krumholzibacteriales; family Krumholzibacteriaceae; genus SSS58A. The sequence goes on from JBAZPL010000114.1 coordinate 2,837, forward strand.
TGTCCCGGAACTGAATCTGGTAGCTGAGATTCCCGTTCATCGTCCAGGTGGTATCGCGCCTCGTCGGCGAATAGTTGTACCGCTTCGAGTAGCTGAAACCGGTCCTCAGGTTGTCGAACAGATTCCTCATGATGACGTTGGACGAGCCGCGCCTGCTCATCGACACGTTGAAGCCGTAGCTCGCCGAGACGTTCTTCAGGCTGTCGCGCACGGCGGCGTCCGCGATTTCGACGTCGCTGTTGAGCATATATTTCGGCAGCATGTCCGTCGAGTTGTACTGGAAATTCATGGGGAGATTGAAACGCGCCGTCGGGATGAAGTGATTGATCTCCGTTTTCGCGTTCAGGTTCAATCCGCTGTTCGTCGTGCCGCTCCCGCGGCTCTGGCGGAGAGAACGAAACTCGGGCCCCGTCCGCGTCCAGCTGGTGTTTAGCTGGAGGATGCCCGCGAAATCGGCCGTGAACCTCACGTTTTCCGCGTGATCGACGTCCCTGCGCACGTCCGTGAGTCTGAGATCGTCGAACCAGATCTCCCCCGAGTCGATCGTCCGATCCGTCCGGTTCCGGATACCGACGTAGAGAAACCGGACATTGAAGAGAGTCGGGTTGCCGCGCAGCGTGGCCATGTAGAAGCGCGACGGATCGAGCGCGTCGCAGATCTGCTTCCTGACGATAGTGCCGGCCGAGCCGACTTTGAGATTCGTGAGGTCGCTCAGGTTGACGTTCACCAGAAACCACTGACGGGAATCGAGCGTATCGAACGGTACTTCGATCTCGTAGTAGTTCATGCTGTCGTACGCGATCTGCAGGTAGAAATCGACGTTATCGACCGCGTAGTTGGGGTTTATGAAGAACTGGAGCGTGCGGTACTGCTGATAATTCTGCCCCTGCCCGAAGAAACGTTTCAAGGCACGGAACGAGGTGGCGCTCGCAAAATTCTCGAAGTTGAGACGGAGCGATCCTTCCTTGTTCTGGATGCCCTCTTCCTGCTGGACCTGATAGGGCGACCGGTATTGGCTCGCGTTGTCCTTGTTGTTGATGGCGCCGATGATGAGCCTCTGTCCGGGAGCGGCGCCGCTCGAATCGAGACTGTCGGCAAGGTTCCTGATGCCGTTGAATTCCCAACGGCTCCCGACGAACTGAAGCTCGGCGATCTCGATGACGCGGGCGTCGGAAAACGCAACGAGAGAATCGGGCCTCTCTATCCAGATACGCATATGCTGGATGGCGTCGAGACGGGGCTCTCCCTTCACCACTCCCGCCTTTGCGAGGTCGATGCGGTATTTGCGCCAGGCTTTGCGCGGATTCAGCGCTTTGGCGGGATCGTTCCAATATGCCGAATATTGATCCTTGGAAAAATCGCGCTGGATGTCGATTTCAGCGGAATCGGCCAGATTGAAGCTCACGGTATAGTACATGTTCGTTTCGTCGAGGTACCCGTTGCCGTTGATATCCTCGGAATCCTGCATACCGTTTCCCTTGCGGCAATTGATGCCCCGGTAGCAGCTTTCATTCGCGACCCAATTGGCGTCGCTGAATTCCGTCGGGTAGGTGCATGCATCGCCGTCGAAACCCGTGTCTTCATATATGGTCCATCCGTACGGCAGTTTATCCTCGTTGTCGAACGCGTTCTGGTCGGGCCGGTAGAAATCCTCGTCTATCCGCCCGAAATCGATGTGCATCGTGCCGCCCCGCGGAGTGGAGCTCGCCGGGTCGAATGCGAAATCGTTCACCCATATTTCGATATATTGCGCCATCGAGAGATCGAGCCCGCCGCCCGAAAAGCCGGCCATGATACCGCACCACTGTCCGGACTGGGGACTGATCGCGCTGAGGAAAAGCGAGCTCACGGTGGAATTCTCGCGCTCGTCGAGGCCGGGATTGAGATCGCGCCTGCTCGTGACGAGGTACTCCTGCAAACCCGTCCTCGCCGCGTTGTACCAGCGGAAATCGGCCTGCCTTTCGGCCCCGTAGAGAGAGTCGATCCCTCCGACGACCTTGTACGCCGGGCTGGCCGGGTACCAGCTCCTCCGCAGCAGGTTCACCGCGTTGCTCTCCTCGACCCCCTCCATGTCGTCGACGTTCGCGTTCCCCATTACGTTCGGATTGGGCATGCTGACTGCGATCTCGCCGCCGACGTTCAGCGTGCTCTGGGCGTTCGTGTCGACGCGCGGGAGGAGATTCGCGGCGGCAGTCATCATTTTCGGATGGAAGACGAAGCTTCCGTTGAGATCGGCGGCCATCATGCGACCCGGCTCCTCTCCGAGGCGGGGCAGATACTTCGGCGAGCCCATGGAGCTGTAGAGAAACGTTCCGTTGATGCGCGAATTCTGCGAGAGGTTGAGGTTCGCGCTGAAGCCGAGAAGCGAATTCTTGCCGCCGCCGACGAGCGGTTTGTGCTGGTAGTCGATGTTGACCTTCGAATCGGGGAGAATGTTCGCCTTCAGAATCACGATTCCGCTCGCATAGTCGATCGAGTAATCTGCGTCGCGCGCGAGCCTCGTCCCGTCGACGCTGACCGTTTCGCTCCCTTCGATGATGTCGTAGGCGGCGAGCTGGAACACGCGCTGTCCGCTCGAGGATTCGACGACGATCACATAATGATGATTGTTCGTCTTGATGTTATCCGTCAACGCCGAAAGGTAGAGCCCCTCGTCGCGGGTGAGCAATGAGTCAACGAAATCCGCCTCTCGCGGGTCGTTCGCGTCGTTGAGAAACGCAGCGACGACCGCCGGGGGAGGATTGAAGGGCTCGAAATAGGGAAACATGAGGTAGCCGCGGTCATAATCGATGACCCCGAGCGTGTTATCGACAAGATCGTCCTTTCCGCTCAGGCCCGTGGCGTTGATGACGCGGTCGAGGCCGAAGAACCTGAGGTAGCTGATATTCGATGCCGGGTGGATGTTCTTGTTGGTGTTGTTCGACGTGTCCTCGATGCGTATCTTGAGCGACTTCGGATCGATCTGGCTCGAACCGAGAGAATACACGTTACGCATCATCACGTTCCAGGTCGGATCGGTTTCGCGCTGGCCCGTCGACTCGCTCTTCAGAAGGCAAAGGACCTTGCCGACGAAACCGGTCTGGGCGCTGAGCGCCGGCTTGTACTCCTTGTAGTTGCCCACGACGAACTCCTCGCCGGTCACGACGTTCCGCGCCCGGTAGCGCACGACGAGCCGCCGCGTTTCCTCGAGGGATCTCGAGAGCTCGATGCCGATATAGCGCACTTCGTTCTCTCCGGGAGAGTAGTCGCGAATGAAAGCGAAATCGCCGTCCTCCACGAAGAGCTGCTTGTATCTGCCGGAATACGCCGTTCCCAGGCTGTCGTCGGGAGAAGGCGACGCACCGTTCCATATCTGGAATCTTCTGTTGTCGGCATCGACGTATCCGTTACCCGGGTATTCGAAATCGCTCTGCGCTTCCTGCGGCCCGAGCGAGACGAATACTTCGATTTCATCGTTGCCCGACCCGCCGATGACGGGGAAAATCTCCCGGAATCCCGCCTGGCGAAAATCGTTCCCGGGATTCTCGAAGAAGAAAAACTGCCGCTCGAGAAAATCGTAATCGTTGATCGGTATTGTGCTGACCTGGCCTCCCGACGTCGTGAAGGATCCCGTGGCGGTCTCCCCCTCCTCCTTGCTCGCGATGACGGTGAGATCGAGCGGCCCCGCCTTCGCAATCGCCTTCACGCCGAATAGACCTTTTGCGGCGCCCGAATAGCTCACGAGCTGGGCGCCGGAGAGACTGAGATCCGTATCCCCCATCTCGATGAGCTGAATGATGTCATCATCGAAGCCCTTGTAGTTGATCCGCACGCGGTTCGTCGACTGCGCCCCCGCCCCGGCGCTCGCGTGCTGTATCTCGACGTTGATCTTCTCCCCGATGGTCCCGCGAAGGCTCACGTTGAGCTCCTGCTCCATGTTGAGATCGGGGAATTTATCCGGCCGCACCTGGCCCTCGGTCTTGGGGCAATTCGAGCACCAGTCCGAGCGGCCCGAAATTGCGATCTTCTCGCTGCCCTGCACGGTGAGATTGGTTTCCTGTCCCTTGCCGACGATCTGCTCGAGACGCTTCGGCAGGGCGATCGGTATGGTTATGGAGAGGAGTCCCTTGCCCGCCCTATCGACCCGCTCCTTCTGCAGGTTGAACTTGACGTCCTCGATCCAGACCTTCCTCGTCGACGACGTCCTGATCGCGGCGAGGCGGTCGTCGAACCGCTCGACGGACAACGAGAACTCCGGCATGGACATATCGCGCGGCGCGGTATAGATGAAAAGATCCCTGCGCTCCTCTTTCTTTGAAAAGAAATAGTGGGCCGGGACGCGGAAGCGGTAGATGAGCCCTGCGCCCTCGTCGTACTCGACATACTCCGGCCTGAGATCGAACCGGCTCTCCAGAAAATTGGGATACAGGAAGGTTTCGACCGAATCCCCCTTCGTGCTGACCCCGCCGAGCATAACGTAGTCCGGCGGGAGCTCCCCCCTTTCCGCGATGTAATACCGCGCCTCGGACAATTCGATCATGCGGAGAAGATCGATCTCGAGCGTTTGCGCCGGAAGGGCAGCCGGAAAAAATACCGCCGCGGCAAGAAGAGCGCCAAGGATTCCCGGCAGGGAAAAGAAAAGAGTCCAGGATTTCGATGCGCGGTTCGAGGCAAACAATTTCATCCACCTGCAACGCGTACGCCGCCATGCCGCGATGAGCGCCGCGAGGGAGAAAAGGCTGTTATCTCCGAATAGCTATATGTTACATTAGACATGTCGCTCAATCGATCCTTCAGGGGCGAGACGCCGAACCGGGCGCAGGCCGGTGTCCCGGAAAAGAGACATATATGGCGCTCTTTGTCCACAAAACAATACACGCACCCCACTCCCCCGACCTTCTCGCAGGGAGCGAAAGAAGGAGGGATGGGGCGCCGGGATTCTGTATTCTCGCTCTCCGCGGAAATCGCCGGGGCGATGACGCCCGGGCTTCTCGCGCGGGGCATTAATCTTGCTCTCGATGATCCGGTGAAAGACGCTTAAGCCTATGAGAATTCGAATACTCGACCGCTACATTCTCTCGAACCATATCGGCCCCTATTGCTTCAGCCTTGCGATCATCACCTTCATCTTCGTGATGGATTTCATCATCCGATGGCTCGACAAATTCATCGGAAAAGGGGTCAGCGCTCTCACCGTTCTCGAGTTTTTCATCCTCAGCCTCGGACACATGTTCGCATTAATTATACCAATGGCCGTCATGCCCGCAACCCTCATGGCGTTCGGTCAACTTGCCGCCGACAACGAAGTTACAGCCATGAAATCGAGCGGCGTGTCGCTCTACCGAATGATTCTGCCCGTCCTCGCCGCGACCGCGCTGCTGACGCT
>JBAZPL010000115.1:0-8084 GCA_041648155.1 Candidatus Krumholzibacteriia bacterium
TCGGGGCAATCCTGCAGCGTGCGGATAACCTTCTTCGTGAGCCGATCCATATCGGCGAAATCGATGTTGACGAGACGCTCCATCATGTCGACCGTGAGCCCCGGCATCATGCAGATGCGGCCCCGCTTCGCGCCGTTCGCGACCATGAAGCCCCTGAACGGCTTCTCCTGCACCCGCGCGTCGAGCATGTACATGGTGACGTCCGCCATCGCGATCATCTCTTTGAAGATGGCGGTCGGAGCGGTGATCGGACGGACCGTTTCCGTCATGAGATACGTCGTGACCTCGGCATTGGACTCTTTCGCCCAATGCGCGAACGCCTCGGCGATTTTCATCTTCTGGCGGTCGGTGACGAGAAGAAGCTTCTCCCCTTTTTTCACTTTCAGCGACTGAAATATCGCGCGCTTCGCGGCGCTGTAGAGCCTATCCATCCTTCGCTCCTTTCCTACGTGCCCCGTGCGGGGAGCGATCCTCCCGAACTCCGGTGCCGGACGCTCCGCCTACTTCTTCAGACGGATGATACTTCCAATCTCCGCAAATGACAAGCCTTCTGCAAACACGCACGCAAGTCCGTTGACCAGGACGGCGACGAAGATGCAGGCGTTGTAGATCAGGGAGAACATCAGCGCCTGTTCCGCGGGCACACCGAAGAGCTTCAGCACCGCGACGCACACGAACTGCACGTTCCCGATGAAACCGGGCGCCGACGGAAGGGCGACGCCGACGCAAAGCGCGACGAGAAGGAGGACCGAGACGAGCACGGGAAGATGAATCCCGGCCGACGCCATGAGGAGAGAGATCAGCGCCACGTTCGGCAGCCAGACGACCGGAGACAGGATGATCGCGGCTACCATGTTCTTCGCGCTTCGAAATATGCCGAGCCCCTCGACGAAAGCGCGCAGAATGGCGAGGAGCTTCGTTCGCACGATCTGCGGAAACGGCCGCAGGATGACCTCCGCCCAGCGAACGGCGATTTGGGTGTGCGTTTTGAGGAGCACGAGCACGACGAGGGCGAGGCAGTACCCCGCGATCGCGACGAAGCCCGCGTGCGCGAGCCATCCCTGAAAATACTCCGAGCCGAACAGCGCCACGATCGCGAGAAACGAGAGGAGCGTGAAACCGTCGAAGACCCTGTCGAGAACGATCGTCGCAAAGGCGGCGCTCCGGCTGATCTCTTCCTTCTTCCCGAGCGTATGCGCCCGAACAAGCTCTCCGAGTCTCGCCGGCAAGGCGATGTTGACCATCGAACCGATTCCGATCGCGTAGTAGAGGCTCGGGATTCCGATGCTCTTGACCGGGAGAAGGAGGTATCGCCACCGGAGGGCCCTCAGGATCAGGCTCGCAAGCACGAGCAGCATCGCCGGGACGACAAAGCGGTAGTCGGCCTTTCCAAACGCCCGCGCGAGATCTCCGAGATGCACCGAACGAAAGGCGAGATAGAGGAAGAGGGTGCTCACCGCGACGCCGACGACCGTTTTCCAGTTTTTCATGCAGCGTCCCGCCACGTGATCTTCTTGCCCTGCTCGGCCGTGCGAGGCTCGCAGCCGTACACGACGTCCACGCGCCCGGCGATGACGGGCTCGAGAAGCTTGACTACTTCAGGAGCACCATCTTCTGAACGAATACCTTCGCGCCGAGCTGCAACCGTGCAAAATATATGCCGCTCGCGACGGGCTGTCCACCTGTTCCGAGACCGTTCCAGACGGCCGAGTACCGGCCCGCGGCAAGCCGGGTCTCCCTGAGCACCGCAACCGTTCGTCCCGCCGCGTCATAGAGCCTCAGGCTCGTCATCGCCGTCCCGGTTCCCGGCGCCTCGCTCGAGCCGACGGTGAACCACAGGGTCGTCGCCGGATTGAAGGGATTGGGATAGTTCTGATCGAGACTCGAAGCGTATTCGGGAGATCCCGCGCCCGAGAGATCGTCGACCTGCTTGACGGCGAGATCGCTCATCCTGCTCGCGTGCCCCTCGGCGTCGAAGGCCCTCACGTAATAGATGAAGCTCCCGGTCTCCTCCGGCCAGCGGTGGTACCAGGTTGCCGCAAGGTTCGAGGCGATCACCGCGCTCCGCTCGATGCGGATCACCGGATTCACGTAGTCGACGTACAGCCCTTCGTTGTTCACCGATGCGTCGGTCAAGTAGAGGAACCTCAGAAGCACGCTGCCCGTCTCGCTCACCATGAGACTCCTGAGGTCGAACGTCGCGGAAACCCAACCCGAGGAGATGCCGGTGATTCCGTTTCCGCGGTTGTTTCCGTTCGGATTCAAATCGGTCGTCCGGTTGCCGGGGACGGTGATCCAGGTGGCTCCCCCGTCGACGCTGCCTTCGAGGTACGCATAATCCCAATCCAGCTCGATGTCATACCAGAGCCGGCACGCAAGGGTCGGCGTGAACCACATGGGATAGACGTTCTTCATGCTCACGGTGCGGTTGAGATTGTCCCCGCGCCCCGAATAGAAGCTGGAGGAGCCGACGAACGAGCGCGCGCTCGACAGGGCGAAACCGCCGGTTTCCCAAAGCGCATCCCCCGCCTCGACGGAATCGAGAACACCGGTCAGATTCTTGAGCTCGACGAGCTCGTAGGACACCGCCGGATTCGGATCCTGCGCGGAGGGGCCCGACCAACTGATCTCGTAGCTCGGAGGATTGAGCATCGTAACGGCGTTCATCGAAGGAGCCCGAGGGCCGAGAGCGCCCCGCGCATTGCCGGCGAGCTCGACGAAGCGCAGATTCAATTCGAGCATCGTGTCGAACGTCGGTTGAATGAGTGTCTCCGGGGGAGCAAATCCCCCTTCCTCGTAGGTGTTGAGCTCGACGGTGAAGGCGTACATGGGATTCTTGATCAACGTCTCGCCGTAGAGCCAGTCGTCGCTATCGCCGTTCGTGATGTAGATGGCTCCCGACGCGGCGTTGCCGGCGGTATAATTGTTGCCCTGGCGGAGTGAATCCCCGAGCGCGGCGAAGAGCTCTGCCTCCATCGTATTGATCGGCGCGTAGCCCCACGGATAGAGAATGAGCTCTCCGTAGGAGTGATACGAAAGGCTCATCGTGATCTCCCGCGGGGCGCAGAAATCCCTCACTGCCTGCGTTTCAGGCTCGCTGAAGGGGGCCGTTCCGCGGAAGACCAAGGAGGAGGGATCCGGCGAGCTCCCGATATCGTCGTATCCCCATTGATAACTGTAATTCCTGTTGAGATCGATGCCGTAGCTGCCGTTGGCGTTGAGCTTCCGGTTCTTCCGCCACCAGTAGGAGGAGGAGCCGGCATGGTTCTGCTCGACGTATACGTGGCCGTCGACGTTGATCATCGGAGCGATCCAGATCTCGCGGGTGTCGACCATCTCCGTGACGCGCGGGTCGATTCCGTATTGCTCGAGGAGGTACCGCGCGAAAAGGAGCGGCATTTCAACCGACATGAGCTCCCGTGCGTGATGGCAGCCCATGATAAGAACCTCGGGCTCGTCCTCGTCGACCGCGGCGTTGTCCGATATCTTGATCGAACGGATAACCCGGCCCTGAACCGAAAAGCCCAGGATATCGATGTGCGCACGGGTTGGATAGGCGAGAACGAGAGCATCGAGCTCCGCCTCCATCTCCGCGAACGTATGATACTGCCCGAGATTCTCGTCGATCTCCGCGGGGGCCGCGAGATTGCCTCTTTCGAGAATGGCGGCGAGCGCCCCCTGCGATTCGATCCAGGCAAGCTGCTCTTCGGTCACGGCAAGATCCACTCGCCCGTCGCGGTAGACGTGGAGAATGTCAACGCCTCTCTCGACGAGCGCCTTCTGCGAGATTTCCTTCGTGAGTTTCGTGCGGACGACCGCCGTCGGGGTCGGGGTCTGCGAATAAGCGTCGTCGGCCAGGGTTGCAGCGAGGGTTGCGGCCGCAACGATGCAAACAACATACCTCTTCACTGATACCTCCTCCGTGTTGCCGGCACCGGATCGAGGCCGGCGCCGCTTCGTTCGTATCCCTAATTGTACCGGGCGCGATGCTTCGATACAAGGCGATATTCGCCCCGCTTCGCCCCGCTTGGGACGGGTCGGCGGTTCATCATCCGGTTTGTCGGCGTGCGGTTCCTGGAATACCGGGGGAAGCTCGTGGCGGCGCGCGAGCTCGGGACGAGATGTCCGATGTACCATGAACGCAGCTGACGCTCTTCTGTCCATAATTTTGGGGAATGTCCGGTACCCGGACATCTTGACACGGAATCGAATTTCCCACATGATGTTCGCCGGCATCCAGGAGTTGTCGGAATGAATCGGCAGGCGAGGCTCAAAGGCCAGGTGGTTTCAGTCGAGTCATGAAAACGGATCAACAATGAGTGAATCTGATAAGGTCCAGCAGATCATCGACTCGGTCTTTTCCGGGAAGCGAGCCCCGATCGTCCTCGAAGCCGGCTGCGGCTCTCTAAGCCATGTGCGATTCCCGGCCGATGCGCAGATGGTGGGAATCGATATCTCCCAGGAACAGCTCGATAGAAACCGGGGGCTCACCAACAGGATTCACGGCGACATTCAATCCTACGATCTTCCGGAGCGGAGCTTCGATGCCATCGTATGCTGGGACGTGCTCGAGCACCTGGAGAAACCCGAGGCCGCTCTCGAGCGATTCAACCGGGCGATTCGGGAGTCAGGAATCATCATCCTGAGCTCACCGAATCCTCTCTCAACGAAAGGAATCGTAACAAAGCTGACTCCGTACCGGTTTCATCTCTGGTTCTACAGGAATATCCGCGGGTGGAAGGAAGCGGGGACACAGGGCAATCCCCCGTTTCCGACGCACCTCAAGCTATCCATAACCCCGAGGGCGATCACAAAGTTCGCTCGGCGCAACGGACTCGTGATTCTCCACAAGAGCATTGCCGGCCACGGAGATTCAATGGACATTCTAGGTCGGGAAAGCAGATCCGTCGATCTGGTGATGAAGGTGCTCAACGGCCTCATTCGGGTGCTGAGCCTCGGACGGCTCAAGCCGGAGGCGACCCAGAGCTTCTTCATTCTCCAAAAGAGCGCCGCCTCCGAGTAATTCCCCTCGAACCAGAACACCTCATTACCGGAAATTTTGATCCTTCGCGTGGAGGAGTTTATTGGGGGAAGGTCGCGGAAAGATTGGGGCCGCGCGCCGTCCGGGCCGCTCGGCACCTTTCGCTTGATTTTTCCGGCGCGCTCGCATAGCTTTCCCCTTTGGCGAATCATGGAGAGATGAATCGAAAGGTTCTTCAATGGTCACCTATTGCTATTCGTGCGAGAAATGCGGATACGAGTTCGACTTCGAGCAGCGGATCACCGCCCCCCCGAAAAAGCGCTGCCCGAAATGCCGCGGAAGCGTGTACCGGGTGATCCAGGCGGTAGGGCACATCCTCAAGGGAAGCGGCTTCTACCGGACCGATTACCGCAGTAAGGACTTCAGCAAGAAAGAAAAAGAGGAGACGGCCTCGGCCGCCTCCCCGAAAGAGCACGATTCAAAAAAGCCCAAGGAAAAGCAGTAAACTCTCCTATTCCGTGTGCACCGTTTTCGACGTATCCCCGGAACAGGTCTTGCCTTTGTATTCCTTGATCACTTCCGCCATGATTTCGGCCGCTTTCTCGATCTCGGCCTTCTGCACGTTGAGCGGCGGACGGAAACGGATCGTCTTCACGCCGCACTTGAGAATGAGGAGCCCTTGATTCACGCAGGAGGTGACGAGCGCGTCCCGGCACGCCGTGTCGGCGAGATCGAACGCGCAGAAGAGACCTCTCCCGCGGGCGTTCGAAATGAGATCCGGATGGCGCCTTTCGAGGTCCTGAAGCCTCTCGATGAGGATCTCGCCCATCTTCGCGGCGTTCTCGACCAGATTCTCCTCCTCGATTACCTCGAAGATTCTCTTCGCGCGATACATGTCGACGAGGTTCCCGCCCCACGTCGAGTTGATGCGGCTCGGCACCTTGAAAACGCTATCGACCTCGTTGATGCGATTGCTCGCCATGATGCCGCAAACCTGTGTCTTCTTGCCGAACGCGACGATATCGGGCGCCATGCCGAAATGCTGGAAGCACCACATCTTGCCCGTCATGCCGGCGCCGGTCTGCACCTCGTCGAAAATGAGAATCAGCTCGTGCTGATCGGCGATCCTGCGCAGCTCCTTGAAGAACTCGGGGCGAAAATGGTTGTCCCCGCCTTCCCCCTGGATCGGCTCGATGATGATTGACGCGATATCGTCCTTGTTGTCGGCGATCGCCTTCTCGATCGCGGCGATCGCGCGTTTCTCCGCCGCGATGACCTTGTCCAGGTTTTTATCAAGCGGGAAGACGATCTTCGGATTCTCGATGCGCGGCCAGTCGAACTTCGGATAGTAGTTCACCTTCGCCGGATCGGTATTGGTGAGGGACATCGTGTACCCGGTGCGTCCGTGGAACGCCTCGCGGAAGTGGATGACCTGGCGCCCCCGCTCTTCCTTGTAGCCCTTCGCGAAATTCTTGCGCACCTTCCAGTCGAAAGCCGCTTTCAGGGCGTTCTCGACAGCCAGCGCGCCTCCGTCGATGAAGAAGAGATTGGGCAGGCCCTCCGGCACGGCGACGCTCGCGAAGGTCTCGACGAACTCGGCCATCTCGACCGTGTAGAGATCGGAGTTCGAGGGCTTCGTGATCGCTATCTCGCCGATCCTCTTGTGGAAATCCCTCTCGAGGAGACCGGGATGGTTGTGCCCCAGAGCGTTCGAAGCGAAGAACGTGAAGAAATCCAGGTACTCCTTGCCCGAGGCCTTGTCGACCATGAACGTGCCATGGCTCTTGTCCATATCGAGCACGAAGGGGAAACCGTCCACGAGCATATGCCGGGCGAGGGATTTGTGGACTTCCGTCGGGGCGATCTTCGCCCTCCCTTTTGATTTCGCGCTGGTCATCAACCACCTCTCAGGTTCATTTCATTATTATACAGACAATTAAGGACCATTTCCGGCGCAAGAAAACCGGAAATGATCGTCGCGAATATATCAACTATCGCTCGAAATTTCAACTATTTTTTTATGCGCCGGCCGGCGTACCGCCCCGCACAACTAAGAACAAGGGACGCACGAAACATGCGTCCCCTATGCCCCAGACCGAGATGATCGGCCCGCTTCACGCGCCCGAGCGTAGAATCAATACCCCGGGAACCTGTCGATTCGCTCTCGCCGGTTCTCCGGGCTGAAGGTCCTCGTTCGTACCAGATTGGAGTCCTCGTTGAACACGAACTCCACCCCATCATCGTAGTAGGTCCAGATTTCGGTTCTCTCGCCGTACGAGCATTCGCGGAGACGATGAATCGGATAGCCGTATTCCTCGTACACGGCGAGCTTGTCGTTCTGGAGGTTGGCGACGTAGTAGGACTGCCGGAAGTTTTTGCGGCCCTTTTTCCCCTTGCCGGGGGTCACCGCTTCGGTCGCGGTAGCGCCGAGAAGGGCCGCCAGCGCCATGATCAGAATGATGCGTTTCGCCATCATCCTCACATCCTTTCGCCTGGTGTGCAGCACATGATGTTTTACTTGCCGCCCTTCACTGTTTAATTATACCATAAACGGCCTCGTCGTTTCAAGACGCTCCTTGCCGTTGCTCGTTGTTTCGAAAGGCCAGACGATAATGACCGCTTACCCGCCGCACGGACGCGATCCGGGCCTCATGATGAAGCTGCTCCTCGTGCTCCTCTTCGTGATCTGGTCGAACGCGTTTACCGCGATCAAGTACCTGCGCGAGGTCATGAACCCGATGGAGCTCGTTCTCGCCCGGTTCCTCCCCGCGGCCGTGTTCTGTCTCGTCTACCTGCTCGCCGTTCCCCGTTTGAGGAAAGAAAGCACCATGATCCTGAGAAAGGCGCCGGCCGGGCTCGTCGCGATGGGACTCACGGGGGTGGCCGGCTACAATTTCTTTCTCTATATCGGACAGAGCGAGATCAAGCCGGGGGCGGCGGCGCTACTCACGACCCTCTCCCCGCTCTTCACGCTGCTCGGGGCCATCATCTTTCTCAAGGAGCGCGTGCCTTTCAGGCGGACGCTCGGCATTCTCATCGCCTTCGCGGGGCTCTATGTCGTCGTGGTCTGGGGGAAGGTGGGGCTCGGCCGCATCACCGGGAT
>JBAZPL010000116.1:0-8045 GCA_041648155.1 Candidatus Krumholzibacteriia bacterium
GGTGACGACGGTGTGCCCGGCGTTCGCGCCCCCCTGGAATCTCACGACGACGTCATGAGCGCCCATGAGGAAATCGACGACCTTCGCCTTTCCCTCGTCGCCCCACTGACCGCCCACGATAACCGTAGCAGGCATTGAATCTTCTCCTTCGCCGTGAAACAATCCGCCGTAGTTTATGGCAAGGATGCCCCCGGCGCAATTGAATATTTGCCGCAAATAAATGCCGCCTCCCGATGAGGAGACGGCTCGCTTCGATTGGAAGCCCCTTGGCCGCTATTCTCTATTCTTCAAAGAGCGATTTCAGTATGCCCCAGGTCCCCCGATCGATCGAGTTCGGCACGTTCATCGGATCGCCGGGATTGCTGTACTCCAATCCGACATCGGGCACTCCGTCGCCGTTTCCGTCGCCGATCTCGTCCCCGTTCGGATAGCCGTCTCCATCCGAGTCTTTCAGCGCGAGGGCGATGTTCCACGAGTAGCCGTTCTTCCTGAAGTCGGAGCCGAAGCTGTTGAGATCCGCGGAAACCGGTGCCGCCGATTTGTGGCAGATCAGGCATTTGTAACGCCGGTAAACGGGGAGGGATCGCATATACTCATCCCTGCTCTTGAGCTCGCCGGCAATGGATATGACGGCGGCAAGAACGAGTATGATTGTAACGTTAACCTTTAGCTTTGGGCGCACCCATACCTCCAATTTTCTAACTATATTATAACATTGATAGTTGCAACTGTCAAGCCCCGATCCACGAAAAAACGCCGATGTTCGCTTCCCGCATGCGCGCCACGGCGGAAGCGACATCGACCGAGACCCCGCATTCCCCCAGCGCCTTTCCGAGCGCCGATACGAGCCCTTCGAGCGTCTTAGAGCCGTGCAGGCCCAGAAAACCGGTGCGCAGGACCCTTCCCTTGAGATCGTCCTGCCCGTCCGCCGCAACGAATCCCTCCTGCTCGAGACAGGCGAGAACCCGCTCTCCCTGACATTCTCGAGGGAGCACGAGAACCTGCACGGCCGAGGAAGGATTCTTTGAGAAAGATTCAAGCGAGAGGTGTTCCGCCGCCGCCAAAAAAGCTTCTGATGCCGTCCGGTGCCTCGAAATCACCTTCTCGAATCCGAGCGCTCTCATGCTCCGGAGGGATCGATGCATGATCTGAATCGTGCTTATCGCGGGAGTGAAGGGCGTATCGCCGCCGACTGCCGCGAGCCGCGCGCGATTGAAATCGAAGTAATACGCGCCCTTCGGCCGCCTCCCCACGAGCCCGAGCGCCCGTTTCCCCAGGGCCGCGAAGCTCACGCCCGGCGGAGCGGCGAGAGATTTCTGGCTCGCGCCTATCGCAAGGTCGATTCCCCATTCCTCCATCCTGAAATCCTCCGCCCCGAGCGAGGAGATCGCGTCAACTATCATGATCGGCCGGTCCCCGCGGAGCCGCCCGACAAGCTCCTCCAGGGGGAACAGCATCCCCGTCGACGATTCGACGTGCGTGAGAGCGACAAATTCGGGCCGCTCGCGGCTGATTCTCTCCGCGACCGAATCGACGTCGATCCCCATCCCGCCTTCGAATCTCAGCACGGAGGTTCGGCACTCGTATGCGTCGCAAATCTCGGCCCACCTGCGCCCGAACTTCCCCCCCGATACGACGAGAACGCGCGATCCGGGGACCGTCACGTTTGCGACGGCGGCCTCCATGGCGCCCGTGCCCGAAGAGGTGAGAAGATAGACGGGGGACGACGTATGAAGAAGCTCCTGCAGAGCGGATTCGCATTCCCGAACGATGTTCCTGAATTCGCCGGACCGGTGATGAAGCGCCTGAAGGTCTTTCCACGCCTCCGGAGCGACGTGAACGGGCCCCGGGCTCACGATGACGGTGTCGCGCATGCCCACCTCTCCCCTATCGGATCCGTTCCATGATCCAGCGCCAGAGATCCTCTCTTCCTTCGCCCGTTTTCGCCGAGAAGAAGAGGGCCGGCGCCGCCGCGCCCACGCTTCCTCCGGCGGCCGGCTCCTCGCCGACGTCCCGCTTGTCGATCGCCGCGATCCGGGCGATCCCCTCGACGCTCTCGTTGAACTCCCGAACCGCGCGAAAACGATCGGCATTCGATATCTTGTCCACCTTCGTGAAAACGACGATGAACGGCCTCTCGCTCCCGGCGATGTGCTCGATCCTTTCGACGTCCTCCTTCGATGGCGCGTGCCGCGCGTCGACGAGCTGCACGACGCCGGCGAGAGCCGAACGTTCATCGATATAGGTGTCGATGATCCTCAGCCAGTCCTTCCGCGTCTCCGAGGAGAGCCGCGCGAAGCCGTAGCCCGGAAAGTCGACGAGGTAAAAGCGGTCGTTGACGGCGTAGAAATTCATCGTCCGCGTCTTGCCGGGTTCATTGCTGATGCGGGCGAAGTTCTTCCGCTCGAAGAGGGTGTTGAGGAGCGACGATTTCCCGACGTTCGATCTCCCCGAAACGGCGATCTCCTTCCACGGAGATTTCGGGAATCGCGCGGCATCCAGCGTCGTGCAGGCGACGGCGAGGCTTCGTATCTTCAAGACTGGCGGCATGTCAATTGGCCGGCTTGCGAATCTGGCTTCCGAAGAAGCCGCCGATGTCCCGCCGATGCTCGATTCCCCAGTCGAGCTTTTTCGTGAGCACGTGCTCGAGCACCTGGTCCATCGAATCGGCCACCGCGATCTTCAGGTTCTTGCGAACCTCTTCGGGGAGCTCCTTGATGTTCTTCTCGTTCCCCTTGGGGAGGATGAGTTTCTTCACTCCCGCCCTGAGCGCGGCGACCGATTTCTCGTTGATGCCGCCGACGGGGAGCACCTTTCCGCGGAGAGTCACCTCTCCCGTCATCGCGATGTTGCGATTCACCGGAATGTCGAAAAACGCCGAGATGAGCGCCGTCGCGATGGCGACTCCGGCGCTCGGGCCGTCCTTCGGGATGGCTCCCTCGGGCACGTGAACGTGAACGTCGATCGAGGAGAAGAAATCGTTTTCAAGAGGAAGCATGCGGGCCTTGTTCCGCGCGAAGCTCAGCGCGATCTTGGCCGATTCCTGCATGACCTCGCCGAGCTGGCCGGTGAGAATGAGTTGTCCCTTGCCCGGCATGAGCGTCACCTCGATGTTGAGGATCTCGCCCCCCGCCTCGGTCCACGCGAGCCCCGTGGTGACGCCTACCGATTCATGCTCGTCTATCTCGCTGTCGGAATACTTCGGAATGCCGAGGTAGCTTTCAAGGTGTTTGCGCGTGATCCGAATGGTCCGCGAGGCATCCTGCTCGGCGCCGGAGGCGAGCTTGCGCGCGACCTTGCGGCAGATGGACGCGAGCTCCCGCTCGAGGTTCCGGACCCCCGCCTCCCGCGTATAGAGCCGTATGAGATCGGTCATCGTCCCCGTCGATATCCGCAGCTGCCCGGGTTTTATCCCGTGCTGCTTCATCTGCTTCGGGAGAAGGAATTTCTGCGCGATCGCGAGCTTCTCGTGCAGGAGATATCCCGGGAGCCGGATGACCTCCATGCGGTCCTGGAGCGCCGGCGGAATCGTGTACATGACGTTCGCCGTCGTGATGAACATCACCTCGCTCAGATCGAATTCGACCTCGAGGAAGTGATCGCTGAAATGCTTGTTCTGGTCGGGGTCGAGCACCTCGAGAAGCGCAGCCGAGGGATCCCCCCGGAAGTCCGCCCCGACCTTGTCGATCTCATCGAGGAGAAACACGGGATTCTTGCTCCCCGCCTTCCGCACCATCTGGATGATGCGGCCGGGAAGAGAGCCGATATACGTCCTTCGATGCCCCCGTATCTCCGCCTCGTCCCGGATGCCCCCGAGAGAGATCCTGACGAAATTGCGCCCGACGGCGTCTGCGATCGAATGCCCGAGGGAGGTCTTCCCGACCCCCGGCGGACCGACGAAGCAGAGGATCGGGCCCCTGAGATTCCCGACGAGCTTTACGACCGAGAGGAATTCGAGGATGCGCTCCTTGACCTTGGCGAGGCCGTAATGATCGGCGTCGAGCTTCGCCTTCACCTGATCGAGATCGAGGTTGTCGTGCGTCCGCTTGCGCCACGGAAGCGACGAGAGCGTTTCGATATAATTGCGGACGACGGTCGCCTCCGGCGCCATCGGAGACATCGTTCTGAGCCGGTCGAGCTCCCGGTACGCCATCTTCTCCGCCTCGCGGCTCATCCCCGCTTTCCGTATCTTCCGCTTGATGTCGGTATATTCCTCGAATTCCTCTCCCTGGCCGAGCTCCTTCTTGATCGCCTTCATCTTCTCGTGGAGGAAAAGCTCCCGCTGCGTTTTCTGGACCTGGCTCGAAACCTTCTCGTCGATGTCCTTCTCGACCTTGAGGAGCTGGAGCTCCTCGGAGAGAATACGGTGAATGGCCATGAGGCGTTCCTCGACGTCGTACGCTTCGAGCAGCCGCTGCTTTTCGTCGTTATGGACGAGGAGATGCGCGGCGATCGTATCGGCGAGAACCGAGCGATCCTCGATCGACTGGAGCGAGAGAAGCACTTCGTTCGGCAGCCGCGGATTCATCCGCACGTAGTCGGTGAAGAGGTATTCGACCCGGCGCATGAGCGCTTCGAGCTCGCGGGTATCGCGGTCGTCGACCTCAATCTCCTCGATGCGCGCGGCGAAGTAGTTGTCCTCCTCGAAATACTCGTGGATGCGCGCGCGGCTCACGCCTTCGAGCATGACCTTGATCGTCCCGTCGGGAAGACTGATGTGATGAAAAATCTTCACGACCGTTCCGACGAGAAAGAGATCATCCGGCCCGGGCTCGTTCACCGATGCGTTCTTCTGCGTGACGACGACGAGGTTCTTGTCGGTCTTGATCGCGCGCTCGACCGCGTTCACCGAAGGCTGCCGGCCGACGAGAATGGCCGTCGCCATCGAGGGAAATATCACGACGTCGCGCAGGGGAATGATCGGATAGACGCTCCCCCGTTCTTCACGGTCCTTGTTGGAATTGAGTCTCATTCGATTTCACCGCCGCTTGGTTGGGGAAAGGTCTCCGGCACGAGGCTACTGCGCCTTGAGCTCCCGGTCCTTGTCGAGAAACATCTGGGGCTCGTCCCGGTTGACGACCGTTTCCTCCGTTATGAGGATTTTGCGAACGTTGGGGTGCGAAGGAATATCGTACATGATGTGGAGCATCGTCTCCTCGATGATCGCGCGCAAGCCGCGCGCTCCCGTCTTGCGCTCCATCGCGAGCTTCGCGATCGATTGCAGCGCGGCCGGCGTGAACTCGAGCTCGACTTCCTCCATATCGAAGAGCTTCCGGTACTGCTTTACGAGCGCGTTTTTCGGCTTGATCATGATATCCATGAGCGCCTGCTCGTCGAGGTCGTGGAGTGGGGCCACGATCGGGAGCCGCCCCACGAGCTCCGGTATCAATCCGTACTTGATGAGATCGTCCGGCTGGACGAATTTCAAAATCTCGCTCGAATCCTTCTTGTAGCCCGGGCCGCGCTCGGCGCCGAAGCCGATGACCTTCTTGCCCACCCTCCGCTCGACGATCTCGTCGAGACCCTGGAACGCGCCTCCGCAGACGAAGAGGATGTTCTTCGTGTTGACCTCGATGAACTTCTGCTGCGGGTGCTTGCGCCCCCCCTGCGGGGGCACGTTGGCGACGGTCCCCTCGAGGATCTTGAGGAGCGCCTGCTGCACGCCCTCGCCGGAGACGTCCCGGGTGATCGAAGCGCTCTCGCTCTTCCGCGAGATCTTATCGATCTCGTCTATGTACACGATGCCCCGCTCGGTCGCGGCGAGGTTGTAATCGGCGTTCTGAAGGAGCCGGACGAGAATGTTCTCGACGTCCTCCCCGACGTATCCGGCCTCGGTAAGGCACGTCGCATCGGCGATCGCGAAGGGGACCTTGAGGTACCGGGCGAGCGTCTGCGCCAGCAGCGTCTTCCCGACGCCGGTGGGCCCGAGGAGCAGAATGTTGCTCTTGTCGATCTCGACGTCGTCGGCCCGCCGCTCGTGGCGGATGCGCTTGTAATGGTTGTAGACCGCCACCGAGAGAACGATCTTCGCCTGCTCCTGCCCGACCACGTACCCATCGATGAAATCCTTTATTTCCTTCGGCTTCGGGAAATGCTCGACGTCCCAGAGCATTGTCCCCGACATTTCCTCCTCGAGGATGTCGCTGCACAGCCTGATGCATTCGTTGCAAATGTATACGGAAGGCCCGGATACCAGCTTCGCGACCTCGTCCTGGCCCCTCCCGCAGAAAGAGCACCGTATCGCCTTCGGAGCAAGCTGCTTTTTCTTCATCCGATTCTCCGCCCTTCCCCCGGGCTATGTGCGGTCATCCATCGTATTATACACCTTCGCCTCCCCGCGTGCCCGCAAAATCGAAATCATTCCGGCGCCCCGGCGGCGCCTCCTAGCGTTTCAGCTCGCTTTTCGACAGGAGGATGCTGTCGACGATGCCGTATTCCTTCGCTTCCTCGGCCGACATGAAGAAATCCCGGTCCGTATCCTTCCCGATCCTCTTGATATTCTGGTGCGTGTGCTTGACCAAAATCTCGTTGAGCTTGGTCCGCAGGGTAACGATCTCCTTCGTGTAGATCTCGAGCGTCGTCGCCTGGCCCTGGGTTCCTCCTGAGGGCTGGTGAATCATAACGCGCGCGTGCGGGAGAACGGAGCGTTTTCCCGCCTTTCCCGCGGCCAGGATAACCGCGGCCATGCTCGCGGCCTGCCCCATGCAGATCGTCGCGACGTCGCAGGAGATGTATTGCATCGTGTCGTAGATCGCGAGCCCGGCGGATACCACGCCGCCCGGGCTGTTGATATAAATGAAGATATCTCTCGTCGGATCCTCCGCTTCGAGGAACAGAAGCTGGGCGATGACGCTGTTCGCCAGCGTGTCCTCGATCGCCGTCCCGATGAAAACGATGCGATCCTTGAGGAGCCGCGAATAGATGTCGTACGCCCGCTCCTCCCTTCCTCTCGTTTCGATGACGTACGGAATCGGTATGTACGCCGAATTATAGATCTTCTCCATTGCTTCCTCTCTTTTCAGGGCCGGATTCAGGCGGCGCCGAGAATGATCCCTAATATCTTTCGTTCCCGGAGCCTGCTCTTGAGATTCGCAACCCGCTCATGATCCTTCATGAACAACTTCTTGACGTCTTCGATCTGCCTTCCGTTCTCATCGGCGATTTGCTGGAACTCCTTGTCCACGTCCGCCTCCGAGACGTCGATGCCCTCCTTCTCGGCGATACGCTCCATCACGAAATAGCGTTTTATGTTCCTGAGCGCGACGCGGTCGAAGAACTCATCGATCTGTTTCCGCTTTTCCTCGCTCTCCTCTTTCTCGGCGCCGGCCTCTTCCCGCCTGCGCTCATCCTCCGCTCTCAGCTCCTTCTTGAAACGGTCCTGCATGGTTCGGGGGATTTCGAACGGATTGCGCTCGATGATGAGATCCATCGCGCGCTCTTCGCGCTTTCTCCGCTCCTCTTTCGTCTTTTCCTCCAAAAGCCTCGCGCGGACATCCTCCCGCAGCTCGATAAGAGTCTTGAACCTCGTATCCACCTTCGCGGCGAACTCGTCGTTCAGGGCCGGGACCTGCTTCTCGCGGACATCATTCACGGTGAATTCGTACCCGATCTTCTTGCCCGCGAGCCGTTCGGGTTTGTAGTCCGCCGGATAATCGACGTCTACCTTTCCCGACTCCCCGAGGCCCTTGCCCTGAATCGCCTCTTCGAACGCGGGAAATATCTGCCCCGAGCCGAGCTGCACGGGATAGTTGCTCACGAGGCTCTTCACGTCCACCGCTCCGTCGATCCCGATCGGGGTGAAATCGAGCGTCACCACGTCTCCCGCGGCCGCGGGACGATCGACCTTGATAAAATCGGCCGATCGCTCCTGCAGGTTCCCGATGACCTCCTCCACCTCTTCGTCGGTCACAACCGGCTCCTCCGCTTCGACCTTGATGCCGCGGTATTCTCCGATCTCGAACCGCGGAAAGACCTCGACGCACACCGTGAACGAGAGAGGATCGTCGCCGAGAGCCTTCACGTCCCGGAACTCCGGATCGCCGACC
>JBAZPL010000117.1:0-7857 GCA_041648155.1 Candidatus Krumholzibacteriia bacterium
AGCGGTCAAGAAAATGTCTCTCGGGGAGCTGGCCGCTTTTGTATGCACGCAACTGAGGAATCACGGTATCAAGGCCGTCCTTTCGGGCGGGGGCTGCGTGTCCATTTATACCGATAACCGATATGAGTCGTTCGATCTCGATTTTATCGAGAGTGTCCCGGCCAATAGAAAACGCATCAAAGATGCGCTTCTCGAGATAGGTTTCAGCGAGAAGGATCGCTATTTCATACACCCGGACACTCACTTTATCGTCGAGTTCCCGGCCGGGCCCCTGGCGGTTGGAAGCGAGCCTGTCCGGGAGATCGAAGAAATGGAATTCTCGACCGGACATCTTTCGCTACTGTCACCCACGGATTGCGTCAAGGATCGACTCGCCGCCTTTTATCACTGGAATGATCCGCAGTGCCTGGAACAGGCGCTGCTCGTGACCGAAGCGAAGGAAGTCGATCTCCAGGAGGTTTTTCGGTGGTCCGCCGCCGAGAATAAATCGGTGGAATTCCAGGGAATACGTAAGAGATTGTCTGAGGCCGCACGGAAGAGGAATGATTCCTGATATGCAGGAAGTCGCAGGTTCAAGTCCTGCTTCGCCCACCAGTAAACAGCTTGTACTCCCTAGGAATTCCTGCGGGCGGCGTAGGTGAAATGCGAAAAGTACTTTCTCAATGACGCTTCGGTGGACTTGAACTCGTTTGCTCCATAGAAGTAATCCACGAGGGCCTCCCGCAGGCGGGCAATTTCCTTCAGATGAGATTGTTTCTGGGAATATTCAAGGGTCAGATCGATCAACTCGAGCGCACGCTCAAAGGCTTTCCGGCTGTACTCGGCATTGTTCTTTGCCCGCCAGCTCAGGGCGCGCTCCACTTCGCCGGCGATATTCGCCATTCGTTCGAAGAGCGGCAATTCCTTCCAGCGTCCGGCAGCGAGATCCCGATGCTGATAACTCATCGTTTGATCCACCGTGCGACCACTCGAACGATCCTCTCGCGCGTCTGTGCGCTCTCGACGCCTCGACTTCTGTTGCCCTGAGACGGGCGCATATTGATCATCGAATCGAATTCAACGAAATCATCGCCCGTCATTTCCGGATAGAGATTGATTCCCCACAAGCTTTGCTGCTTCGATCCGTCATCGATGAGCAGCGCTTCCAGGTCCGAATGAAGCTCTCCGTCAACCGCAAGCAGCTCTCTATCGATATCGACGATGGCCTTCACCATATCGCCGAACATGCCGGCAGCCATGAGCTTGAGCTCGTCCAATGTCATCTGATGTGTGATTATTTTCATTGTGCCGATTATAGGGGAATACAGTGCCTTGGCAAGAAATAATCTCGTCCCTCAGATCATGCCGGAAGCGTGTTTGAGGGGGCGCCGAACTCTTGCGTGGCGATCGTCTGCGCCTTCTGCGCGCGCCTTCTCTGCAGGGCGTCCAGGATCGCTTTGCGCATCCTGATCGCCTTCGGGGTGATTTCCAGCAGCTCGTCGGCCGCGATCCATCCCATGGCCTGCTCGAGCGACATCTTGCGCGGCACCTCGATGCTGACCGCGATGTCCTTCGTGGACGACCGGTGGTTGGTCAGGTGCTTGCGTTTGGTCGGATTGCACTCCATGTCGTCGGTCCGGGAGTTCTCGCCGACGATCTGTCCGGTGTAGACTCGCTCCATCGGTTGCACGAAGATCACCGAGCGCTCCTGCAGCGCTTCGATCGAGTAAGCCGTCGTCGGTCCCGTTGCGATGCTGACGAGGGATCCGCGGTTGCGCGAGGCGATCTCTCCGCGCCAGTAACCGTACCCGATGAAGCGGGAGGACATTATTCCCAGGCCGCGCGTATCCGTCAGGAACTCGGACCGGTAGCCGATCAGCCCGCGGGTGGGTATTTCGAACTCGATTCTGACGACGACGGCGCCCGAGTTTTCGACGGTTCGCAGTTCCCCTTTGCGCCGCGCCAGCTTCTCGATGATCACGCCTTGATATTCCCCGGGAACGTCGATGATCAGCTGCTCGATCGGCTCCATCGTGTTCCCGTCCGCGTCCCGATGCGTGATCACTTCGGGGCGGGAGACGCAGAACTCGAGCCCCTCCCGGCGCATTTCCTCTATCAGAATGGCCAGATGCAGCTCTCCTCGTCCCATCACCTTCACGCCGTCGGATCGTCCGAGATCCTCCATGCGCATCGCCACGTTGGTGCGCAGCTCCCGCTGCAGGCGCTCCTTCATCTGGCGTAGCATGATGGCGGTGCCATCGTTGCCGGAGAAGGGCCCCGTGTTGACGAGAAAGAACATCGACACCGTCGGCTCCTCGATCTCGAGAGGCTTGAGCGCCTCCGCGGGATCCTCGATATTCGAGAAGGTGTCTCCGATGCCGATTTCGCCCGGTCCCGCGAGCCACACGATATCGCCGGCGCTTATCTTGTCCGCCTCGACTCGCTCCAGCCCGCGCGTCACCCAGAAATGCACGCCGTGTTCCCTGGTCGATCCGGTCACGTCCCAGCCGGCAGCCTGATCGCCGGGATTCTTCCAGCGCGTGACGAACCGGGTGAATTCATCCCCCTTGTGCAGCGTGCCGCGCAGCACCCGGCCGCAGCCGATCTGCCCGACATAATCGCTCCAGGCGAGCGTGCTGACCTGCATGAGAAACGGACCTTTCCGGTCGACCTTCGGCGGAGTGACCTGATCGATGATGGTCTCGAAAAGAGCGTCCATTCCTTCGTGCGCATCCTTGTCCAGGTCTCTCACGAGCCAACCGTCGAGGCCGGAGCCGTACAGAACCGGGAAATGCGCCTGCGCGTCCGTCGCGCCCAGATCGAGGAAGAGATCGAACGTCTTGTTCAGCGTATGGTTGGGGCGGGAGTTCGGACGATCGACCTTGTTGATGACGACGATGGGGCGCAGGCCAAGCCGAAGCGAGCGCATGAGCACGTACCGGGTCTGCGGCATCGGCCCTTCGTTGGCGTCGACCAGAAGGAGGACCGAATCGACCATCGAAAGCACCCGCTCCACCTCGCCGGAGAAATCGGCGTGGCCGGGCGTATCGATGATATTGATGAGATACCCGTTCCAGTTGACCGTACAGTGCTTGGCCCTGATCGTGATGCCGCGCTCCCGCTCGATGTCGTTGTTGTCCATGAGCCGCTCCGTGACCTGCTCGTTATCCCGAAAGGTCCGGGCGGCGCGGAAGATGGAATCGATCAGGGTCGTTTTCCCGTGATCGATGTGGGCGATGATGGCCACGTTGCGAATATGGTTGACTGTCGGCATATGAATACGAACCTCAAAAATGAAAACAGGGCCCGGCGAACCGCGGCCCGAGTTGGTGTAGACCCGCAAGAAAATAGTACGTGGGGTCGGGCGCCGCAAGTCCTATTTCGATAAAGCGGTTGTGGTTCGGTCAAGGAGGCCTCGGTTTTACGTCCTGCTCTGCGCAACATTATTCACTCCAATGGCAAGAAGGCTTCAGCGATTCGTTCTTATTTCGGAGGATATGTGCTACAATCCGTGTCGGGAGGAATGGGCATGAAGCCTCGGCCGAATCACAAAATATATATTCGGACACTGCGTCGAATGGCGCCCGGCGAGCGTTTGCAGAAGGCCTTTGAGCTCTCTGAGCTTTGCCGAGCGCTGTTCCTCCATGGGCTGCGGAGGAGGTTCCCCGAAGCGCCGGCGGGCGAATTGATGAGAATCTACCGGGAGCGCCTGAACAAATGTCACAACAGGAACTATTGAAGAAGGTCGTAGAGGTCCTCGATAGTCTGGGGATCGATTACATGTTGTCGGGCTCGTTCGCCTCGAGTCTGCAGGGAGAACCCAGGTCAACCCATGACGTCGATATCGTCGTGTCCATCCGCCCATCGGCAGCGAAGACTTTGGCCGGTGCTTTTCCTGCTCCCGACTATTATCTATCGGAAGAGAGCGTTCGCGAGGCGCTGGACTCGCAAGGCATGTTCAATCTTATCGAGACGTACACGGGCGACAAGGTAGATTTCTGGATACTGACGAATCAGCCTTTCGATGTGTCCCGCTTCCGGCGGAAGTATATTGAAGATGTCATGGGAATGAAGCTCGCGGTTTCGACACCGGAGGATACGATTCTGGCGAAACTCAACTGGGCCAAGGAATCCGGCGGCAGCGAGAAGCAGTTCAACGATGCGCTGCGGGTATATGAAGTACAATATGGAAAACTGGATCTTGAGTACCTGCGAAGCTGGGCGCAACGGCTCAGCGTCTCATCGATTCTCGAGAGGATTGAAGAAGAGGCGGAGAGAATATAGTTTTGAAAGCGCACGTTGATGTAATCTGAATTCGACCTCATTCGGCCGTCCATTCGGCATTTCATGTAGACGAGGGTCACGGACCCCATGGCGCGAACAGAGAAAGTGAGAGAACGTCGCAATGAATCAAGGAAAGGGCAGTTTCTTCGGGCTCGGCATCGCGCCGGGTCTCCTCGGGGTGCTGGATGCGCTCAAATTCACCGTCCCCACGCCCATTCAGGAAGCGGCGATCCCGATCGCGATCGCCGGCAAGGATGTCATCGGGGTCGCTCAGACCGGAACCGGCAAGACGCTCGCGTTCGGCATTCCCATGGTCCAGCGCCTCGCCCAGGGGAAGAGCAGGGGGCTTGTCCTTGTGCCTACGCGCGAGCTCGCTCTCCAGGTCCACGAGGACCTGGCGAAGCTCGTCCGGGCATTCAAGCTTCGGAGCGCCGTCGTGATCGGGGGCGAGTCGATGGGCCATCAGATCCGGCAGCTGAAGGAGCATCCGCACATTATAATCGCGACTCCCGGTCGCCTCAACGACCACCTCGAGCAGCGCCAGGTCCGTCTCACCGACGTCGGCATTCTGGTGCTCGATGAGGCCGACCGCATGCTCGACATGGGTTTTCTCCCGCAGATCGAGCGCATTATCAAGCTGATCCCGAGGGCCCGTCAGACCATGCTCTTCTCGGCCACGATGCAGTCGAACGTCCTGAAGATCGCCTCCAACTACATGCACCTGCCGGTTCGCACCGAGATCGCGCCGTCCGGCACAGCGCCGGATTTGGTGACGCAGGAGATACTCTTTGTTCAGAAAGAGCATAAGGGCCGCCTGCTGGGACAGGTCCTCACGCAGTACACGGGCTCCGTGCTGCTCTTCGTGCGGACAAAGCGCGGCGCCGGCAGAGTGGCGAGGCTGCTGCGCGAAATGGGTCATAGTGCGGCCGAGATCCACGCCGACCGCAGCCAACCGCAGCGCAAGGAGGCTTTGCGGCGGTTCAAGACCGGCGAATACCGTATTCTTGTGGCCACCGACATCGCGGCGCGCGGTATCGACGTCAAGGATATCGAGCTTGTGATCAACTATGATCTGCCCGACGAGATCGGGAACTACGTGCACCGTATCGGCCGCACGGGGCGAGCGGGCAAGAGGGGACATGCGATCGCATTCGCCACGCCGGACCAGCGCAGCGACGTGAGGGATATCGAACGGTTCATGTGCGCCGCGATCCCGGTGTCGCGGGACTCGGAGATTCCCGCCGAGCAGCTCGCCGCGGAACAGAAGGCGGCAAAGAAGCCGGCGTTCGGAAGGACTCCTCGCCCTGCCCCGCGCCGCCTCAGGATCAGATAGCGACATCCGTTTGGCGCTTGAATCTCCGCTCGAATACCGCGTACACGACCGGCACGAGGATGAGCGTGATGAGTGTCGAGCTCAGGAGCCCCCCGATCACGACGCGCGCGAGCGGCGCCTGCGTCTCGCCGCCTTCGCCGAGGCCGATGGCGAGCGGGAGGAGGCCGAGTACCGTGGTGAGGGTGGTCATGAGAATGGGGCGCAGCCGCCGCGAGCCGGAGATCCGGATCGCTTCGACGAGCTCCATTCCCTGATTGCGGCGCATCTGGTTCGTGTAATCGACGAGCAGGATCGCGTTGTTGACGACGATACCCGCGAGCATGATGCAGCCGATGAAGGCCTGCATGCTGAATATGGTGCCGGTGAGCAGCATCGTCACCGTGATGCCGATGAGCGCCATCGGTATCGAGAAGAGCACGACGAACGGATCGCGCCACGATTCGAACTGTCCCGCCATCACTAGATAGACGAGCATGATCGCCAGGATGAATCCGAACAGCAGCTCCCGGGACGCCTTTTGCTGCTCCTCGTAATCGCCGCCGAAGAGAATGACGAAATCCTTCGGAACCGGAACCGAACGAAGCTCGCGGCGAATGTCCCCGATCACCGATCCCATATCGCGGCCGGTGTAGTTCGCCTGGATCGTGATGATCCGCTCCTGATCCTTCCGTTCGATGCGGACCGGGCCTTCCTCCTGGACGGCCTCGACGACGTTGCGCAGGATAACCGGCTGGCCCCGGCTGTTGACGACGGAAAGGTCGAGGAGGTTGTCCAGGCTCTTCCGGTCCTCCTCGCTGAGGCGAACGAGAATGTCGTACTGCTTGCCGCCCTCGCGGTAGTAGGACGCGAGCGTGCCGCCGACCGCCGTCTGCAGCGCGTCTCCGATGCGCGTCACGCCGAGACCCAGGTCGGCCGCCTTTTCCCGGTTGATGCGGACGATCTGCTCCGGATTTCCTTCCTCGCGGCTGATCCGCGTATCGGTGATGCCGGGGATCGTGCCGACTACCTCGTTGACCCGCTGCGCGAGCGCCTGGGCCGTCGCGAGATCGTACCCGCGGATTTCGATGCTCACGCCGCTCGACGACTGCGCGCCCATTCGCAGAACGAAGAGCCCTTCTCCGGCCCTCGTGCGGATGGTGACGCCCGGAAGGCCGGCGAGAGAACGGCGCAGGTCGTTCGCGATCCGCTCGCTGCTGCGCCGGCGCTCGCCGCGCGAAACGAGGTTGACGCGCAATTCGGCGGTATGGCCGCCCGAAGAGCCGAAGCCGCCGCCGCCGATGTTGGCGAGGATCGAGGCGGCCTCGGGCACCTGCGCGCGGACGATTTCCTCGACCGTCCGCGTCGCCTGATCGACGATCTCCAGCTTCGTGCCCACCGCCATCTCGACGTTGACCCGCACCTCCCCCTCGTCCGTCGCCGGCATCAGTTCCACCCCGATGAGCCTCACCATCACGATGGAGAGGGCGAAGAGCCCGAGCGCCGCGAGCAGCACGGTCCTCTTGCGTTCCAGCGCCCATTGCAGCAAGCTCGAGTACCGCTGCTCGATCCGCAGGAACGCCTCCTCGCTGTAGGAATAGATCCGGTGCAGGCGGTTCTCGTTCCGGTAGTGCCCGGCCGGCTGGAAACGAAGGAAGCGGGACGCGAGCATCGGGATGAGGGTGAGCGCGACGATGAGCGAGCAGAGGAGGGAGAAGCTGACCACGTACGCCATCTGCCGGAACATGATCCCCGACATGCCGCGGATGAACACGACGGGAAAGAACACGACGACGGTCGTGAGGGTGCTCGCCACGATCGCGGACCAGACTTCGGAGGTGCCGGTGAGCGCGCTCCGGACGTTGTCGGTCCCGGATTCCCGATGGCGATAGATGTTCTCGAGAACGACGATCGCGTTGTCCACGAGCATACCGATGCCGAGCGCGAGCCCGCCGAAGGTGATGATGTTCAAGGTGAAGCGGCTGAAATACATGAGCCCGAAGGTGGCGATGACCGAGATCGGTATCGCGGTCGAGATGATGAGCGTGCTCGAGACGTTGCGCAGAAACAGAAACAGGATGAGGATCGCGAGCAGCCCCCCGACGAGAACCGCGGTCCCCATGTTGCTGACCGATTTCTTGATATAGACGGAGGTGTCGACGATGGGAACCAGTTTCAGCTGCAGGATGTCGCGGTTGATGCGGTCCATCTCGGCGCGCACGCCTTCGGCGACGGCGACGGTGTTGGCGCCCGACTGCTTGCTGATCGAGACGCGCAGCCCCGGT
>JBAZPL010000118.1:0-7775 GCA_041648155.1 Candidatus Krumholzibacteriia bacterium
GGCAAGATGAGAAGCGAGGATTTCATCCGTATCGCGTGGATGGCGACGCCGCTCGGCCCCATGGCCGCGGGCGCGTCGGCGAAGAAGGTATGCTTCCTCGAATTTACCGATCGGAGAATGCTGGAGGCACAGTTCGAAGCGCTGTCGCGCAGGTTCCGCCTTCCCATCGTGCCGGGAGAAAACGAGGTTATCGAGAGATTGCGGAGCGAGCTCGACCGATATTTCTCCGGCACGCTGAAACGGTTCTCCGTGCCGCTCGAGCATCCGGGCACCGAGTTCCAGGCGCGGGTCTGGAAGGCGCTGCTCGGCATTCCCTACGGAGAAACGCGGAGCTACGAAGACGTCGCGCGGGCGATCGACAATCCCGGGGCGGTCCGCGCGGTCGGGCACGCGAACGGCCTGAACCGGATCGCGATACTGATACCGTGTCATCGCGTGGTCAACAAGAGCGGCGAACTTGGGGGATATGGCGGCGGGCTCTGGCGAAAGCGGCGGCTTCTCGATCTCGAGCAGGGGGAGGCGTTCCGGTGAGCTGCGCGTCCGATTTTCGCCGGTCTCTTGTCCTGCGGATCGGTTTCGAGCGACTCGTCGAGGTCTTCCTCGTCTCGGCGGTGGTCTCTGTTCTGTGCATCCGGGCCGTTCTCTCCGTCACTGGCTACCCGCAGATCGGCGGGGGTGGTCTCCACGTCGCCCATGTGCTGTTCGGCGGGATCGGCATGGCGGTGGCTCTCGTGCTTATGATGGTGTCGCTCACCGAACCGGCTATCAATCTCGCGGCGGTGATTGGCGGCGTCGGTTTCGGCGCGTTCATCGACGAGATCGGAAAATTCCTCACGAGCGACAACGACTACTTTTACCGGCCCGCCGTGGCGGTCATGTACATGACCTTTGTCGCCATCTATATTTCCGTCAGCTCGATCAAGCGCCGCGCCCGACCCTCGCAGGCGGCGTATCTCGCGAACGCTCTCGATCTGATCAAGGAGGCAGTGGCGGGAAACCTGGAGGAGGAAGCGGCGCGGTGGGCGCGGGAATACCTCGCTCGCTGCGATCAGAAAGATCCGGTCGTCGCCTCGGTCGGGACGATCCTCAACCGGATCGGGACCGCGCCGCTGCACGCGCCCGGGCTCATCGCGAAAAACAAGAACCGTGTACGGTCGTTCTACCGGGGCATCGTGCGGCAACGCTGGTTCTCGACGCTCGTTGTGTCGGTGTTCGTCGCGACCGGTTTCGTCGCATTCGTGCAGGGGATCATCGTTCTCGCCGGCAAGCGCAGGAGCGAGCTCTCGTTCGCGGGCTGGGGAGAGCTCGTCTCCGACCTCGCGATCGGCGGCTTCGTCGTTCTCGGACTGATACGTATCCGGCGGTCGCGGCTCGCCGCCTATCGCATGTTCGCCCGCGCCATTCTCGTCAGTATATTTCTCGCCCAGATGTTTGCCTTCTACCGCATACAGTTCTGGGCGATTGCCGGGCTCGCCGCCATGGTTCTTTTCTGGGGCATCCTGCAGTACATGATCGGGGAGGAGGAAGCACTCCCATGAACCTTGAAAGCGTCACACGTCAGGATGCGCCGCTCGGGCGATGGGTCTGGCTGCTGCCCATTGCGTACGCGTTTCATGTGATAGAGGAGGGGTACGGGGGGCGCGGCCTCGTTGGATGGATGATCGAGCGGGGAGGCGTCCGTCTTTCGATGGCGGGTTTCCTTGGCGTGAACCTCGTCGGCCTTACGATCATCGCGGCCGCGACGTGGGGCTCGCGGAGACGGCCGTCGTGGCGATGGACGCTGGCGAGCGCGGGAACCATTCTCCTCGTGAACGGCATAACCCACGTTGCGGCGAGCGTCGCCGTGCGGTACTATGTATCCGGCATGTGGACGGGGATCGCGCTCTATATTCCGTTGGGCGCGGTTCTTCTGTTTCGCGCGCGGCGCCTCGTGAGTTCGCGGATCTTCTGGGCGGCGGTTGCCGTCGGATTCGTGATTCACGCGACTGTGTTGTGGGTCGTGTTCGGCGCGCCCGGGCTTTGACCGCGGCGGGCCTCTGCCGTTGCAGCGACGCAATAAAGGAAATGAGAAATGAAAACATATAAGAAGCTCGAGGCGATGTTCGCCGGGCAGGGCTTCGAGGATTTCAAATTGATCGAGCCGGGACGCATCGTCAGTGCGCAATGGGTGCATATGAAGTGCACGTTCGGCTGCCCGTCCTACGGCAAGAATGCCTGCTGCCATCCCAATGTTCCATCCGTTCCGGAGCGCCGGCAGCTTTTCGACGAGTATCGGGCCGCCGCGATATTCCAGGCGACCCGCGCCTGAAGCATTGGCCGTGGACGTGTTCTCGACGGTTAGGCAGGGCGACTACCCGATCGAGGTCCTTCCCGAATACTCCCGGGCGATGAACCGGTACGCCTTCTTGCTGATCGAGTAAGTCGAGAAGGATCTTTCCTACCAGAGAATGCCCATCTCGAGGCCGAATTGCAGGAACCGCGGGCCGCGTTCCCTGTCCTGGTATTCGAGGCTCGGCGCAATCTTCAGCGCCGGCCGGGGATAATAGTCGCCGCCGATTCCGACGGTCTTCGCATACAGGTTGCCGGTCCGCTCGACGGTCTCCAATCGATACGATTCGTTTCCGACGGCGCCGTATACGAAAGCTTTCGATCGCTCGCCGATGAACCATATGACCTTCACGAGCCCGCCGGCGTCCGTTGACCGTTTTCCTGATCCGAAATCGTTTGTCGACAAGGCGGCTCGCGAAATGACTGCGCAGTTGCATCGCGGCGGATAGTATTCGCCCGCGAGCGATATCCCGGACAGAGCGGCGTTCCGGTACGCCGAATGGTTGACCCTGCCGTAGACGACGAGCGATTTCGCCACTACCTTCCCGATTTCCATCCACGCGGATGCAGTCGGGTACATCTCCGCACCGGGCGAAACGGATATCTCCGCCGCGCAATTCCAGGTGCGGGCCAGTCCAACGGACGCTCCGCCGAGCAGTTTGGTTTCCTGTTTGTCGAAGCGGGCGAGATAGTCGCCTTGCATATATACGAGCGAGCGCTTGGCCGGCCGATAGCGAATTCCCGTATAAGCATTATGGCCGTTCCCGCGCGCGCCCATATCGAGGAAATAGCAGCCGGAGAAGGATTCATACGGGCGAATAACGGGTTCGGCCGCCGATGCGCAGGAGAGCGCGCCGAGCGCAATCCAGACCGCCGCGACGCACACGCCGGCTCTTTCCGGGATGCTATGTGGCGGCGTTGACATATGCGCCCTCGTCATGTGTTTGGAACCCTTTTCTTTCGAACTTGTCCCAGCCGCGTTTTCCCCTGAAATAGTCGATGGTCCCGCGCATTCTCCACCATACGGTCAGTTGCCGATATCCGAAGTTCTCCAGAATCGCGTACAGAAGCAGAATCGCCAGGTCCTTCGAATCCTTGAAATAGAGGAGCGACGATCCGGAAACGTCGGTCTCGGAAGTCCGCGCGGGCCATGCGCTGACGATCACCGCGGCGACCGAAAGGAAGACTCCATAGAGAACGGAGAACGCGAAGAAGAGGATACAGTACGTGAAATTGAAATTATCGAGGAAAAACAGCGCGGGCAGACAGATGTATCCGAGAAACTCGATCGGAGCGCCAAGAAGCTCGAATAGAAAATAGTACGGAAAGGCAAAGAGGCCGACGGCGCCATAGGTCCTGTTGAAGAGCATTTTGCGGTGATACCGCAGCGTTTCGATGAGTCCCCGCTGCCAGCGATTGCGCTGTTTTGAAAGACTCGAGAACGTTTCGGGTACTTCCGTCCAGCAGAGCGGATGGGGGGCGTACGCGATTTTCTTTCGAAGCTTCTTCTCGCGAATGTATCTTTGCATGCGAACCGTCAGTTCCATGTCCTCGCACACCGTTCCTTCCTTTGCCCCGCCGAATTCATGAACGATCTTCGACGCGAGAAACGGGGTAAGGTATCCGCCCATTTTCTGAATGAATTCTTTGTGGAAGATGCCGAACGCGCCGGATATCAGGATGAGCGCGTTATATTTCGCGAATGCGATTTTCCCCATGGTGAACGACCTGATATATTCCACGATCTGAAATCGGGCGAGGTGGTTTTTCGGCATTCCTCTCTCGACGACTCGGGAGCCTTTCAGCGTGCATCCGTTTATTATGGCGATCTGGCCGCCGATGCCGACGATGTCGGGGTTCTGGAGCACCGCCCGAAACGTCTGGAGGAGCGCCGTTTCGTCGAGGATCGAATCCGCGTCGAGGGACAGGAAATAGGGACAGCGGGAAGCATTGATGCCTGCGTTGGTCGCATCGGCGTGCCCTCCGTTATCCTTATCTATCACGATAAACCGCGATATATGCTCGGGAAGCTCGGCTGTCGCCTCGTAAAAACCTTTCGCGGGCATCGTCGCGATGCGATCGAGATAGTCGATGTCGATCCGTCGCATTTCAAAGGTCTTTTTGAGAACTTCGAGGGTCGTGTCGGTGGAGCCGTCATTCACGACGATTATTTCGAGCATGGGAAATTCGAGGTTCAGAAGGGTTCTCACGGAATCCGCGATGATCCTTTCTTCATTGAATGCGGGGACGATGATCGAGAGAGGGGGCGTCAGGGGGGATGCCAGGGCGACGTCCAGATCCTCGAATCCCTTGCAAATGGTTCTGCGGCGGATATCGCGGAACGAAACGAAAAGGAAAAACAGATTGAGCGAGTTATAGACAAGAAAGTAGAAAATGAAAAACGTTTCGAGGACGCGATAAATATTTTCGAAATTTGCCATAACTATCGTCCGGCGCACATCTGCGCTTCTTCCCTGATTTCGACCGAAGGATCCTTGAGGGCGAATTCCGCCAGCAGGCGGCCGCCCTCGGGATCGGCGAGTGCGAGAACGCGCAACGCATGAAGTCTCTTGTTCTTGTCGGGAGATTTGTGAAACGCGTGCCGCATCTCTTCCTCCGGGCAAAGCTCGGCGACGATGCTCCGGGCGATCGGATCGTCCTGAACCGATCTGTCGTAGGACGCGCCTGCGGCAAAGAGGAGACCTTTCACGCAGGAACCGAGATCGGGGATCGAAGCGGCCTTTTCCCTGAGCACGGCGAGAGCTTTTCTTTCATCGATCCGCGCGAGGCCGAGGGCGGCTCTTCGCCGAACGAATTCGTCGATGTCTTCGATGGCTCTTGTGCACAGATCGTATGCCGCCGCGCCGCCGATCGCGGCGATGGCGTTGACCGTCGCGGCTCTGACCCGTTCGCTGGGATCATAGATGAGCTTCTCGAAATGAACGAAGAACGTTTTGCGCTTGAATTTCGCGAGCGCCCCGACGGCCGCGGCCCGAACCTCGGGATCGTCGTCTTCCATCAGATTGACGAGAAATCTCATGGCGCCGCGTTGCCTCGTTTTGCCCATGAGCCAGGCCATGCCGAGCTTTCGGGTTTTCGTTTCGGGAATGCTTTTGAGGAGCTCGGCGAATTTCTCCGGACTATCGGCCAGGATGGCGGAAAGGGATGTCGTCACCACTTCCCGGAATTTTCTGTCCGAGGTATCGAGAACGTGGAAGAGGGCTTCGAGAGCCTGGGGAGTGCCATGACCTCCGAGGATTTCGGCTGCTCGTGTCCGGACGGCGGGCGACGGATCGACGAGCATCGATGAAACGGCCGATACCGTTTCGTCCTCTCTCCCGGTCGTGGAAACGATCTCCATCGCCCGGACACGCAATTCCGCGAGAGGGTCGCGTTTCATGATTCCCAGGATCGACGTGAGAAATTCTCCTGTCGGGAGCAGCGTGAGGATCTCCATCGCTTTGAGCCGCACCTGCGGATCATGCGATTCCTTGATTTTTCTGATGAGATCCTGGGTGAAGTCCCGTTCATTCTCGGCGAGAATGAAAGCCACTTCGAGATTGCTCGATTGCGCGGCGTTGCGGCCGATGAGCTCCAGAACGGACCCGAGCCGGGAATCGTGTCGTGCGGAATCGATGGCGATCTTTATCTGCGCCAGGCTCCAGCGCGCCCGGATAGTCTCGAGGAAGGAAGCGTCATCGAATGCGGCGAGACTGATGAGGGCGCCCGCGCCGACCTTTATGGAGGCGTCGTCCAGCATTCGGCTCGCGTGCGGCTTGAACTCTTTCAGCCCGGACGCGCCGAGCGCGAGCGCCAGCGCCGTGCGCACGTTTTCGTCGGGATCGGTCGCGAGCGCCAGCGCGCATTCGAAGAGCTCGCGCCGGGGATCCGCCGCGATGCGCGCGAGCGCCGCTATCCTCACCTGCGCGGCGGGGTCGGAGAGGCCTTTCTTGATTGTTTCTTCATTTCCCTCAATCCCGAAACGCACAAGCGCGGTGAGGGCTTTTTCCCTGATGGACGGATCGGCGCTGTCGGCGAAGCCGGCGATGAAGCGATGAGTTTCCTCTTCCTTGACGCGAGAGGCGATCTCTATGAGGGCGCCGATCGCCTCCGGACGAAGGCCGGCGATTTTGACGGATCCGGCGAGAACTCCCATGCCGGCTGCGGGCACCGTTTCGAAATACGCGAGGATCTCCCTCGTGAGCGACGGCGAGCCATGGGGCAAGAGGCGCACGATGTCCGCCGCCCGGCGCGCATCTGCAGAGCGGGCAAAATATTTTATCGTTTCTCCCTGCACTTCTTCGGACGGATCCATGAGGAGCGCGGAGGCCGTTTCTTCGTTCAGCGCGAGATCGAGCTCGCGCATGACTCGTATCGCGGTTTGTTTGACCCGGGGCGTCGGGTCGATGAGGAGTCGCTCGATCTTCTCGCGGTGCCGCGCGCCTTTCAGCTGTAAGAGAGCTTCGAGAGCCGCTTCCCGCGCGAGGGGGCTTGGATCGTCAAGAATGCGAGCGATATCGTCCGTGATGTTGTGCGCTTCGAGCTGTCCGAGAGAATCAACCGTGGCTTTCCGCACCCAGCTTTCTTCGTTCTTGAGATGCTCGACGAGATAAGGGATCGCCTCTTTCGCCCCGATCTTGCCGAGGCTTTCGATGATCCGGGCCTTGAGAGACCATTCGGATGTCTTGTGGAGCAGTTCAAGCAGAGGGCCCGCGGCTTCAATGACCCGTGCTTCTCCGAGGATGCGGACGATCCGCTTTTTCAAGGGCTTGTTCGCCGTCATAAGCTTCTGGCCGATGCTCTCGATGATGCCGGCTTCGGCGACGAGGCAGAGAATCTTCCTCAGCTCGCGCTTGAACTCCGGCTGTCCGTATTCGTCGAGTATCTTCTCGACGTATCCGATGCGCTCGAGGGCCATCGCCGCGCGCTTGCGAACCTCGAGATCTTCATCCTCCAGCGCGGGAAGCAGAGCGGCAACGGCCTTGTCTCCGAGTTTCTCGAGCGCTTCGACGGCGCGAACGCGCACCCACCACTCGGGATCTTTGAGAATGTTGACGAGGTAATCGATGACCGCCGGATGCCCGATCAGGCCGAGCGCCTGCGACGCCTTCACCCTGACGAACGGCACGGGATCGGATACGAGCAGTTCGAGAAGCATGTTCACCGCCCGATCGTCCTTGATCTTGCCGAGTGCGCCGGCCGCTTTTGCCCTGACTTCGGGACTGATATCGGACAGCGCGTCGGCGAGAACGGCGGCGGCGCTCGCGGCGTTCAGCCACCCGAGTATCTCCGCGGCCCACATCCGAACGTGTTCGCTGGGGCTGCGCCGCAGCTCCGCTTGCAGAGACGGAATCGCCGCGTCGCCGATACTGACGAGTATCTCTCCGATGCGGGGAGGAAGCCATGTGTCAGGATAGCCGAGCGCTTCGATGAGGAAGGGAATGGCT
>JBAZPL010000119.1:0-7746 GCA_041648155.1 Candidatus Krumholzibacteriia bacterium
CGAGAAACAGGACAATCAGGAGCTCCTGCCAGCCGACGGGTCCGAAGAAGCAAAAGCCGGGTCCGAGAGTCGCGAAGATCATGGCGTCCATCCTCCCTTTCAGGCGTACATTCGAAGCAAAAGCGCGACGAAGACGATTCCAAGAACGCTGATGAGGTTCACCTTCAGGGAGAATCCGAAGGTGAGCGTGAAAACGAGAAGATCGAGGTCGAGCGGCCCCACCTTGAGCACCTTGCCGGAAACGAAGAGCTCCCTCATCACGTTTCCCTCGGGCAGGATGAGCCCGATCACTTCCCCGACGACGCTCCCGACGATCACGCCGAGAAAAAACACGAGAGCGACGAGCCCGATGCGTCTTCTTGCCGCCAAATGATAACCTCCTCAATCATTATACACTGCGCCCTTCCGGGCGACAAACCCTAACTTCCTTCGCGGGCGGATACCCGGATCCGGTCGTACCCGACGATGTAGGTGGCATCGACGAGGGGAGCAGGATGCACCTGCTCCAGGATCATGCGGCATCCGATAGTTTTCGCGAGCCTCCGCATGAGACGCGGATTGCCTCTCCGGTCGACGAGAATCGATTCCCCGAAGTCGAGACGCTCCGCATTGTCGACAATGAGAACGTCGATCCCCCGGCGCCTGAGCTCTTTCGCCACGTCCATCGCGATGCCCGTCTCCCTCGTTCCGTTGAGGACCTCGATCTGGAACGCGGGCTCCTCATCGCGCGCGAATCGCGCGCCGAGCCCGAGCCACCGCACGGCGAGGGAGAATCCGATGAGACCGGCGAGCAGCGCGACGAGGATGATCGCGCGCGGGCGTCTTTTCCGCCTGCCGATCATTCTCGTCACGCGCGCTCCCTCCCGAAATGGGGAGCGAGCCTCCGGTAGCTCTCCTCGATCGCTTCCGAAACGACGCGCGTATCCGCCAGAGCGGTCATGAAATTTGTATCCCCGGTCCAACGCGGACAGAGATGCACATGAAGATGCCCCGCTATCCCCGCTCCCGCGCCCTGCCCGATGTTGATCCCGATGTTCATTCCCTCGGGGTGATACGCTTCACGAATGGCCCCCTCGCCGCGAGCGAGGAGCGAGACGAGCTCGCGCCCTTCGTCGAGCGAGATTTCGCCGATGCGCTCGATGTGCCGGTTCGCGACAATCATGATGTGGCCGCTGGTGTATGGAAACATGTTGAGAATAACGAACCAGTGGGCCCCGCGCTCAAGCACGCCCACCCGCGCGTCGTTTTCCTCCTTCTGGATTTCACAGAAGAGGCACCCGTCCTTCTTCGGTATCGCGAAATACGCGCTTCGCCACGGTGCGTAGATTCTATCCATCCCTTTTCATCAGCCCTTCCGCAGCATGGAGCTGTTCGACGGTGTTGATTCCGAGCACTTCCTCGCGCTGATCGCACCTGAACACGGCGACCCGATTCCCCTCGCCTTGCAGGATCTCCATCACATCGGTGATATAGTATTCCCCCTGCACGTTGCGGCGCCCAACCCTTTTGAGAGCGCTGAAGAGGTCGGCGCTCTCGAAGCAGAATATACCGCTGTTGATCTCCCGGATCGCGCGGATTGAGTCGTTCGCGTCCTTGTGTTCCGTGATGCGAAGAAATGTGCCCTGCCCGTCCCGGACGATGCGCCCGTACCCCACCGGATCGTCGATCTCGGCGGAAAGGACGGTGGCCGAAGCGCTCTCGCCGCGGTGAAACGCAACGAGGCTCTCGAGCGTCCGGGGGCGCAGGAGCGGCGTATCGCCGTTCAGGACGACGATCGTCCCCGTAAAGCCGTCAAAACT
Organism: Candidatus Krumholzibacteriia bacterium; assembly: GCA_041648155.1. GTDB lineage: Bacteria > Krumholzibacteriota > Krumholzibacteriia > Krumholzibacteriales > Krumholzibacteriaceae > SSS58A. Next base: position 1,800 of record JBAZPL010000119.1, read on the forward strand.
CCCTTCCGCCATGAGCGCCGCGTGCCCCGTCCCGAGACGCGGCTCCTGGAGGACGAATTCCACCCTCTCCCCCCCGAGCTCGCGGCGCACGGCATCCGCCTGGTGCCCGATCACGATGACGATGCGCGACGGCGATACCGCCTGGACCGTTTCGAGCACGTGTCTGATCATCGACTTGCCGGCGACGGCGTGAAGCACCTTCGCGAGGCTCGATTTCATCCGCGTGCCCTCCCCCGCGGCGAGGATCAACGCGGCGCATCCGCATCGCTCATGCATACCTGCTCCATTCGGGAAACTCGATGACGATCTCCTCGACCTCGGCACCGGATACCCTGAGAGCCACGTTGTCGATGAGACGCGTCCCGCCGATTCGCCCGGCGCACGCGAGGAGGACCGTTCCTTCGATTCTCTCGAGAGGCAAGAGCGTCCCGCCATCGGCCACGCACGCGTATTCGACGTCGAATCCCGCCGCGCGCATCGTCCCGGTCATCATCGCGGCGAGCTGCGCGGGGTTGCGTTCACCGGCCTCGATCCTGCTCCTTGCCGCCGCGAGCCCCGCGTACATCGCGGGCGCTTTCGAGCGGGCTTCCGGGTCAAGATACCGGTTCCGGGAACTCATCGCGAGGCCGTCCGTCTCCCGCACGGTGGGACCGAGCAGAATCACCACGGGGAAATCGAGATCCGCCGCCATCCTCTGGATAATGAGAGCCTGCTGCGCGTCTTTCTGGCCGAAAAACGCCTCGTCCGGTCCGATGATATTGAAGAGCTTCGCCACGACGAGCGCGACTCCGTGAAAATGATCGCGCCGCGCGGCGCCGCAGAGAACGTCGGAAATCCCCTCGACCGATATCCGCGTCCGATCGGCGGGAGAGTAAAGCCCGGCGTCGTTCGGATGAAACAGGAGATCGCAGCCGAGATCCGCGAGCATGCTCCTATCGGCTTCGAAGGTCCGCGGATACCGGGAAAAATCCTCTTTCGGCCCGAACTGTTTGGGGTTCACGAAAATCGACGCGACGACGAACTCCGTGCGCGCGCGAGCCATCCGAACGAGGCTCGCGTGCCCCTCGTGCAGCGCTCCCATCGTCGGCACGAAACCGATCCGTGCGCCGGCTTTTTTGATCTCATCGATGGTCCGGCGAGCCTCTCGAGGCGTGGTAACGGTCTTCATTTCCCGGCGGTCCGATCCTTTTTCCGGCCTTCCGCATCGTAGCTGTGCTCCATGGCGGGGAAACGCCCTTCCTTCACTTCCCGCACGTACGTGGAAACGGCCTCCTTCATCCTGAGCCCGAGATCCTCGTATTTCTTGACGAAGCGCGGCAGGGGTTTGTCGTGGATCCCGAGCATATCGTAAACGACGAGTATCTGACCCGAACAGTGCGGCCCCGCTCCGATTCCGATCGTCGGGATCGAGACCACTTCGGTCATCCGCTGCGCGAGCTGCCAGGGAATCCCCTCGAGAACGATGGCGAAGCATCCGGCCCGTTCGAGGGCCACGGCGTCGCTCACGAGCAGATCCGCCGACCCGCTGTCCCTGCCCTGGACGCGGTAGCCTCCGAGCTGGTGAAGCGACTGCGGCGTGAGCCCGAGATGCCCGACGACGGGTATCGACGCATGAACGATCGCCTCGATCACCGGCACGTAGCGCTGCCCGCCTTCGAGCTTGACCGATTCGGCGCCCCCCTCCTTGACGAGCCTCCCCGCGTTCCGCACGGCGTCCTCGACGCTCGCCTGATACGACATGAAAGGCATGTCGGCGATGACGAGCGCTTTCGGCCGGGCCCGCGCCACCGCCTTGCAGTGGTGGATGATCTCTTCCATCGTGACGGGGAGGGTGTTATCGAAGCCGAGCACGACCATCCCGAGGGAGTCGCCGACGAGGATCATGTCGACTCCCGATTCGTCGACGATCTTCGCGCAGAGATAATCGTAGGAGGTGAGGGAGACGATCTTCTCCCCTCTCGCTCTCATTTCGAGTATCGTGTTCTTCGTTACCTTGTCTCTCATGATAACCCCGGCTCCCACGAGGGCACGTAGAATCGCGTGCCCGTGAATCGTTCCGTGATTCTCGCGAAGAGATCCTCGAGGTGCTCGCGGCTCGCCGAGAAATCGAGCCGGTCGGTGTTGACGATGAGCAGCGGCGAGTCCTCGTAGTGAAAAAAGAAATGGTTGAAGGCATCGTTCAGGCCGCTCAGGTACTCCTCCGTGATTCCTTTTTCGTAGCTTCTCCCGCGCCTGCGGATCCGGTCGTGGAGAACGCCGGGAGACGCCTGGAGATAGATGACGAGATCGGGATTCACGATCTTTCCCTTGAGCTGCTCGAGGAGTCTGTTGTAGAGCACGAGCTCGTCGTCTTCGAGAACGACGTTGGCGAAAATGCTGTCCTTGGCGAAGAGATAGTCGGCGACGATGAGCTCGGAAAAGAGATCCCGCTGCGAGATATCGCTCTGCTGCCGGAAGCGGTTCAGGAGGAAAAAAAGCTGCGCCTGGAACGCGTATCCTTTTCGATCGTTGTAGAACTTCGAGATGAACGGATTGTCGTCCACCTCTTCCAGAAAGAGGGCACCGAGCGACTCCTCCGCGATGAGCCTCGCGAGCGTCGTTTTCCCCGCTCCGATATTCCCCTCGACCGCGATGAAGCGAACCCCGTTTGCGGCGAGCTTGGCCTTAAGATCCTTCATGCCACTACACTATTGGAAAAACGGCCGCCTGTCAACCTCATTCCAACTATTTTGTTTTCAAGAAGTTCAGCGGATCCACGAGCGGCCGGATACCTTCCTCACCCATGCGTCTCCCCCGCAGCATCGAAGGATATCCGCGATCGCTCTCCCCGATGGAGGCACATGAAACGCGGGGCGAATCTCGATGAGCGGCACGAGGACGAAGAGGCGCTCGTGAAAGAGCAGATGCGGGATCGCGAGCTCGCGCTCGTCGATCACTTCGTCCCCGTAGCATATGATATCGACATCGAGGGTACGGTCACGGGATGGGCCGCCCGACGTTCTTCCGGCCGCCCGCTCTGCGCCGCGGCACACGGCAAGGAGATCCGCCGCCGAAAGGGCGGTCCTCGCGATGAGAACCGCGTTGATGAAGGCGTTGCTCGTGGCGATGCCGACGGGAGACGTTTCGTAGAGCGAGCTCAATGCTTCGAGCTTCACCACGCCGGTCGCCGCAAGCCTCGATACGCCGGCGAGGAGATGCTCTTCCCGAGGACCGAGGTTCGAGCCGAGAGAAAGAACGACCGTTCTTTCAGGCGTCCTGCGCCGTGCGCTCAACGACCACCTCGATGTGTGAGAGCGTATTGGGGAACGGCAGGGTGAGCTTGCGTATCGTCGTTCTGATCGACTTTACGACGGGAAAGTTGTCGAGGATCGCCCGGCATATCGCATCCGCAAGGGTTTCGAGAAGATTGAACCGGTTTCCCTCGACCGTTTCCATGACCTTCGCATAGACGCGCTCGTAGTTCACTGTGTCCTCGAGGGCATCCGTGATGCATGCCTTCGTAAAATCGTGATGGAATTCGATGTCCAGCTCCAGCTTCTGTCCGATCTCCCTTTCCATGGGAGAGACGCCGTAGTAACCGAACACCGTGATCCCCTTGAGAACGATCTTTTCCTCGAGCACGGATCCCTCCCTATCCCTTCGCGATGCGCGCCCCCAGCGCCTCAATCTTTTGCCCCGCCTCGCGAACGGTTTCCGTATCGGCCGTTATCGACAACCGAAAATACCCTTCCCCCATCTCGCCGAAGCCGACGCCCGGCGTGGCCACGACGCCGCATTCCTCGAGCAGGTAGCGACAGAACTCCATCGAGCCCCTGCCCGCCGGCGTTCGAACCCAGAAATAGAAGGTCGCCCGGGGCATCGCAAACGAGAACCCCGCCCGCTCGAGATGGCCGGCGAGCATGTCGCGCCGCTCGCGGTACACGCCGCGCGTATCGCTCATGATCCTCTCGTAATGATGGTCCATCGTGTCCGCCACCGCTTCTTGTATTGCGCCGAACACGCCGGAATCGATGTTGTTTTTGAGCTGCGAAAGCGCCGCAATGATCTCTCTCGAGCCTATCGCAAAGCCGATTCTCCATCCCGCGATCGAAAACGTCTTCGAGAAGGAAAACAATTCGATGTACGGTATCCCCGCCTCCCGGGCCGCGGGAAAGAATGGAACGGTCGGCTCTTCATACCAGATTTCCCCGTAGGCGGCGTCGCTCGCCAGCACGATGCCGCGCCTGCCGCAGAATTCGACCGCCTCCCGGCACAAGGTCTCTCCGGCGACGGCGGCAGTCGGATTGTTCGGATAATTGAGAAAGAGGAGGCGCGCGCCGGATAGCTTCCGCGGATCGAGCTCATCGAGGCGCGGCAGGAAGCCGTTCGTTTCGTTGAGCGGCAGGCGGATGCAGGATGCCCCCGCGAAAACGGCCGATGAATAATATACGGGATAGCCGGGATCGGGAATGAGAACCGTATCCCCCGGGTTCACGATCGCGAGCGGAAGATGGGCGATCGCTTCTTTGCTCCCGATCGTGACGAGAACCTCGTCACGATCGATCGCCGGACCGTATTGCCGCTGGGCCCACGCACGAATCGAGTCGATGAGCCGGTTCAGCCCGCGGCTGGGTGGATATCGATGGTGCGAGGCATTGGAGAGGGCGCTCTCGAGCGCGGCGACCAATTCCGGGGGGGCGCCGAGATCCGGATCCCCGATCCCGAGATCGAGAAGTTTCCGGCCACTCCGAAGCACCGACTCCTTGAGCCTATCGATTTCGACAAATAGATACGGCGGAAGCTGCTCGAGCCGCTTGGATCGCATTCGGATGGACACCAGCCCGGATCGAAGTTGCGTATCAGTAGGAATAGTAGAGCACTGACTTCCCGGTCCCCTCGGAGAGCGGAACGGGAACGTACATGCCGCCGGTATACGAATCGAATATTGCCCGCATCCAGATGTAATTCACCGCCGGTTCGGTCCCCATGACGGGTTTGATCTCGGGCGAGGCATAGTACCATCTGTCGTTGTCTATCGAATATATTACGAGAACGGAATATGACTCCACCGCGGAAGCGCCCTTGCGCACCATTCTGAAACCGAGCCTCTGATCGGTGAGCCCGGGCGACCAGTTGATGCCGATCATTGCGTCGGTCGCACGCTCTTTTGTGAAAACCCGCTTCGCTTGGGTCTGTCCCGGCTCGAGGACATAAACCCCGTCCTCGGCGACCGCCGCAAGCTTTCCGTCTTCAGAATAGACGAACTCCGTGATCCCCGCAGCCATGATCTCGACGGTCTCCGCGGCATAATCAAGAATGCAGAATTGCCGATCGTCGTCGATGAAAGCGAGCTGCGTGGGCCCGACCGGATTCCACTGGAATATGGTTCTTTCGGAAACCTTCACGCCTACGCGTTTTCCACCTACAGAGGCATAATAGAAGATGCCGTGATTGGCATCGACCATGAGCGCATGCCGCTCCGCGATGTTCGGCTCCATTCCGTCCATCGGGATAAGGCACGGTTCGAAGGTCCGGACGAGACGCCCCTGCTGGTCGACCGTCTTGGTCGAATCGTTGAAGTAGATTATCATGGCGTTATCGGGGGAGAGCATCGGCTTGATATTCCGCCAATAGGTGTAGGTCCACGCCCCGAACTGGAATGTCGAATCCTTGGCGGTCGTCAGGGTCTGGATCGGCCCGGTCAAAAACCGGAACCTGATGTTGACGAGATCCTTCTTCCCGTCATCGGTGTCACCGACCACCGTGCGCTGCCATACGGCCATTTCGAGACTGGAGTTTGCGCTCGGATAGAGATTCTGGTTCTTGCGAAACGTCGTGCCCACGACTTCGTTGTTCGACCAGAGCTTCTTCGGAAGGGCCGGAATGTACGGGTAGAAGATCACGTTCATCGGCTGCTGCCTGATATATTCGGCGCCGTCCGTTATGGACGCGGCAAGGATGCCGTCGG
>JBAZPL010000120.1:0-7727 GCA_041648155.1 Candidatus Krumholzibacteriia bacterium
GTCGTCACGGCGATGCATCGTTCCCGGACCGTGGCACGCCTCGCACTGAACGCCGAGAAGATAGGGAGCGCCTTCCTTCTCCGCCGCCGGATCGTACCCGCCGGGCCTCCCGTAACCGGTCGTATGGCACGCGAGACACTCCGGGTTAGCGGTCTCGCCGCGCAGGCGAAGCGTTTCGTAGGCGCGGAAATGCCTGCCGGAGATGAAGCGCGGCATGAGCTCCCCGTGGCACCTCCGGCAGATCTCGATCCCGAGATACCGGTCGAGGATCCTGCCCGTCGAGGCGTCCTTCGCGAGCCTTCGGTTGAGCTGAAGCTCCTTCTGCTTCAAGCGCTCCTCCGCATGATACGCGACGAGCTCCTTCGCCGTCGCGGAATCGCCGGCGACACTCCCGTCGAGATTGATGAACGCGCTCTCGATGACGGCCGGTCGCTTCCCCCGGATGCCGGCGAGGGCAATGAGACCCAAATTCTTCCCGTACTTTCCCGAGAAGAACACGGGAACTTCGGCAAGCACCGACGCCGCCGCGAGCGTATCGACGCAGCTCTCTCGCTCCTTTTCCTCATCGCGGCCGTGGCCGCGGATGACGATATCGACTCCTTCGAGTGACGGAAGAATATCGAGGAGCCTCTCCCGCCCCATATGGGCAAGCAGTATGACACAGTCGCATTCCCGCCGCACCTTTTCGAGCGCCGCGCGTCCCTCGAGCGCCGGATCGCGAACCTCGACGCTATCGAGCTCGCGGGGTTGCTCGCCGAGGAGCGCAATGACGCCCACCTTCACGCCGCGGATTCGTTTGACCACGAAAGGAGGAAACATGCGCGTTCCGTCCTGATAGAGATTCGCGCAGATGATCGGAAGCCCCGCCTCCGCATGCGATTTGAGCGTGCGGATCCCGTAGTTCAGATCCCTTTCGCCGACCGCGACCGCGTCGAAACCCGCCTCGATCATCGTCCGGACGAGAAACCGGCTCCGATACATTTCGATGATGCCCTGTCCCCCGGAGAAATCCCCCGCCGAGAGGAGAAGAAGCTGCGGATCGATCGCTTGCTGCTCCCTGATCGCAGTGGCCCGCCGGGCCACGCCGCCCGAAGCGCTCTCCCCTCAACCGGCGGGAACGATCCAGCCCCGTTCGTCCCCCGAGAAAAGAATCGTCAGACGCGCTTCCTCGCGGCATCCGGCTACCGCGAGCGCAATCAGCGCCGCCAGAACAAAACACGAAACATTCTTCATGACGGAACTATAGCACAAATAGGCTGCGAGGGAAACGGGAATACCGCGCGGATGCGCGGCGGTCGAGGTCGTGCGGAAGAAATAGAATGGGCAAAGAAAGCGAGCTCTCTTTGCCCAGGATCAAAACCCATTTACTTCGCGATACGGGCCTTGAGCGCCTTGCCGGCTGAGAACGCCGGGAATTTCGTCGCCGGAATCGAAATCGCTTCGCCGGTCTGCGGATTGCGTCCCATGCGTTTTTTTCTCTTGCGTGTCATGAAGGTGCCGAAGCCGGTGATCTGGATCTTTCTTCCGGCCGCGAGCTCTCCAGCGAGGATGCCGTCCTTGAGAGAGGTGCTGAATATCGCTTCGATGACGCCCCGGGAATCCTTCAGGGTAAGGCCGGTTTTCTTCGCTACCTTATCGATCAATTCGGTTTTATTCATGTTTCACCTCCTTTGCGTGACAGTGAGTTTAGGGCTACGTTATCGCCCGTTTCAAATCCTGTCAATAGTATTATCGCGACATTTCGGCGCGGATACAAGATTTTCCGGGGTAGCGACGAAGATGCCGCACGGCGAATTTCGCACTCCGGATCGCCGTGAGCCCTAGTAACCGCCGAAGGACTGGATCGCTCGCGTCCCGCGTTCGTACTTGATTTCGGGATGCGCCTTGATGGCGATTTCGAAGTAGTATCTCCAGTCGTTGGCGGTCCGTTCGTGGATGAAGCTCGCGCGCCAGCAGTGGAGGTCGCGCTCGAGCCGGTACGATTGCTGCGTGAAGTCGCGCTCCTCGACATTGTAATACCCGTTGACGGCGAGACGCCATCCGCGCGAGACCTGCGCGCTGCCGCTGTATCTGAGGTTGCTCCGCGTCGTCCGGGACGTTCCTATGCTCCACGCCTCGCTGAGATTGTAGCCGATCGAGAGCGACCAGCCCGCCGTGCCGCCCGGGCTCCCCGGCGCGAGCCCCCCGGACGTCGGCGTCGCCGCGCGGTTCTTCTCCCCGTCGAGGGCGGCCGCGATTCGCTCCCGCTCGGGCGCGGCCCACACGGCCGGATACTTCAGGGCGCCTTTCAGGTTGAGATTGAAGCTCATGCCGAAATCGTTCGATAGAACCTTGCCCCGGTACGGCGAGTACCGGTTGTTGAGGTTGAACGTCAGATAGTTCCCGATACGGAGCTGCGACCTGCTCGAAATATCCGAGAACGCCGCGCTTGCAGGAAGTTCGGGATTGTAGCTCCCGGCGATGTACCACGCGAGGACGTCGTTCGATTTGATCTCCTGCGTTCCCTTCTTGAGTTTGAGATCGATCGAGTTGTCGAGCCCCCATTGGAACGACTGGGACTCACGCTGCTGCGCGTTGAGCTTCGGCGTGAAGCCGTACCGAACGCTCGGCGTCAAGGTGTGGCGGATGCCGATGAGGGGACCGATGCGCGGGTAGATGGTCCCGAACGCTTTCGCGCTCATATCCGAGCCGAGGTTCATCGAGAATTCGTTGACTTCCCGGGGACGGCTGTTTGCGTTGTAGAGACTCTCGTAACCCTCATGTATCTTGTAAGAGAGAAGCTTGGCGTAGGACCATCCCATGTTGACGCTCGGATTGATTCCGACGAAACCGAGACGCACCTGCCGATTGAATCCCATGCTGTACCCGGTGGAAACCCTCGAATAGCTGCGGGAAATGCTCTGCTCGCTCGTTCGCGTCGCCGATACTTTCGGCGTGAACAGAATGCTCCCGAGCCCGCGCTCCCAGAGGCCCTGCTTCCCCTTCGGGTTCTTGTCCCCGAACCAGAGAGACCGCTGGGGGAAGTTGAGCGAGAATGACGGCAGTGTCGACGAGACACGGGCTTCCGTCGGCAGGCTCACGCTGAGCTTCTGGTCGCGGGTCGCCGAGAGACTGAGGTTCGTCCCTCCCCAGGTCTTCCGGAAACTGCCGCTCGAGTACACGCGCCGATCGACGAACCGCGTGATGTCCTGCGACCGGTCGATCGACGTCTGGGCTTCGTCGCTGCTCACGAACTTGAGGCTGCCGTTGAAACTCGCCGAAGGCGAAAAGGTCTGCGCGTGCCGCGACTCGAGCATCCATTCGTTCGTGGTGCGGAAATTGTTCTGTTTGTTCCCGAAATTCTGCACGTAGTCGAATCGCGCGTTTCCGTCCATGACGTACCGGATCACGTAATTGTTGACGAGGTGGAACCTGACGTTCCGATGCTCGTTGAAATCGGCCGTGAGGAGGAAATCGGTGTAATCGTTCGTCGCCCAGTAGTACCCGAGACCCTGAATGAAGCGCCCCTCACGGCTGCCCACGCCGATATCGAAGTTCGGCTTGAGGAATCCCGAGCTGCGCGTCCGGCGGAGCGAGTTGACCATATAGGGGAGGTAGAAGACCGGCATCTTCCCGATGTAGAGGAAAATCGGGCCCGAGACGATCTTGTCGTTGACGTAGACCTTCATCTTGTCCGCGTGGAACGAGTAGTGCGGATGAGTATACTCGCAGGTCGAGTACGTCGAGTTGTAGACCTTGAGGACGTCCTCGCCGACTTTGAAAATATTGTCTCCCTGATAGTACCCGTCGCCGTACTTCGTCGAGCCGCCGACGATCACGCCCCCCTCGGAATCGAGATCGTATCCCATGTCGTCGCCGAACATCCGCTGCTCCTTCTCCTCGAGAACGGGAGCGCCCGTCGCCTCGATCAGATTGAGGCGCGAGTTGTAATCGATCCGTTTGGCCGTCAGACTCGAGTTCTGGTACTTGAGAAAGGAACGGCCGTTGAGGAGGACGTTCTCGGTTCGCGCGAAGTATTCGATCCGATCGGCATTGTACTGGACGCGCTCGTTCGATTTCCGGAAGCTCTTGTACCGGAGCGTGCTGTCGATCGACGCGGCGAGGCTGTCGATCGTCTCCCGGGGGGCGAGGTTCACGTACTTGTAGAGCCCGGTGGAGGCCCCGGCAATCCTGATATAGTTCAGGTCCCCGTCCTTGAAGACGAAGAACATCCGGTCGCCGGTCGAGTAGTTGTTCGAAACCTTGTTCCCCTCTCCCTCGACCGGGTAGTACATCGCCTTGGCGTTTTTCAGAATCATGACGGAATCGACATTCTCATTCGACAGATAGACGGCGACGGAATCGCCCTCGATCCACGAGTCCTCCGTCCAGGGGGATCCCGGCTTCTGCGATTCGGCGAGGCGGCCCGTCTCGGGGAGCACGATGCGTTCGACCTCGTCTTCGTTGTACCAGAGCATCATCCGTTTTCCGCTCATGGAGGAGCGGCCGTTCGTCGCGTGCGGATTGCCGGAAAGCTCCGCCCGTCCCTCCTCGTCGTAGATCGCCGCCGAATCGCAGCTCGCCCTCGTCTCCCCCTTCGCCATCTGCACGTCCCCCTCGGCGATGCCGATCTTGCGGTCCACGCCGAAGCGCATGATGCGGCTCGTGATCGTCCCCTGTTCCTCGGACTTGAGATCGAAGGTGAGAACGGGGCGCACGTCCACGAACGCCTCCTTCTTGATCCGGTCGAAGCGGGCGTGCCCGCCCGCGATGGAGTAGTCCTCGACGTCGTCGATGATAACGACTCTGCCCGTCGCGTCCGCTATCTCCCGGTCGCGGTCATAGACGATCGTATCCGCGTACATGGTGCGCGTGCTGTCCCGGGCGCTCAGGTTGCCGGTCAGAACGGCGACCCGCCGGTCCCGGTCGTATTTCGCGCGGTCGCAGCGGGCCTTCCATCCGCGATCGGCGAACCGCACGCGACCGACGAGCTCGAGCGTGTTGGTCAGACCGAAATACTCTCCGACGTCGCTCAGCATTACCGCCGTCCCGTCGACGACGCGCACGCTGTCATAGAGGACGATGTAGCGTCGGATCGGATAATGCTTGCCGCGAACGCTCGTTATCGTCGTGGTCGCATGATCGATCCGCACTCCTCCCTCGAGGTAGACGACGCGCTCACCCTCTTCGAGGCTCGATCTGAGGCTCGACGCCGTCACGCGGTAGATCGACGTGTCGGCCGCCGCCGAATCCGCCTGCGCTCCGGCCTGCGGCGAATCCTGGAGCCCGGCGTGCGGCCGTCCGGCGGCGGCCAGAAGGCCGAGCGCGACGAGGAACAAGAATGCGAATTGCTTCATTGCGATCCTGTCGGCCGCGGGCGCTCAAGCCCGCGCCATTTCCCCGAGACCTTGCTCCGATCACCGACACCCGTTCAAACGGCCGAGAGCAAGGAGCGAAACACCGATGAACGACGCCCGGTTGCCGAGCTCGGCGGGCACTATGCGCACCGAGGCCATCGCTTCGTCCATGACGCATTCCCGCACCGTCGCGCGGGCGGGTTCGAGAATGAAATCTCCCGCACCCGCGACCCCGCCCCCGATCGCGATCGCCTCGGGCGCCAGAATGTGAACGACGTTCGCGAGAGCGATCCCGAGCCAGCGTCCCGTTTCCTTGAACGCCGCCGCGGCGACGGCGTCCCCGGACGCCGCGGCGCGCGAGAGCGCCTCGACGGTCGGAGAAGGGCCCCAGGCGCTTCCCGATTCGCCGGATGCCCGGGACATTCCGATCGCGCGCTCGACGATCGCCTTCGCGCCGATGAGCGCCTCGAGACATCCGCGATTCCCGCACGCACAGAGGGGACCCTCGGCGCTTATGATCGCGTGACCGATCTCTCCCGCGAAACCGGACGAGCCCCGATAGAGCGCCCCGTTGATTATAACTCCTCCTCCGACCCCCGTTCCGAGGGTGAGACACACGAAATCCCTCAGTCCCCGCCCCGCTCCCATCGCCCATTCTCCGTACGCGGCCGCGTTCGCGTCGTTCTCGACGATCGCAGGCACGCCTAGCGCATGCTCGAATATGTCCCTCAGCGGGACCTCTTCCCATCCGCTCAGGTTGGGCGAGACATGCAGGAAACCGCGCTCGCCGTCGACGAGTCCCGCGCAATCGACGCCCGCGGCGGCGATTGCTCCGGCGACGCCCGCGTTATCCGCGAGCCACCGGCGCACGCGGGAAGCGGCCGCTTCGGGACCCTCGGCCGGACGAGTCGGTATCTTCCCCGATCCCCGTATCTCTCCTTCTCCCTCGACGAGCCCGAGCTTGATATCCGTTCCGCCGATATCGACACCCAGTACGAGAGTCATGCGCGTTCCTTTCATCAGAGAAATGGCGCAGCCTCTTCGACCGTGACGTGCGAGCCCATGATCACGATCGTATCGGACGGAGAGGCGCACCTGCGAGCTTCGCGGATCGCCTGTCCGATCCCCCGCGCCACGCTCACCGCCGCCGCGTTTGCGCCGGCCTTCTTTCGCGCCGCTCCGAAAACCCGGCCGAGCCGGTCCCCGGACGCGCTCCGCGCGTCCCCGAGCGGCGTAACGATGACCGTGCGCGCCGCCGTCACGGCGCGCGCAGGAAAATTCCCGAGCTCCTTGTGCGCGAGCGCGGCGAAGACGATCGTCGTGCGATCCCGGGGAGATACGCGCCGTACCGTATCGAGCGCCGCACAAAGGGATTCCTCGTTGTGCGCGACGTCGAGAACGATCCGCGGCGACTCGGAAACGCTCTGGAATCGCCCCGCGAGGAGGGCGGAAGCAATCCCCCTTTGGATCGTCCCCGCTCCGGCGTTCCGGAGAACTCCCGATTCCTCGAGCATCTCGACCGTGCGCAAAGCGGTGGCGACGTTGCGCACCTGGACCCGTCCGATCATCCGCGTCGCGAGCTCTCCGTAATCGCGCCGCGGCGTGCGCGCCCGCACGATCATACGGGAGGCCGCGAGCTCCACGAGCGAGATCTCCACCTCGTCCCGGATCGAATGGAACGGGGCTCCGACCGCCGCGCAATGCGCCGCCGCCTGCGCGACGAGCGAGCGGGGCGCGAGATTCGCCACGAGCGGGGCGCCCGCGCGCGCGACGCCGAGCTTCTCGGCGAGGATCTTCCGCTTCGTCCGTCCGAGGTGCTCCCGGTGGTCGTGCGATATCCCCGTTATCACGGTAACGACCGCGTTCACGAGATTCGTCGCGTCCAGACGTCCTCCAAGCCCCACCTCGAATACGGCCGCGTCGACGCGTTTCTCAAGAAAATAGAGCGCCGCCGCCGCGGTAAGGCATTCGAAATAGGTCAGGGGAATGCCTCGCGCCTGCGCGCGCACGCTTCCGATGAGCGCATCGAGCTCGTGCGATGCTATCTCTTCCTCGTCGAGGCGGATGCGTTCATGCAGGCGAAAGATGTGCGGCGAATAGTACGTGCCCACCCGGAGCCCCGCCGCGCGCAGAACGGAAGAGACGTACGTCGTCACGGAGCCCTTCCCGTTCGTGCCGGCGACGAGGACCGCCGGGTACCGCCGCTGCGGATCGCCCATCCGCTCGAGAAGAGCGGAAATATTCGCCAGGCTCAGATTCATCCGGGACTGCTTCATCGCGGCGAGGCGCGCGACGTTTCGAAACGGCGCGCCTTCCTCCGGCGGAACCGGTCTATGCGAGAACATGATCGTGCTCTCTTCCTCGACGTATGTTGTGGCCGCGGTCTCCGTC
>JBAZPL010000121.1:0-7716 GCA_041648155.1 Candidatus Krumholzibacteriia bacterium
GAAAAATTCTCGCCCCGCCAATACATCTAATTATAAGCAGTTATCTTCATCGCGTTCATCGCAGGGAAAGGCGCATTCTCCGAAAGCAGAGAGCATATTCGCGCAATCGTTCACGGTGTTCACGCCTCGGGCGGCGCCGCGCCGCTATCGTGCGCCGATGCAACGCCATGAGAGCGGCTGCTCGATGTGTTCAAGGTGTGTACGGTGGTTACAGTCTGAAGCGGTTTCGATTATTGACGACGTTGAAGAGCCCCGAGCGCCGAAGCTCCTTGTAGATCGTGCCGCGAGAGATGCCGAGCCATCGGGCCGCCGCGGCCTTGTTGCCGCCGCACAGATCGAGAGCCTTTCTGAGCCTCTGCGATGGGTCGCCCGGCTCGGCAGCACCCGGCCGCGCCACGACGACATCGGATGTACCGCCGCGCGCCTTGATGCGTTCCGGCAGCATCTCGAGCGTGACGGCGCCGCCGTTCGATATATATTTCGCGCGATCGAGAACCGCAAAAAGCTCCCGGACGTTGCCGGGCCACGAATACCGCTGTAGGCATTTCAGAGCGGCCTCTTCGATTCTCGCGACCCGCCGCGCATCCCCGGCGTTCGCGCAGAGACAGAAAGCGACGAGCGGAACGATGTCTTCGCGGCGCTCGCGGAGCGACGGCACCAGGAGGTGCTCCGCGTTAATCCGGTAATAGAAATCCTCGCGCAGAGCGGCCTTGCCGAGCTTCTCTTCGAGGTTCTGGTTCGTCGCCGAGACGATTCGCACGTTCACCGCCCGTTCACAATTCTCGCCGATCCGGCGAATCTTCCCTTCCTGCAGCACCCTGAGGAGCTTCACCTGCTGCAGCGTCGTAAGCTCGCCGACCTCGTCGAGGAACAGGGTGCCGCCGTTCGCCTCCTCGAACAATCCGATCCTGTCGGTGAGAGCTCCCGTGAAACACCCGCGCCGGTGTCCGAAGAATTCGCTTTCGAACAGATGATCGGGCACGGCAGCGCAGTTCAGAGCGACGAACGGGCGCCGGCTTCTTGCGCTCAGCGCGTGGATCATCCGCGCTACGAGCTCCTTGCCCGTCCCCGTTTCGCCCGTCACGAGAACCGGCCGGTCGAATCCGGAAGCGAATCGCACCTGTTCATGCAGCCTGAGCATCGCCTCCGAGACGCCGACGAATCCCTCGTGTCGCGCGAATTCGGGAGAATATTCGATCTTGACGATCTTTTTTCCGCCCTTGAGCACGGGATCCGCCTGGAACCGCTTTCCGCGCCGCGCGATGACACGATCGATGCAGCGCCCCGCGGCTGCTTTCCATGCATCGCTCTCGAGCGCCCCAAAGATATGTCCCGCCTCCACCGCGCTCGACCACGCCTCATCGAGCAAGTCGTCGGTGCCGATCGACCCACGGCACGCGTCCTCCCGCGGGGATGCCGCGCTCTTCAGGAGCATTTCGGCGAATGCCACGTGCGTTTTTCCAAGCTCGAAATCGCAGCCGGCCCGCTGCAAAGTGCCGGCAGCCTTCTTGAAGAGCGCGACGCCGCGCGTCGGCGCCCCGAGCGAAAAGGCCGCTCTTCCCATGCATCTCAATATGGCTCCCTTTTCGAGCTCGTTCTGGAGCCGCTGCGACAGTCTCAGCCCTCTGCGCAGGTGGGACATTGCGGCGGCGGGATCGTTCTTCGCACAATAGAGCTCGCCGAGCCTTCTTTCGATCTCGAGCACGATATCCCCTTCGGGCGCGATATTCTCCGCGATGCGGAGACACTCCTGGTATCGTTTCTCCGCGGTCTGGAGCCTCCCGCGATCGAGATGCACGTCGCCGAGATATTCGCGGGCAAGCGCCCGCTCGCGGGCGAATCCTCCCTGTTCGGCGATGCGGCTTGCATCCCGGAAGCACCGCACCGCGCGCGCGAACTCCCCCCGGTACGTCGCTACGCTGCCGAGCGCGAGCAGAGACCGCGAGACGCCGACGCTCCAGCCGATGCTCGCGAAGATCTCTCGCGCGCGCTCGATCCGTGTTTCGGCGCTCGAGAATCTTCCCCGTCGATAGAGGAGAATGCCCGCGTCGAGCGCGGCCGCGGCCTCGCCGTAATGATCCGCATCCGCGTGGCAGAGATCCTTCGCGCGGTCGAAATACTCGAGCGCGGCCTCGTGCAATCCCTTGTTCTGGGCGACGAGACCGAGCATGATGAGCACGCGGGATTTCACCCTCGTGTCCGCATAGTGGATCGCAAGCCCGAGGGCGGCCTCGAGGCTCTCCTCGGCGGATTGGATTTCGTTGAGATAGAACCGGCACGCGCCTTCGATGAGCAGCCGCTCGGATACGAGAGCCGGAGGGAATTCTCCGGCGGCGGACTGCCGGTTCGGCTCCAATATCGCGAGAGCTTCCTTCAGGTTTCCCCGGCGGCGGGACACATTCGCTCTCACGAGGGCGGACGCGAAGAGATGCACGGCGCGCGCAGGAACATCGTTCGCCGCCAAAAGATCCTCCGCGGCCGAACACAGCCGGAGCGCCTCATCGAAGCTCGTGACGTAATAGGCGCTCCTCGCCGCGAGAATCAGAATCTCGCAGCGGGTCTCGAGATCGATCTCGCTTCGCTCGCATAGAGAGAGGACCTGCTTCGTGCGCTCATAGCTTCTCGCGTACTCTCCGCGCTTCTGCAGGTCTTCGATCTCGACCACGTATGTGCGAATCAGCTCTTCGTCTTTCATTAATCCGATTCCCAGTGAATTACCGATGCAATTGCCATAGCCAGGTGCGGAGGAACATCCTCCATGCAAGATTCACCCGAGAACCCAGACCGCGCCCGCTTCCCTCCCGTGAGCCCTCCAGGTTTATGGAATACTCATCCAATGGAACGGGGCCCTCGCCGCCATCGGCTTCGAGGAGCTCCGATTCTTGAGTAATATAGATCGTCGGAATCGTCCTGAGATGCGGATCCTCGCCGGGCTCCCCACCCAAGTTCCAATCTTCGGGCTGAGCGATGCCGGCCCGAGGCTCGCGAGCCTCGACGCGCGTCGCGAAGAATGCCGGAGCTGCCCCGGCGATGGAGGCCGACAACATGAGAATCGCAATTTTTCGACTATAATGCCTCATAATGACTCGATCCTGGAAAAAGCCGAGCATTGCACGCGAAAATTAAGTTTTATCGTTCAACCCTAGTAAGGAGCCGCCTGTCGAACTCTGACTAGGTTAATTCTATCAGAATTCCCCAAAGCCCGTCAAGGCCGAAAAAACGTAACCGAGTTTTTCCTATTGTCAAAATTGCTTTACACATGTATAATTTCTTATAGGGAAGCCTATTAGGAAAACGATGCCGACAAACTGTAAACATATTTTGACGCCTTTCAAAACCCGTCCGGCCCCCGGGGCCTCGACCCGACGGGAAACGCCTCCGTATTTCGTTATTTACCAATGCATTAGACAATGGCACCGAAATACCCCCCGAATGGCATACCCCATGCGATGCGTCCCAGATCGTATTGCAGCCAGTCGCATACGCAACAGCCAAATAGCCGGACCCCACGGAGCGGCGAGAGAGCGCCTCTCCAGGGACCAGGGACTATCACCGCGAGCGTGTGCCCGGGAGAGAGTTAGATTCTCAGTGATTTCGGCGGTCATCCCGCAAAGTGGCCGAAGGTCTGAACACAGTCCCGACCCGAAAGGCCGCGCGCTGAGATGAACAGAGAGAGAGACCGGGTAAATCGCTTCGACGATTCTGCACGGGGAATCACCCGGGGGATGGGCTTCGCCCGGAGAGCGGCGGGGTGTGTCAGGCCCGTGGCTCGCCATGGTTCCACCGCGCAGGAAGTGGTAGTCTCTGTTCCATTTTACCGCCATCCCATTTCCTCCACGAACGGATCGTCCGGATCCCGAACAAAGATTTCAGTCATTCGTACATCGCCTCCTATCCCTGAGATAACAAGAGGCGTGCCTTTCTCGCCAGGCTGGTCACGCTTTCTCCGCAACCGCTTTCAGAGCAAGTGGATGCGCAGCGATCACCCCCGCCCGCCGGTCGACGCATTCGGGGAAAAATGTGTTCACGTGAACGTTCATACTGTCCCGGGAGTACACTGAAGAAACAGAGGTGCCCCTCCATGCACAACAAAAAGACCGAGCATAAGCCGAACAGCCCGCTTAAAGCGGCGAAGTCGGACGAGTTCTTCGCACAGGCCCGGAGCGACATCTGGGAACTCGAGGCCTCCGCGCCGGTGCGCGCGGGGGAAAACGCGGCGAGAGAGCTCGAGAAGATGACCCACAGAATCGGGAAGCTTGAGATGCTCACCGACATCACGAAGGCGCTCAACTCGACTCTCGACCTCGACGAGGTGCTCGAGAAGATCATCGATTCGACGATCCAGCTCGCCGACGCGAACCGGGGATTTCTGATGCTCGCCGACGATCACGGCGTTCTCGAGTTCCGAGTCGCGCGCGACCGCGACAAGCGCCCGCTCGAGATAGAGGAATTCGCGATAAGCGACAGCATCGTGAACGACGCCGCCGATCGCGGTGAGCCCCTCTTCATATCGGATCTCCTTGACGACAATCGCTTCAAGGATCAGAAGAGCGTCATCGATCTCCAGCTCAAGCGCGCCGTCTGCGTACCGCTCCTCCTCGAGCAGTCGGTCATCGGCGTCATTTACGCCGACAGCGACCGCCTCTCCCCCGCGCTCGCGAAGGACGACATGTCGATCATCTCGGCGTTCGCCGCGCAAGCGACGATCGCGGTGGAGAATGCGAAGCTCCACGGCAAGGCTGTCCACTCCAAGGAGGCGCTCGAGCGGGAGAACCTGAAGCTCCGCCAGGAGCTTACGGGCAAATACGAGCTCTCGGGCTTCATCGGCCGGAGCAAATCGATGCAGGAGATCTTCCTCACGATCCAGAAGGTCGCCTCCTACACCACGACCGTGCTCATCCAGGGAGAAACGGGAACGGGCAAGGAGCTCATCGCCCGCGCGATCCACCTCAACGGATCGCGCAAGGGCAAGCCCCTCGTCACGATCAACTGCGGCGCGATGCCGAAGGAGCTCCTCGAGAGCGAGCTCTTCGGCCACAAGAGAGGCTCGTTCAGCGGCGCGGTGAGCGACAAGGCAGGCCTCTTCGAGGCCGCGAGCGGCGGCACCATCTTCCTCGACGAGATCGGCGAGATGCCGCTTGAGCTCCAGGTCAAGCTGCTCCGCGTCCTCCAGGAAGGGGAGGTTCGCCGCGTCGGCGAGAACACCGATCGCAAGGTGGACGTGCGCGTCATCGCGGCGACGAACCGGGACCTGAACGACGACGTCAAGAAAGGGCTCTTCCGGGGGGATCTCTACTACCGCCTCAACGTCGTGCCCATCACAATTCCGCCGCTCCGCGAGAGACAGGAGGATATCATCCCGCTCGTCGAACATTTCCTGCGGAAGTTCGGATCGAAGATGAACAAGACCGGCGTCGAGATCTCATCGGAAGCGATGAAATTCCTTCTCACGAACCCCTGGCCCGGGAACGTCCGCGAGCTCGAGAACTCGATCGAGCGAGCGCTCGCCCTGTCGGGCACCTCGCGCTTGCTCGCCCCCGAGCATTTCCCGCACATCCATCCCGAATCGGGGATTCTCGACAGGCTCACCGAGGGCAAATCCCTCAAGGAGATGCTGCAGGCCGTCGAGCGGCGGTTCATCGTCGAGGCCCTCGAAAAAACGGGCGGGAGGGTGACCCGGGCCGCGGAACTGCTTGCTGTTACGCGGCAGCATCTCCATAATAAGATAAAGAGGTACAAAATTACGACGCCGTAACGTCCGCCGCCTCGCCCCCGCGCGACCGCGCGCCTCACTCGGGGAAAGCGCCGGACGGGCGCCCCGGAGAGAACGACGCGCGATGGGAATTCCATTTTTCTACGATCCGAGTTTCGCTTCATACGATTTCGGCCCGAGCCATCCGTTCCAGGGAAGCCGCTTCGGACGCTTCATGAAGGAGCTCCAGGAACGCTTCCCGGCTTGCTATGCCCGCCTCGATATCAGGCAGGCCGAGAGTGCGGGAAACGATCTCCTTCAGCTCGTCCACGAACGCTCCTACATCGACCGCGTGACCTCCCTCGAAAAGAGGCGCGGATATCTCTCGATCGATACGCAGCTCCTGCCCGGTTCGATCGACGCGGCGCGGCTCATCGTCGGCTCTTCCGTCGCGGCGGCGAGAGAGGCTGCGCGCACGGGGCTCGCCGCGGGCTTCGGCGGGCTCCACCACGCGGGGCCGGCTTACGGCGAGGGATTCTGCATATTCAACGACGTCGCGGTCGCGGCCGCTGCGCTGCTGCGCGACGGGAAGGAGCGCATCCTCATCCTCGATACCGACGCCCACCAAGGGAACGGCACCATGGATATCTTCATCGAGGAGCCGCGCGTCCTCTTCATCTCGATTCACCAGGACCCGCGAACGCTCTATCCGGGAAGGGGATTCGCCGACGAGATCGGGAGCGGCCCCGGCACCGGTTTCACGGTGAACATTCCGATGCCGGCGATGTCGGGGGGCGGGATGTACGATCTCGCGCTCGATCAGGTCGTGTTCCCCCTTATCGACGAATTCAAGCCGGAGATCATCATCCGCAACGGCGGGAGCGACCCGCTCTACACCGACACCCTCACGAACCTCGGCCTCACGCTCGACGAGCTGACGAGGCTCATCAGCCGCATCGCGGAAAAGGCGAAATCCTCGAATATCCCCCTCGTCGATCTGTTCCTGAGCGGTTACGGGGCGTACGTCACGGAAGGGTGGCTCGCCATCATCCGCGGGTTCCTCGGCGAGGCGTTCGAGCTTTCGATCGCCGAGAACATGAAATTCGTCGTGCCCGAGAACCGCGCCCGTATCGAGCGCGTGACGCGCGCGATGCTCGACTATCTCAAGGCAAATCTCAAGCCGTACTGGAAGATATTCTGATCGCGCGGCCGCGTGGCCGCGCGCGGCGTCATTTCAATCGAGGAGGACCGTATGGAAATCAAGAGCGTGCCCATAACGAAGCCGGCGGATGTTAACTTCATCCTCGGGCAGTCCCATTTCATCAAGACGGTCGAGGATCTGCACGAAACTGCCGTGTCGTCGGTGCCGGGGATCAAGTTCGGGCTCGCGTTCTGCGAGGCCTCCGGCTCATGCCTTATCCGCTTGTCGGGAAACGATCCCGAGATGATCGAGCTCGCGAAAGCGAACGCCGAGGCGATCGCCGCGGGACACACGTTCATCATGTTTATGCGGGATGCGTTTCCGATCAATCTGCTCAACGCCGTGAAGAACGTCCCCGAAGTGTGCGGCATCTTCTGCGCGACGGCGAACGAGGTCGAGGTGATCGTGGCCGAATCGGAGAAGGGGCGCGGGATCCTCGGGGTCATCGACGGCGAAAAGCCGAAGGGTGTCGAAAAGGAAAAAGACCGCGTCTGGCGGCACGATCTCCTGAGAAAAATCGGGTACAAACTCTGATTGCCGTGGCCGCGCGATCGCCCCGGCCCGGCCGCGCGCTATTCCCCGCCCGTCGTCGTCTTGAGGATTGCGCCGCCCTCTCCCGCAACGACGACAGTGTTCGTATTCATCAGATGCACGGCGTAGAGATCGGCTGTGGTTCCGCTATCCTGCCGTACCCACGTGACCCCGCCATCGGTCGTTCGAAGGATCGTGCCGTCGATTCCGACGGCAACGCCCGTGTTTGCATCCGCGAACCGAACACCATTGAGCCCCCTGGCCGTGCCGCTGGTTTGCTGAGTCCACGTGG
>JBAZPL010000122.1:0-7657 GCA_041648155.1 Candidatus Krumholzibacteriia bacterium
TCCATATCTACTACACATTGGCTGGTGATTTCACAATTGCGGGGTTCACCATCCGCGATCACGGCGAGATTGGTTTTGATGTCAGCGGCGGTTACGGCATTTCCGCCTGTGCCTCGGGAACGATCCGCGATAATATATTTCAGAGCAATCAGAAAGCGATTGGAGCGCTTTGCAGCAACACTGTCCTCCATATCGAGAATAATATAATTTTTGGAAGCAACATGGGCATAGTGACCTGGTACGCCCCTTCCATCGAAGTGCGTCACAACACCATGGCGAACAACTACGAACAGATAAGAATCGGTTATTGGAGAGCGGGTCCGTCCTCCATTGCCATCGCGCATAACATCATTGTGAACGGACATTGGGGAATAAGAGCCGACTCTTCCGCCGTGCTTTCGATCTCATGCAATGATGTCTGGAACAATGCCGGAGGCAACTACCTCGATTATGTCTCCGACCGCACCGGCGTCGAAGGAAATATTTCCGTGGACCCGCTCTTCTGCAGCGACTACTACCTGCATCTCGGCTCCCCCTGCCTCGGCGCCAACGTTCCAGAAACGTGCGACGGCGAGCATATGGGCCATTTTCCGATTGCCTGCGAGGTGGGCACGGAAAGAACTCCTTGGGGCAAGATCAAAAACCTTTTCGATCGGTAGAGCCCACATGCGTTGAACGTGTCCGGAGCCGGGTCCCACCCGTATTCCCCCGGCCCTGTTGACCGCGAAATGCCGTTGTGTTATATTGCAGTCCGTATTTCTGCCCGCTTTTCATCGAGAGGTCGCCCTGCAGCGCAGAGGCCCTCTTTTGGCAAAGAAGCAACCTGAACAAACGGAGGTATCCGGTGATCACAAGCATCCCCAAGATCGAGATGCCGAAAAACGAGCCGATCTACGCGTACGGCCCCGGCTCGAAGGAGAAGGCGGAGCTCAAGGCGAAGCTGAAAGAGCTCAGCCGCAAGGAAATCGAAATCCCGTGCGTCATCGGCGGCAGGAACGTCCGCACGGGAAAAACGGGCCTCTGCGTCATGCCCCACGATCACAAGCACGTGCTCGGCGTGTATCACAAGGCGGGCAAGCGCGAGGTCGAGGCCGCGATCAAGGCCGCACTGGCGGCGAAGAAGGACTGGGCGGCGCTGCCGTGGGAAGCCCGCGCGGCCGTGTTCCTGAAGGCGGCGGACCTTCTCGCCGGCGAGTACCGCGCGACGCTCAACGCCGCGACGATGCTCGGCCAGTCGAAGACCGCGTTCCAGGCCGAGATCGACTCCGCCTGCGAGCTCATCGATTTCTTCCGCTTCAACGTGTACTTCATGAAGACGATCCTCGGCCAGCAGCCCGAATCGGCCCCCGGCATGTGGAACATGAGCGAGGCGCGGCCGCTCGACGGCTTCGTCTTCGCCGTGACCCCGTTCAACTTCACCGCGATCGCGGGGAACCTGCCGACCGCTCCGGCCATCATGGGCAACACCTGCGTGTGGAAGCCCGCCTCGAGCGCGGTCTACTCGGCGCATTTCATCATGGAGATCCTCAAGAAGGCCGGACTCCCGGACGGCGTCATCAACATGATCCCGGGACCGGGCTCGGTCGTCGGCGACTTCGTGCTCACGCACCCGGATCTCGCGGGTGTTCACTTCACCGGGAGCACCTCGACGTTCCAGAAGATGTGGGAAGTGATCGGCACCAACATCAAGAGCTACAACCAGTATCCGAGGATCGTCGGCGAGACGGGCGGGAAGGATTTCATATTCGCGCATCCCACGGCGGACGTGAAGCCCCTCGTCATCGCGATGGTGCGGGGAGCCTTCGAGTACCAGGGACAGAAATGCTCGGCGGCCTCGCGCGCCTACGTCCCGAAGAGCCTCTGGCCGCGCGTCAAGAAGATGCTCCTCCACGAGATCTCGACGATCAAGATGGGCGATCCGGCTGATTTCCGCAACTTCATGACCGCCGTCATCGACAAGGCGGCCTTCGAGAGCATCAAGGGATACATCGCGTACGCGAAACGCTCGAGCGGCGCGAAGATCATCGCGGGCGGTGGCTGCAGCGACCGCAAGGGCTACTTCATCGAGCCGACCGTGATAGTGGCAAAGAGACCGGACTTCAAGACGATGCGCGACGAGATCTTCGGCCCCGTGCTCACGATCTACGTCTACAACGACAGCCGGCTCGAGAAGACGCTCGGCCTCGTCGGCACGACGTCGCCGTACGCGCTTACGGGCGCTATCTTCGCGCAGGACCGGCAGGCGATCGTCATGATGACCGAGGCGCTCAGCGACACGGCGGGCAACTTCTACATCAACGACAAGCCGACGGGCGCCGTCGTCAACCAGCAGCCCTTCGGGGGGAGCCGCGCCTCAGGCACGAACGACAAGGCGGGGAGCCTTCTCAACATGATCCGCTGGACGAGCCCGCGGACGATCAAGGAAACGTACTGCCCGCCGGAGAACTACCGCTACCCGTTCATGGCGGAGGAATAAGCTCCAGATTCGAGGGGTAAATGAAGAGGCCGGGCTCTTACGAGCCCGGCCTCTTTTTCATGCGCCGTTCAAGCCCCGATTAGCGGGTGACGCTGATGGGGCCCCCGCCCGCTGCGCAGCGAGCCTTGCTCGCGAGCACGGGTGGGGTGCAATCAGCGGCAGGACCCGCGTATCGAGCGAGCACGCGCGGGGTGCAATCGCCGACAGGACCCGCGTATCTACGTCGCGCGTTTCGCCGCGAGCTCGGCGAGGACCGCCTTGAGAAGCGTCCAGAACTTCTCGACCGACGGCATATTGACGCGCTCGTCGGGCGAGTGCGGATGCTCGATCCAGGGACCGATCGAGATCATGTCCATACCGGGGAATTTCTCGCCGATGATGCCGCACTCGAGACCGGCGTGGATCGCCTTCATCTTCGGCTCCACGCCGAACTCCCTGATATGCACCGCCTTCACGACGGCCAGAAGCTTCGAGTCGAGATCGGGCTTCCAGCCGGGATACGGATCGTTCTCCTCGACCGAGGCGCCGGCGAGCTCCGCCGTCGAACGAATCCGGTCGCGGAGCGCCTTGAGCGAGCTCGCCACGGAGCTCCTCGTCGAGAGCCCTATCACGACCTCGTTTCCGCCGGTCGATATCGTCGCGAGGTTGTTCGAAGTCTCGACGAGCCCCGGGATATCGTAGCTCATCGTCGCGACGCCGTGCGGCAGCGCAAGGAGAAGGTTCAGAAGCGACTTCTGGGATTGTCCCGCCATGACGCGGACGAACGAGCGTTCGGACGGCTCGAGCCTGACACCGAGGTTGACCTCGCGGCGTCCGAGCTCGTCGGCGATCTTGGCCGCCTCGTCGCCGACGACCGCCGACAGTTCGTCGACCGCGGTTTCCAGCACCATAAGCTCCGCCTCCGCCTCGCGCGGAATAGCGTTGCGCTTGTTGCCTCCCTTGAGACCCGCGAGGTGCATGGGCTGCGTGCGGGACGCCTTCCAGAGACAGCGCGCGAGGATCTTGATCGCGTTGCCCCGCTGCTCGTGAATGTCGATACCCGAATGGCCACCCCGGAGCCCCGTCACCCTGAGAACGAACCCCTTCGTTCCGGCGGGAGCGTCAAGAAAATCGACCGGATACTTGAGGGTCGTGTCGCCGCCCCCCGAGCAGCCGATATAAACGGCGCCGAGCTCCTCGCTGTCGAGGTTCATCATCATGTTTCCCTTCACGAAGCCCTGCTTGAGCTTTCCGGCGCCCGTGAGCCCGACCTCCTCGTCCACCGTGAAGAGGAGCTCGAGCGGCCCGTGGACGACCTCCTTGGAATCGATGATCGAAAGGGCCGCGGCGAGCCCGATGCCGTTGTCCGAGCCGAGCGTCGTACCCTTCGCCTTGAGCCATTCCCCCTGGAACTCGAGCTGTATCGGATCCTTCGAAAAATCATGCATGACGTCCGAGTTCTTCTCCCCCACCATGTCAATGTGCCCCTGAAGCACGACGGTCGGCGCGCCCTCGTGGCCGGACGAGGCGGGAACGCGGATCACGACGTTGCCGGTTTTATCCTGCTCGGATTCGAGACCCTTTCCCTTCGCGTAGGCGATGAGGTACTCGGCGAGCTTCGCCTCCTGCCCCGAGCAATGAGGAATGCTCCTGATCTTGTCGAAATGTTTCCACAGGTTCTTCGGTTCAAGCCCGCTCAGAGACATTGCATCGACCTCCTTGAAGTTGATTCTTGCGCAAGAATCGTCTATTATAGTGGCCTGTCCGGAAACGGTCAAGTGCTCATATGCGAAGGAGGCTTTCGTGGTTCACGAAATACCCGTCCGCACACGCTCGCGGAACGAGCTCGTCGATATAACGGAGCGCGTCCGAAAGGTCCTCGAGCAGAGCGGGGTGCAGGAAGGGATCTGTCACATCTACGTCCCCCATACGACCTCGGCGGTCACTATCAACGAAAAGGCGGA
The DNA here is from genome assembly GCA_041648155.1 of Candidatus Krumholzibacteriia bacterium. Classification (GTDB taxonomy): domain Bacteria; phylum Krumholzibacteriota; class Krumholzibacteriia; order Krumholzibacteriales; family Krumholzibacteriaceae; genus SSS58A. The sequence goes on from JBAZPL010000122.1 coordinate 4,420, forward strand.
CCCGAACGTCGCCCGGGATATCGGGGAAATGCTCTCGAGACTGATTCCGGAGGGTGAGGGATACCGGCACGCGGAAGGGAACTCGGACGCGCACGTTAAATCTTCACTCGTGGGTGTTTCGGCGTTCGTGCCGGTGAGCGGCGGGGAACTCCTTCTCGGCACATGGCAGGCGATCTTTTTTTGTGAATTCGACGGCCCCCGCACGAGGCGCTGCCACGTCCGGGTCCTGGGGGAAAAAAATTGCCGCCTGACGTGAACCCCAGCTCCATTTGGTGTGGAAAGCGATCCTAAGGGACTCTCACCGGAGCGTTGAAGGTTCTATCCTGTTTCCAGGTGGGAACCTCTCCCAGTTAAGCGGCTCATCTCCTAGGGGAAGAGATGGGGTTTTTTGGTAGGATGGGATTGGCTCCGCATTTTGGTCAGGCGGCAAACCCTTCATCAGACTTCTTGTTGGTATGGACTAACCGCTAGTCTCTACCTCCTGATATAAGTTCTTATTTTAGAATTCTTCTTTTCTTGCCTCAGAGATGCCCTTAGTCTCTATCAAGTCCACAACTCAACTATACCGATTCCCGCGAAATATATCAATGAGTATAAATCCTCATTTTCACCCGTCCACCCTTTATACGACTTCGGGACAAGATACGTTCCCGATCATGTTTCGACAAGCTTAATTTTGATCGCATACCTTACAAGGCCGACCGTATCGTGGATGTCGAGCTTCTCCATGATATTTGCGCGGTGGTTCTCGACCGTCTTCTTGCTGATAAAGAGCAGCTTCGCGATCTGCGGGCTCGTTTGCCCTTCCGCGATATGCTGGAGAATCTCCCGCTCGCGCCTCGTCAGTTGGCTGAACTCATCCGCCTTCTTGCCGCGCTTCGCCATTTTGACGTACGAATCAATCAGACCCGGAGGAAAATTCGAGCTCAGATATGTCTCTCCCCTCATAACCGCTTTTATCGCGGTCATGAGCTCTTCAAGCGGCGCCTCTTTCACGAGATATCCCTTGGCGCCGGCCTCGAGCGACTTGAATACGTACTGCGGCTCGTCGTGGATCGTGAGCATGATGACCTTCATGTCGGGACTAGCCTTCACTATTCTGCGTGTCGCCTCGATGCCGCCGAGACGCGGAAGCGCCACGTCCATGATGACGACCTGGGGAACGAGCTCCTTCGCGAGCTTCACCGCTTCGAGCCCGTCCCCGGCCTCCCCGACAATCTCGATGCCTCGCCCCTCGAGAAGGGGCCGCAATCCTTCGCGGACGATCGTATGATCTTCTACGATGACTATCCTGATTCTGTCAGCCATTGTCCGCCCCTATCGGAATCTTCACCCGCACCTTCGTGCCTTTTCCCGGCGAGGATGTCATATGGAAGGTTCCTCCCATATGCTCGATCCTCTCCCGCATGCTCACGAGCCCGAGCCCCTGTGTTTTCTTTTTCGTCTTTTGTGTCGAAATCCCCCGGCCGTTGTCTTCGATTTCCATTATAACACACGGGTAGCCCTTTGTCAGGGAAATCGACACGCTGGATGCGCGGGCGTGCCGCACGACGTTCGTGAGGGCTTCCTGCGCCACCCGGTAGAGCGCGAGCGACACGGGAGCGGACAGTTCCTCGTCGAAGCCCGCTTCCTCGAATTCGACGCCGAGCTCTTCGCCGCGGATGAAGTTGTCGATGTACCAGTTGAGCGTCGGAACGAAACCGAGCTCGTCGAGCATGGCCGGATGAAACGATTTCGCGATCGTTCGCGTGCTCTCCGCCACGAACTTGACCTGCTTCCGTATCCCCTCGAGAGATTTCTTCGTGCAGGAATCGAGAGGACCGAGGCCCTTCTCGAGCATCTCAAGTTCCAGTTTGAGGCTGGTGAGTGCCTGACCGACCTCGTCGTGGAGCATGATGGAGCACTTGCGTCTCTCCTCCTCGCCGGAGTCTATGAGACGGGCCGTCAGCTCGTTGAGCTCTTTCTCCCGTTTTTCGAGAGCATCGAGGAGCTCGACTCTCTCCAGCGCCACTCCGAACTGCTTCGCCGCGGTATCGAAGAAGCTGCGGAGGTCGGGATCCACGGACTTCGCCTCCGGCAGACCGAAGATCGCCATATAGTCCCTTTGTGTGCCCGTCCTGAATACGGTTGCAATCGTCCGCTTGATTCCCATGGTCTTTCGTATGTCGGGGTTCCCCCCGTCGTGACCGGGCATATCCTCTTCGATGACGAACGTCCGACGCGACGCCGCGATCCGATCGAACGCCTTATCCGTGCCCACGAGCGGAATGCGCCTCACGCGCTCCTTCACGCGCGGAGGGAGGCCGAGTGAATCGACGAGCACGAAGTCCCTCTTCGCCTTGTCGACGAGATAGAACCCGCATGTCTTCGCTCCGACGAACTCGCCGAGAAGCTTCATGATCCTCCTGATGATCGCCGCCCGGCTCCGCGTCCTTGTCATGACCTTGTGCATCTCGTTGAGGAGCTGGAGCTCGACGTTGCGGCGCGCGATCTCGCCTTGCATCTGCACGAAATCGGTGACCTCTCTCAGGATCACGATGACGACGGGGGGATCGCATTCCCGTATGACGTTGGCCGCGATATGGACGTCGTGATAGACGCCGTCCCGGCGGATCGTTCCAAATTGATATGCATAGGTGCCGTGCTTCCTGAGTTCTGAGGTCACCTTGTCGAGGATGGGCAGAAGCTCCGGGCGCTCGTAATCCCGGAACACTTTCCCCCGCATATCGATATTCTCGTCCAGCGCGTGTATCCTGAGCCAGGCCTTGTTGTGATACAGCACAATCCCGTTGTCCAGCCTTCCGACGATGATGCCGTCCGTCGTGTAGTCGAAAGCCTTCATGACGATATCGGCAACATTCATCGGCGGCTTCTTCTTCGTGAGTCTCCGCCGTGACGGCGCCTTCGGTGCCATGCAATACCCTCCCGTGGTCTCGATGTCGCATCGCGAGAACTGGGATCTTGTCCTAAACGCGGTTCCGGCCTATTATACCGGACATGTAGAATTTTGAAAGTCGAAAACGCGGGGCACGCGGGCAAGGAATCGCCGCGCTCCCCCCACGGGAGGATCCGTGAGAATATCGCTCGCCAGGGCGCGCCTCGAGCTTCGACACACCTTCCGCATCGCGCGGAGCGCGGATGAGTTCAGGAAATCGGTGATCGTGCGCCTCGAAGAGAACGGCATCGAGGGGCTGGGCGAGGCCGCGCCGTCGACTCGCTACGGCCAGAGCGCAGAATC
>JBAZPL010000123.1:0-7633 GCA_041648155.1 Candidatus Krumholzibacteriia bacterium
TTCGCGCATTCGAAGAGCCCGATCTTCTCTTCCTTCGCGTCGGTGAACGCGCCCGGCTCGTGGCCGAAGAACTCGCTCTCGAGCAGGTTGCGCGGGATCGCGGCGCAGTTGACATCGATGAACGGCCCTTCGCGGCGCGGGCTCGCGAGGTGCATCGCCTTGGCGAGAGCGCCCTTTCCCGTTCCGCATTCTCCCGTGACCATGATGGATGTCGTATCGCTCGCGGCGACCTTGCGCGCGAGGTCGATCACCTCGCTCATCCGCTCGCTCACGCCGACGATCTCCGCAAATCCTTCGCGCACGGCCGCGCGCTTCTCGAGCACGCTCCTGCGCGTGCGCTTGCCGATGCCCTGCGCGACGGCCGCAAGGATCTGCGCGGCGTCCTCGTCGCGGTATGGCTTGTGGAGAATGTGGCGCGCCCCGACGATCAGCGCGATGCGGTCGGCCGCATGAAACTCTTCCGGCGCGAGAAGAACGATCTGCGTCTGCGGGTGGCTTTCGCGCCAGGCGCGAAGGCCCGCCAGCGTCGTTTCGATGTCCCCCGCGGGCGCCCCTTCGTTCAGCGAGATGAGGAGCATCTGATATTCTGTCTTGTGCCGCGCCGCGGCAAAATCGCCGACCGACGCGAATCCCTTCGTCTGCCAGCCGCTCTCCTCGCAAAGCCGTACGAGGCTCTCGCGGGCGTCGGCCGCCGTTTCGATTATGCTCGCGTTAAGATGGGACATTTCCTTGAAAACGAGCAAATTGCATGCCTTGCGCGCAAGTATTTGAAAGAAGCGGGACAATCTGGTATTTTACGAATGGCAATCGGTTCTGGTTTCGCGGGCCCTATCGCAAAGGTCGTCTGCACTATGAATCACAAGAATCTTCGTGCCTGGATCGTTCTGCTCGCGCTTCTCGCGGTGTGTGCCGGCTGCAGCGGCGATCCGGAAACCATAATCATGGAAAAACCTGTCTTCACGTCGATTTCCCCCCGGTCGGGGGCATACGGCGATACGATCGTCGTCAGCGGCTCGGGTTTCGGATCGATTCCGTCGGCGAACGCGATCGTGATCTCTCCCGACAGATTTTCCGCGCCCCCCGCGCGCCGAGTCATCGTGCCGTTCGGCGGCTCCGGAACCGAGCTCCGGGGGATCGTTCCGGACGGAGCGTTCACGGGAAGCGTCCGCGTCGAGCGCGCGAATCGGCTCGGCAAGATATTCTCCTTTGCCGTGGAGCCGCCCGCGTCCGCCTCGGCCGCCCTGCCGTTCGGCGTCCAGCTCGTCGCCGGCAACGTGGGCAAGTCGTTTTTCTCCGGAGACGAGTATAACTTCTCGCTCACGGCGGGAGCCTCGGACGAAGATTACCTGGTTGTTGTTTTCAGCGACGAGGTGCCTCCCGCGCTCGACGCGAGCATGCCCTATCTGTACAGCATAACGGCGCAGAGCTCGACCGTGCTCGCGAGTGAGCCGTCAGATGCCGGGCCGACGGTCGCGGTCACGGCGCCGAAGAGCGCTCCTTCCCCGAAACAGGGGGGCGAGCGTCAGGATCAATCCGCGGGAGAAATGGGATCGAGGCGTCGGGATTTCGAGAGGCGCATCAACGAGGGGATCAAGGATCTCCTCGAGAGGAGGACGGGGGCGCCCCGCCGAAGCGCTCCGGTTCGTTCATCCGTCGCTGTCAGCGCCGCTCCCCAGGCGACTTTCAAGGTGCTCACGAATCCGTATGCGTCGGCGGAGGAGCTTCTCAACCCGGCTAATTACACGACGGTCACGGCGAATCTCAAATATGACGGTGCTCATACGCTCCTCTACGTGGACGCGGAGGTGCCGCAATCGTGTCTCTCCGACGCAGAAGCCGCGGATCTCGGCCTTGCGTTCAACGCGAATATATACGACGTCGATTGCAGCTCCTTCGGAAGCGAATCGGACATCAACGGCGACGGGAAAGTTGCCATACTCATGACCCCCGTCGTAAACAGGATGACGCCCGCGGGTGAGGCTACCGGGCCGAATGGATACATCGCGGGATTCTTTCTCGCGATCGATCTCCTTCCCGGGCTCGTCGACCACCGCGTGACGAACGGCATGGAAATCTTTTACGCGATGGTCCCCGATCCCGATTCACCGCCGGAGTTCGGCAACATCTTCCCGAAGGAAAAGACGTTGGGCGTCATCAGGGGCGTACTCGCGCACGAATTCCTCCACATGATCCTGTTCAATTACCGTGTTCTCGTTTATGGCGGCGGTGTTTCTGGGGAGTACATGGAAGACCTCTGGATCAACGAGGGGCTCGCGCATATCGCCGAGGACCTGAATGAATTCGATTCGAGCAACATCGGGCGCGCGAACCTCTTTCTCGGGAATCCCGGAAACGTTACCCTGATCTACGGCGGGGACTTGCTCGAAGAACGAGGCGCGGAGTTCCTCTTCCTCCGTCATCTCGGAGACCGCTTTGGAACACGCGTTTTCAGGGATCTCGTTCAATCGAAGAAGGCGGGTGTGGCGAACGTCGAGGCCGCGACCGTCGCGTATTTCAACGAGCTGTTCGCAGATTGGGCAGCTGCCTGCTATCTGGACGACAGGGAGATCACGGACGATCTCCGGTTCAATTACTCTTCGCTCGACCTGCAGGCCGATGCTGTCGACCCGCATTTCGCGCCCCTCCTCACCATTCCGGGGTATCTCTCGGGCACGATGACGAGATTCATCAAGGCGATGGCGCCCGAATATATCCTGTACACGATTCCGGCCGGGACGACGGTCGATTTCACGATCGGGGCTCAGGTTTCGACGGGGAGAATGAATGCGGTCGTCATCCGTACCCGGTAGGCGCGTGCTTGCCGGCATGCGCGCGGCATCCACGCGGTGCGCGCTCTCCGTTGCATTTCTCTCGCTCGTTTTCTGCACGCTTTGCGCGCCGCCGCCGAAACCCCTTCCGGCCCCAGAGCTTTCCGTCACGCTCGAAGGCGAAGTGGCGCTTGCGGGCGAAGGCCCACTCGATTGGACTGTCGTCCTCGCGGACGCGGGAGGAAGCGTCTGCGCGCTGTCGAGCTCCCGGTTCGAATATGAGTTGAGAAGCCTCGCGGGGCACCGGGTGCGCGTGACGGGAAGGGTCGCGGGAAAGACGGCGAACGGTCCCGAATTTCTTGTCGAGAGCTACGAGCTTGCCCCGGTCGGCGGCCGCGCCCCGGTGGCGGGCACGCTCGTTTTCCGCGGCGCCGGTCTCGTTCTCGTCGAATCGCGCTCGGGCGTGGAGTATGCCCTCGCCGGCCCGCTGGCGGAAGTCTTGCGCGCGTTTCCCGGATTCAAGGTGTGGATTGACGGACCGGTGACGCCCTTCGAAAAAAAGAACGGCGGGGGAGGGACGATCGCAGTCGAAGGCTACGGCATCCTCGCGGCACCCGCGGGGGCTATCCTCGCGCCGCCCGAAGGCGGCATCCTTGTGCCGCCCGCGTTGCCTACGCCCGCACGGCCTTGAGGCATTCCTCGAGATTCGCGTAGCTGATGAATTGGGCTTGTTCGAGTTGCCGGAAGAAGAGCGCAAGCCGGTCGTTGCACGGCTCGATCCGCTCGTTGAATTTCTCCTTCATCAAGACGGCGATCTCCCCGACGTTTCGCGTGCCGTCGCAGAGGAGCCAGATCTCGCTCCCGATATCGTCGAGCTTTATATTAATGTAAGGGTTCCGGTGCCGCGGCTCGAACAGGTGCTTCATGAGGCGGTTTCTGAAGCGCGGCATGAGGACCGTGACGATCCGCGCCTCGTCGATCTCGTGCTCGGCGATCCTCCGCGGGACGAGGTCGAGGAGGTTGACGTCCGCTCTTGTGCGTTTTCCCATCGCTGAATCCGTCCATTCGAGGAAAGAGGGTGATTGTCTCACCCTCTTTCCTCGTTGAGCTCGAATCGATAGAAACGTCTCTACATCATCGCTGACGGAGGAGGAGGCTCGTCCGGCTTGCCGGCGTTACGCAGCGGCCGCACGATCAGGTAGAGCGCGAGAATAATGGCGACGAGAATTGCGAGAATGCCGCCGGGCGTATAGAAGGTCTGCTGCCAGAACGATTTGTCCTGGAAGAAGACGAAGGCCGCAATTATCAGCCCCATCAACGCCTCTCCTGCGATCAGACCCGCCGCGCCGAGAATGCCGGCGTTGTCGACGCGGATCCTCTGCCCTTCGTTGAATTTTCTTCTCTTGGCCAGCAAGTCGGTGATGCCCCGGATGATGCCGCCGACGAAGATGGCGAACGTCGTTTCGAGCGGCAGGTACATGCCGACCGAGAAGAGCATCGGGCTTCTGACCTTGATCAGGATCATCGCGAGCCCCATGACGAGACCGACGATGACGAGCGGCCATGCCATTTCCTTGCCGACGATACCCTTGGCGAGCATGGCCATGAGCCCGGCCTGCGGGGCCGAGAGCGCTTTGTCGCCGAATCCGATTCCTCCCATTTTGATGTTGGAGGCGTTGAGAATGTACAGCGGGAAGAACATGACGGCGGCCGAGATCCACACGCCGATGAAGTTGCCGGCCTGCATCTTCCACGGAGTACCGCCGAGGATGTGTCCCACCTTGAGGTCCTGGAGCATCTCGCCCGCGACCGCCGAGGAGACGCACACGACGCTCGCGACGCCGAGAACGGCGGCGACACCGGGGTCGCCCTTGACGCCGATCACGACGATGAGAAGCGCCGCGATAATCAATGTCGAGAGCGTCAGCCCCGAGATCGGGTTATTGGACGAGCCGATCATCCCGACGAGGTTCCCCGATACGGCCGCGAAGAGGAACCCGATGACGAGCATCACGAGGGCCGCTACGATCGCTCCCCCGATTGTTCCCGAGAAGCCGAAGTAGATCGCGATCATGAACGCGAAGACGACCGTGATGCCGAGAAGCACGATCTTGAAGTTGATGTCCTTGTCCCTGCGGTCCGTCGCCGCCTGGGCGCCCGCCGATTTCTTCACGTCCGCGAACGACCGCTTGATGCCCGCCGCGAGGCTCTTCCGCATGCGGTAGAGCGTGTAGCAGGCGCTGATGATCATGCCGCCGACGGCGATCGGCCGGATGATGAATCGCCAGATGCTCGCCGCGAGAGCGATCCACGTCTCCGTGGCCGTTGGATCGATCTGATTCGACGCGGCGAAGTCGGCGATGATCTTGGGTCCGAGGAGGAATACCAGGAGCGGCACGAGGAGCCCCCATGCGAGCAGCCCGCCCGCGAAGTTGAGAGCGCCGAGTTCCGGCCCGATGATGTAGCCGACGCCCATGTAGGCGGGCGATACCGCCGGCGCGGAGATCGTCGAGATGCCTCCCGCGCTTATGACGGGGGACTCGGGCTTCGCGCCGAGGCGGACGATGCTCTTACCGACCTCGCCGACTCTCAGGATAAAATCATTCGAAGCGCGGAAGAATCCCGATCCGGCGAGGAACTGGATGAGGGCGCCGATTCCCATCGCCTGGAAGAGCTGTTTCGCCGCCGCTCCTCCACGCTGGCCCGCCTTGTGAATCTCGGCCGCCGCGACCGATTCGGGAAATTTGAGATCACGGTCTTCGACGAGGACGCGGCGAAGAACGGTGACGAAGAGGATGCCGAGCGTTCCGCCGACCGCCATCAGCGCGGTGGCCTTGAGATAGGTGTTGAAATGAAACGCGGAGAAATCCCAAAGCCCGAGTATGACGAACGCCGGAATCGTGAAGATCGCGCCCGCCGCCACGGATTCACCGATCGAGCCGACGGTACGGCAGAAGTTCTCCTCGAGGATGGAGCCGCGGAAGAGGCGCAGAACCGCCATGCTGATGACCGCGGCCGGATAGGTCGCCGCGATCGTCATTCCCGCTCGAAGCCCGAGGTAGGCATTCGCCGCGCCGAGAACGACCGCCATGACGAGCCCGAGAATCAACGGGAAAAGGGTGAACTCCTTCAGGTCCGTCTTTTCGGGCACGTAGGGCTTAAACTCACCGCTCATCGAGCACCTCCAGTATGCTGTCGAAAAGTCGACGCCTTTTGAGATTAGGGGCATAGTAGTCCGTTGGCCGAAGCCAAGTCAAGAAAATGATACTGTCGGGAAAATGACGCCCCGGCGACGGCGTGGAGCCCGCCGACGCGACGCCAAGCGAATGCGATATCACGAGATCGCTCCCCGCGGCCGGCCGTGGAACGAAATATGCCTTCCTGCCTGCGGCATGAAGCGGGTCATGAGCTCCTTTCTCAATATACTCTGCGAGGCCTGCGGGGCCGAGCGGGTGCGCATGCGCGTCGCTGTCGCCGACGGGGGCCGCACGGTGATCGTTCTGGATCAGAGAATGCCGGCGGTGGGCCTGGCGGAGCACGCCGGCTGCGGCGCCGATTGCGGGGTCGGCTGCGGCGCCGGCGCGCAGTTGCCGCTGCTCGACCTCGTTTCGGGGTCATTCGACCGCTTCGCCTCCGGACCGCGCGATTCATATTCGATCTGCGGGGAGGCGGCGATGACCAGCGGGCCGCTCATCGAATCGGACGGTCCGCGTGAGTGGAAGATGAGGCGCTCGGTGAACGGCTTCGATATCGAGGTCGACCTCGTGTTCGGCGGAACCGGGGAGGGATTTATCAACGATCGCGTCTCGAAGGCCTCGGCGTTTCTCGATCTGTTCGAATCGCTGCTCGACGGCGGAGAGCTTCCCGAGCGCCGCGCGGATGATGCATGCGCCGCGCCGCCTCGATTCGACCCGCCGTTCATCGGGGAATCGATTCCCATGATCGAGCTCAAGCGCATGATCGCTTTGGTCGCCGCGAGCGACGTCTCCCTCCTCATCGAAGGGGAGAGCGGGACGGGGAAGGAGGTCGTCGCGCGCAACGTTCATAGCCTGAGCCGGCGCCGCGCGAAGCCGCTCGTCATCGCGAGCTCGCTGGAATTGCCCCACTCGCTCCTCCAGAGCGAGCTCTTCGGGCACGCGGAGGGGGCATTCACCGGGGCGAGCAGGGAACGCGCGGGTCTTATCGAAAGCGCGGCAGGCGGGACGTTCTTTCTGGACGAGATCGGCGAGATGCCTCTTGCGCTCCAGGCGGCGCTGTTGCGCGTGCTCCAGGAGAAGGAGGTCAGGCGCCTCGGCGAGAGCAGGCGCCGGCCGGTGGACGTGCGCTTCGTGTTCGCGACGAACCGCGATCTCCTCGATCTCGCAAAAAAGGGAAGATTTCGGAAGGATCTCTATTACCGTATCGCCGGAGTGCGGCTGCGCGTTCCGCCTTTGCGCGCCCGCAAGGAGGACGTCATCCCGCTCGCGAGCTTTTTTCTCGCGCGCTGCGTGAAGCGCGCGGGAGGCCGCGTGCCGGCGATCGCTCCGGCGGCCGTTCGAACGCTCGTCAGGTATCATTGGCCGGGGAACGTACGGGAGCTCGGAAACGAGGTCGAGCGCCTCGTCGCGTTCCACGGTGACGCGGGGACCATTCTGCCCCGGATGCTCTCGCCGCATCTCGAAGAATCCGACGGAAAAGATATGGGCGCGGGCGGCAAGCGGAGCGGCAGCATGCCCGATGCCGTACGGATGCTCGAGAAGGCCATGATCGCAGACGCGCTCCGCCGGTTCGCCGGGAACCGCACGCGGGCGGCAGGAGAGCTCGGGATAACGAGGCAGGGGCTCTTGAAAAAGCTGAAACGCTACGGAAAGTCCTAGATTAATTCC
>JBAZPL010000124.1:0-7616 GCA_041648155.1 Candidatus Krumholzibacteriia bacterium
CCAAGAAAAGGAATCAGCGTTTTTCCCCGGGGAGACCCGCAATGAACACAAGATCGAAGGCCCGGTTCGAAGCCCGTGCGAAGATAATCAAGGCGATGGCGCATCCGACCCGCCTCATGATCGTCGATGAGCTCTCGCGCCGCGAGCGCTGCGTCCGCGAGCTCACCGGGATCGTCGGTTCCGACATATCGACCGTTTCCAAGCACCTCTCGGTGCTCAGGAACGCAGGGATCGTCCGGAACGAGAAACGCGGCTCGAAGGTCTACTACATTCTGAGAACACCCTGCATTCTCGACTTCATGTCCTGCGTCGAAGCGGTTATCAAGTCGAGAGCGGAGGAACAGCTTGACCCGGCGAAATAAACGGAACCCGCTTCTCTTGGAGAAGATTATCAAGTAACGCTCCGGACCCGCAGCAAAGGAGAACCGCGCGTATGAAACCGAGGCGTATCGTTACCGCAGTCCTTCTCGCGTTCGTCGCCACGAGCGTCGTGTTCCTCCTCGTGAAGGAGCGCCGCCCGGGGGCGCCGGGGACCGTCGCGCCGACGGAAAGTACGTCGGCCGTTTCGCAGGCCCCCGGCGGGAATGCCGGCGAGACCTCCCCCGCGCCGACCGCATCGCCGAGCATCGTCGTCTACTACTTCCACGGAACGAGGCGCTGCGCGACCTGCCGCAAGCTCGAGGAATACACGCACGAGGCGATCATGACCGCATTCTTCGAAGATATAAAAGCCGGGACGATCGCCTGGCGGGCGATCGATACTGACGAGCCGGACAACGAGCATTACGTCAAGGACTACGTCCTTTCCACGAAGTCGGTGATCCTGTCCGCCGTGACCGGCGACACGGAGACGCACTGGAAGAACCTCCCGCGCATCTGGGATCTCGTCGGCGACAAAGCCGTTTTCATCGCTTATATCCAGGACGAGATCAAGATGTTTCAGGAAGGCAGATGATGGACGGATTTTTTGTCGGCGTTTCGGCGGCGTTCTATCTCGGCATTCTCACGGCGATCAGCCCCTGCCCCCTCGCGACCAATATCGCCGCCATCTCGTACATCGGCAGGCGCCTCGAAAACCCGAGGCAGGTCCTCCTCACGGGTATCCTCTATACCCTCGGCAGAACCGTCACCTACCTCGTGCTCGGCGTCCTTATCGTCGCGAGCATACTTTCGATGCCGGCAGTTTCGCATTTCCTCGAGAAATACATGAACCGCGCGCTCGGCCCCATCCTCATCGTCGCCGGCATGTTCCTCCTCGGCCTTCTCGGGTTCACCTCGTCCGGACCCGGAATGAGCGCGAAGATGCAGAAGCGCATCAAGTCGGGAGGCCTCTGGGGCGCGGGGCTCCTCGGAATGCTCTTCGCCCTTTCCTTCTGCCCCGTTTCGGCGGCGCTCTTCTTTGGGAGCCTCATCCCCCTCGCCGTCGCGCACCATTCGCGCCTCGTCATTCCGGCGATCTACGGAATAGCGACCGGGCTCCCGGTGCTCGTCTTCGCCGTTCTCATCGCGACGGGCGCCCGGCGCGTCGGGGCCGCATTCGACAGGCTCACGGCGATCGAGCTCTGGGCGCGGCGGATCACCGGCGCCGCTTTCGTCCTCGTGGGCATCCTCTATTCCCTGACCTATATCTTTGGAGTCCCGGTTTTGGGCTAGCGCGGACACGGTTTTTCGTTCTATCATGTCGTTCATGGCGAACGATACCCGCATCGAGTTGAGTCTCGTCATCCCCGCGTACAACGAGGAGCAATCGATCGAGCCGTGCATACGCGAGGCGGACGGCGTGCTCGAGCGCCTTGGTAAGCGCTACGAGATCGTCGTCGTCGACGACGGCTCGACGGACGGCACGTTCGACAAGCTCCGCGCCCTGAAGAAGGACGTCAGGGCGCTTCGCGCCGTGAGATTCGCGCGAAACCGCGGCCAGACCGCCGCGATGGCCGCCGGCTTCGAGCACGCGCGCGGGGAGATCATCGTGACGATGGACGCCGACATGCAGAACGATCCGGCCGATATCCCGCGCCTCCTCGAGAAAATGGACGAATGGGACGTCGTCTGCGGCGTTCGCGAGGGGCGGCGGGACTCCTTCGTGAGAAAAGCGTCCTCGGCGATCGCCAATTCGGTGCGGAACCGGCTCACGCACGAGAGCATCCGCGACGTCGGATGCACCCTCAGGGCGTGCCGCGCCCGGCACGTCCGTCGAATCAAGCTCTTCGAGGGAATGCACCGGTTTCTCCCGACGCTCCTCAAACTCGAGGGCGCCCGGGTCGTCGAGATCCCCGTAAGCCATCGCCCGCGGACGAAGGGCGTGAACAAATACGGCATCGGGAACCGCCTCTTCAAGGGGCTCCGCGACCTTTTCGCCGTGCGATGGATGCAGTCCCGATACGTGAAATATGAAGTGAAAGAGGAAATCGAATGATCATCGCCGACCTTTCCCAGAGTCTCTGGCACGGAGTGATTCAGAAATTCGCGAGCTGGTGGGTGGCGCTCGGGCTCATCGGTCAGCTCATCTTCGCGAGCAGGTTCGTCATCCAGTGGGTCGCGTCGGAGCGGAAGGGAAAGAGCGTCATCCCCGTGCCGTTCTGGTACCTGAGCCTCGGGGCAAGCGCGATTCTCCTCATCTATTCGATCCACATCGCTGATCCGGTCTTCATCCTTGCGAATATCTTCAACAGCCTCATCTACATCCGCAACCTCATGCTCATCGGGAAGGAAAAACGGGCAAACCGTGAGGCCTGAGCGCAGAAACGTCCTCATTCTCGTCCCCCGGTTCGACGAGCTCGGCCTGCGCTGCGATATCACGAGCTCGGATTCCCGCTACGTGCTCTTCGCGCGCCGGGCTCCCTCGCCGTCGTCGAATCTTGCCGCGGCGGCCCCCCCGCTGACGGATCTCCGGGAAACGGACGGGCGGCCGTGACGATCAAGCAGCGCCCGGAAGATTTTCTCGTCGAGGAAATTCTCGCGCCGGGTACGGCCGCGCGGCTTTCGGAAACGGCCGGACCCATCGTCCTCTACCGGCTCACGAAGCGCGGCCTCGGCACGATCGACGCGCTCGAACGCCTCGCGCTGAAACTCCGCGTGCCGCTCGAGCGGATCGGTTACGCGGGGCTCAAGGATAGGCACGCGCTCACCGTCCAGCACGTTTCGATCTTTTTTCCGCGCAGCGGCGCCGCGCGCGCTCCCGAAACGATCGAAATGCCCGGCTGGAAGATCGAGCGGATCGGAAGGCTCGAGAGCCGTATCTCGGCCGAAGACGTCTCGGGCAACCGGTTCCGCGTAACGGTGAGAGGCCTGTCCCGGCGTCAGTGCGAACGCATGACGGAGGCGAGACGGTTTCTCGCGTCCCCGGGTGCCTCCGCCGGCCGAACGCTCCGTTTCGTGAATTACTTCGGCGAGCAGCGATTCGGCTCGGCGCGCCACGGCCGCGGATTCGCCGCTCGGCGGCTCATCGAGGGAGATTTCGAAGAGGCGCTCAGGCTCCTCGTCGCCGTCCCGGACCGCAAGGATTCGCGCGACCGCAAGGGTGTCAAGCGGGCGATCGCCGCCGCCTGGGGAGACTGGGAAAAGCTCGCGGGAGAGCTTCCTCCCTGTCCCGAGCGCGCCTTCGCCCGGCGCCTCGCGGAAACGGGCGGAGATTTTCGTTCGGGTTTCGCCGCTCTTCCGCCCTTCATCCGGAGGATCACGATCGAGGCGTACCAGTCATGGCTGTGGAACGCGGTCACGCGGCGCTTCATCGCCGGGCGATGCGCGCCCCCCTTGATCGAGATCCCCTCCCGATTCGGCGATCTCGTTTTTCCCGGCGCCGCGGCGATCCCGGCCGGTCTCGCCGGGACGCTCATTCCGCTTTTTTCCCCCGAGACGGCGCTCGAAGATCCATGGAGAAGCTCCGCCGAAGCCGTTCTCGCCGGCGAAGGGCTCGCGCTCAGCGACCTTCGCATCCCGGGTCTTCGCAGTCCCTATTTCGGAGAGGTCTCGCGACCTCTCTTCGTCGACGCTCTTGAATTCGTTGTCGGTCCGGTCGAGGCGGACGAATCTCGCACCGGCGCGAGAAGGTTCAAGCGTCTCGTGAGGTTCTTCCTTCCACGGGGTTCGTACGGGACGGTGCTCCTCGGAGCGCTCAGCGCTCAGAGCAATTTCCGGTAGATCACCTTGTCGTCCCCCGGGGAATAGAAATCCTTGAGGAGCGCGTCGAGCTCGTACCCGAGGGACAGGTAGAAGGCCCTCGTGTCTTCGTACTGGGCCTTATAGGAAGTGTCGATGTAGATGCGGGTCCCTCCCGATTCCCTGATCCTTCTCTCGACTTCGCGCATGAGCGCTTTGCCGAGCCCCCTTCCCTGATAATCGGGATGCACGGCGATCCAGTAGAGATTGTGGCTCGAGACCGTGCACGGAATCGGCCCGTAGCAAAGATAGGCGATCGTTGTTCCGCCGTGCTCGGCAAAGATGAAGTGATATCCGCTCGCCGCGGCGCCCTTGGCGAGATTCTCGAGCACGAGCTCGACCGCGACGTCGACTTCAGACGGGGTAAAGTAACCCGTCGCCGCGACGATCTCCCGCACCGTCTCCCCGTCCCCGGGACACACGTCGTACCGGAACGGGATTTCGGGGAGTCTCTCCGATTCATTGTTCTTTTTCTTCACTGCACGAAACCTTTCCCGCACGGCTTGCGGATCGCATCCTCGAGGACGGCGCGGATGACGGCGTCGTAGTCGAAGCCCCCCTGCTGCGCCGCCGCGATGAACCCCGAATCGGGCGAGATGCACGGATTCGCGTTTATCTCGAGGATGTAGGGCCTTCCCCTGGGATCGACCCGGAAATCGACCCGCGCGTAGCCGCGCAGGGCGAAGAGATCCCAGGCGACGCGGCTGAGACGGCCGAATTCCTTGAGAAGCTTCTCGTCTTCCGGGGGAAAATCGAAGCTCCGCGGCGTGCTCCGGTACTCGATCGAATCCTCCTCCCACTTGGCCTTGTAGCTCACTATCTTCGGCTTGTCCTTGGGATAATCGAGGAAAAGGATCTCCGCGACCGGGAGGACGCGCGGCCCGTCGGCGGTCGCGATGACGGATATATTGAATTCCCTGCCGTCGACGAACTCCTCGGCGAAGCAGTCGCCGCGAAGGCGCGGCGCCCATTCTTCCATCATGCGCATGAGCTTCGGTTCATCCGCCTGGCGGACGACGACGTCGTCGTCCATGCCGAACGACGCATGCTCCCAGATGGCCTTGACGATGAAGGTCGCTTTTTTCCGCGAGCGGGCGCGCCTTTCGACGATCGGCGCCATTCCTCCGCCCGGCCACGGCCCCATCCAATCGGGGGTCGGAAGCCCCGCGGCCCTGATTCGCTCCTTCGCGAGAACCTTGTGGGAGGTGAGGAAGAGAGCTTCCGCGGGGGAGCCGGTATAGGCGACGCTCTTCGCGTCGAGAACCGCCGGCACGAGGAAGATGAGCCTTCCGTATCCATCGAGACATTCGACGAGATTGAAAACCGCATGGGGCTTGAACGCGTCGAGAGCGTCCACGATACCCCGCACGTCCAGGCCGCAGGGCACCTTCACCGACTCGTGCCCCAACCGGCCGAGCGACGAGGACACCGCCTCGAGCTGAACGAGAACGTCGAGCTCGTCCGTCTTCGCCTGCTCGCTGATTGCATTGAAGAGAATCGCAACGCGCATGACGGCCTTACGAGTGGGGGTGAGCCGCTTCGGGCTCCGTCCGCGCCATCGCGGAACGGAGAATGCGGTCGATGAGCGATTCGTACGATACGCCGAGCTTCGTGCACAATATGGGGAGATCCGAATGGGATGGATGAAGCCCCGCGAGGGGGTTGATCTCGATGACCTGCGGTCGCCCGCGCGCGTCGCACCGCAGGTCGACTCTTCCGGCGTCGCGGCAGCCGAGAACCCGCCATGCATCGAGGGCGATGCGCTCCGTCTCGCGCACGCAGGCGTCGGCGTCGGGCCGGACGAGCATGTATTCGACGAGATCCTCGCACCGTTCCTTGTTGACGTACGAGTAGACGCCGTCCTCGGCTCCCGGCCTGAGGCCCATCTCGAGCGTTCCCACTGCCTCGGCCCGCGGCCCGGTGCCCACGATGCCGACGGTGAACTCCCTGCCCGGCAGGAATTCCTCGACGATGACAGGTTGTTTGAAATCCCGGAGGAGCTCCGCGCAGAGCGGCCAGAGGAGCGCGCGATCGCTCACGATCGATTTTGAGGTGATTCCCTTGCTCGTCCCCTCGGCCACCGGCTTGAGAAAATAGGGCGGCGCGAAGCGGACCGCCGCGGCGTCGGCCTCGCTCTCGACGAGCGCGAAATCGCTCGTCGGAATTCCCGCGTCGCGGATGACGTGCTTCGTCATGCCCTTATGCAGGGTGAGCGCCATGACGAGCGGATCGGAGAACGTGTACGGGATATCGTAGAGCTCGAGAATCGCAGGCACCTGCGCCTCGCGACCCGAGCCGCGAAGCCCCTCGGCGATGTTGAAAACGAGATCCCACCGGTCTCCTCCGGCGAGCCGCTCGACGAGACGCCGGGCGCTTCCGATCCGATCGGTCGCGTGGCCGAGCCGCCGTATCGCGCCTTCGAGCTCGTCGATCGTTTCCTCGCGATCGAACTCGGCGGTCTCTTCTTCCCCGTACCCCATGGCGAGGTACTCGGATCTGAGATCGTATGTGAGGCCTACTCTCATGCTCCGGAAACGTGCCCCGCCCTTCTAGACGCGCGCGAGCTCCTCGCCCGGCTGGGGGTCGTAGTAGCGATAGATATTTCCCTCGTAGTTGCGCAGCACGACGTGGTCCCCTTCCCTTCCGACGAGATAATCGGGCATGATGGGGGTCTTTCCGCCCCCACCGGGGGCGTCGATGACGAACGTAGGCACCGCGTACCCGCTCGTGAACCCCCTGAGACCACGGATGATCTCGAGCCCCTTCTCGACGGAGGTCCGGAAATGCGACGAGCCGTAGATCGGGTCGCACTGGTAGATGTAGTACGGTCGAACACGCATCATCATGAGGCGCTGGACGAGCTTCTTCATCGTCTCGACGCTGTCGTTGATCCCCTTGAGCAGCACCGTCTGGGAGCCGAGCGGGATGCCGGCGTCCGCGAGCTGCGCGCAGGCGCGGCTCGTCTCCGGGGTGCACTCGTCGGGGTGGGTGAAGTGAATGCTCATCCAGACGGGGTGATGCCTGCGGAGCATGCGCGTGAGCTGCGGCGTGATCCGCTGCGGCAGCACGACGGGTGCCTTCGTTCCGATTCGCACGATCTCGACGTGCGGGATGCGCCTGAGCTCCGAGAGGATCCAGTCGAGCCGGTCGTCGCTCAGGGCGAGCGGTTCTCCGCCCGAAACGAGGACGTCGCGTATCTGGGGATTGGCCCGAATGTATTCGAACGCCTTCTCGAGCCGCGCCGCTGCCGGATGGAGCACGCCCTGTCCCACGACGCGCGAGCGCGTGCAGTAGCGGCAATAGGTCGAGCAGAAATCCGAAACGAGAAGCAGCGCCCTGTCCGGGTAGCGGTGAACGAGACCCGGCACGGGGCTCGTCGCCTCTTCCGCGAGCGGATCGGCGGACTCGCCGGGCGAGCACACGAACTCGCCGGTGCTCGGGAGGACCGTGCGCCGGGG
>JBAZPL010000125.1:0-7597 GCA_041648155.1 Candidatus Krumholzibacteriia bacterium
ACAACCTTTCGAAAGCCATCGTAAGTGCGGGCGTCGAGGAATGAGTTATTTGAAACGAAGGCGATGATGCCGTTCCGATCCAACCGATCGGAAGCCCACCGCAGGAAACGCGTGTACATGTCATAGAGCTTCGTCTTCTGCGCCGTGCTGTGGTGGATGTAAGTGTCTTTGATGCGGCGGTCAATAGTTGGATACTCACGATTCTTGTTGTTCTCGTTTTCATTGAGCTGGTTGGCGTTGTACGGCGGATTTCCGATTATCACCGAGATGCGCTTTTCATTCTGCCGCTGTATGCGCTCGATGTTCGCATCAACCATGGCGAAGAAGTCGGTCTGTCCCTTCCCCATTTTCTGGAAGCCCATGTTATCGATCGTATCCAGAAAGCAGATGTTCTCAAATGGCAGGTACTCTCCCGTCTTCTGCTTATAGGTGTACTCAATGTTCAGATTGGCTATGTAGTACGGCAGGATGGCGACCTCGTTGCAGTGGATCTCGTGCTGATACTTATGCTTCAGTTGCCCCTCGGGCAGATACTCGATGAGCTCCGTGATGAACGTTCCCGTGCCGGTAGCGGGATCGAGGATCTCCACGCCCTTGTCGCCGAGCGTTTTGCCGAAATGCTTGAAGGTCAAGTGGTCGGCCGCCTGGATCATGAAACGCACGATCTCGTCGGGCGTGTAGATGATGCCGAGTCGATCGGCGGCCTTCGGATTGTACGCGCGATAGAAGTCCTCATAGAGCGCCTTGAGAAACTTCTGCTTCTCGAAGTGGCTGTAGATGCGCGCGGCGCGGGCGTTGATCGCTTCATAAAAGGGGGCTATCCGGTTGTGGATGCTGTGCCACGTTTCCCCTTGGTAGAATGTGCCGACGACCTCCTGCAGCTTGTGAGCCACCACGTTGTCGCGGTGGAACTGCGGGTCGTCGAAGACCGTCATGAAAATGTCCTCGGTGAGGAGATGCTGGATGATCATCTCGCGCACGTCGGCCATTTCGACGCTCGGATTAATGACCTTCTTGCAGAGCTCGAGGAATTCGCCGAGGGCTTTCTGGAAGGCCGCGTTCGCCTGATACTGCTCCTCGATGATGGCGCGAAGCTCGGCGGCGAGCGCGGGCACGTCGGCATTGAACTGCTCTATCGCGTGGTGGAACTCCGTGACTTCGCGCGGTTCATAGCCGACGAACCGGCTCAGTATGGTATCGAGAGCCGCGTCGTCGCCGAAGTCGGCCCGCAGCACTTCCTCGCCATCCTGGTAGAGCACGCTGTTGCGTGAATCCTCGAACAGGATATTGGTCTTCGGATATCCCTTCGCGAATTTGGCGGCTATCTCGGCCTGCAGGTCATCCTTCTCGTCCTTCGATTCCCAGTAGCCCCAATCCTGGCGCAGCGCGTCCTTCAGCGTCCCGTCGGGAACTACGCGCCGCCCCTCGCTGGTTCGGACTTCAACTTCGGGAACGAGCAGGAGATTCTTGCTCTGGGCGTAGGATTCGAGGAGGTCCTGGAAAGTCTTCCGCAGGGCGCCTTCGTTACGCGAGCCGCCGTAGCGAATGATCTTCTCAACCTTTGCGCGATATTGCTGAATAAGTCGGACAGACATGCTAATTGCCTTAATGATAATACGTTAAACCGATTTGCCCACCTTCCTGCGAGCGGGGCCTTGACTCGTTCTTGGTGCTAACTTGTTCTCTTCAAAAGCGTTGCCAACAGTGCCGTTTTGTCTCTCACCAAAACAACACAAATCGATTTGTGTATCACTTTCGTCAATAAGTGACACACAAACTCTCTTGTCCGCTATAGAAAAATGTCAAAATGCTTCATATCCTTCGACAATATTCAGAAGCTCCCGGAAGGCCAATATAGCCGGTCGCCTTCCGCTGGACTCACGCAATACCCGAAAAACCCCCTCGTTGCGGAGGATCTTAAGAGTGCGACTCGCGCTTGCGAAGGGCACATTCTCTTGAGAGGTGAACTCCGACGCTATAAATACCGGTCTCTGGAAAAGAAAATCCAATGTCCGAATGGCATAGGGGGACCGCGTTACATCGGTGATCCATTCTTTTCTTTTTCTATAAAGGTCAAGGATTGCATGAGCCTTGGCTTGATTCTCCTCCGCCTGCACCTTAAGAGCTCCAATGAAAAAGGCCACCCAGTCGGTCCACGCATTGTCGCGGGAAACCGCCAGGAGCCGTTCATAATACTCATCGCGGTTTCGTTCAAAATACGAGCTGATATAGAATGTGGGGCGGCTGAGCAATCCCGTCTTGTAGAGAAACAGCGGAACAAACATTCGTCCAATTCGGCCATTGCCGTCGAGGAAGGGATGAAGCGCTTCAAATTCTACATGAAGAATGGCGAGTTGAGCCAAGCGGTCCAATGGTTCGGCATGAATATACTTCTCCCATGCGCTCACACCATCGAGCAATTTATCCGCCGAGATAGGAACGAATCGGGCATCTTCTATCTTGGAGCCTGGTGGACCGATCCAATTGGGTCCACGTCGATACTCTCCGGGGCTTTTGTTCTCGCCCCTTACACCTTCAAGTAAATCGCGATGCGCCTCTTTGATTATTCGTTGACTGAGCGGCAGCGTATTGAGACCTTCGACGGCATGCCACAATGCGTGGCGATAATTCAGGACCTCTTTGATATCAGCTGCTTTCTCGGGCGATTTTCCGGAGGCTGCACCCTCAGCCTCGAATTCCAGCACTTCGGTGATAGTTGTGACTGTGCCTTCTATCTTCGATGACAACACAGCTTCTTGGGTAGCCAAGGGAGAAAGCAGAATATCCGGATTCGGCACCGCGTTCAGAGTGCCGTCGTATCGGGTCAGCGCTGCACTGGCGGGTCCGATCAAGGGAATCAATCTATCCCATTCCAGCTTCGCAGGAGGGAACTTGCCATAGTGATACTGCACGGCACCCATAAATATCTCCCGGCGCGGATTACGCGCCCGCGTCCAGCTCCGCCTTGAGCCGCAGCCTGACCTCGCGCATCTTTGCCGCGTCGGCGAGCTTCTTCCCGTCGGAGGTTTTCACGTAGAAGGAATCGGCGGCCATCTCGCCCCGCGTCGTTATCTGCGCGCTCTGTATGTCGAGCCCCTCCCCGGAGAGTATGCGGGTCACGCGGTAGAGGAGCCCGGGCCGGTCGCGCGCGGCGAGGTCGATGATCGTGCTCTCGCGCGAGAGATCGTTCTCGAACTCGACGACGGTGGGGACGCGCCCTCCCTTCGCCGTGCGCCATTTCCAGCGCTCGACGTGGGCGGCGTACGCCTTCTCGAGATCGATCTGCCCGGCAAGCACCGCGGCGAAATCGCGCTCGAGCTTTCTCGCCGTCTCCGCCGGAAGCGCGAGACGGCCGTCGACGCCGGTGCAGTGAAAGAGATCGATCACGACGCCGTCCTTCCTCGTGAACGCGAAGGCGCCGAGGATGTTGAGATCGTTGATCGTGATGACGCCGCAGAGCTGGGAGAGCCTGAAGGGCCTGTCGCGCGTGCACATGGTCAGCTCGATCGAATGCTGAAGCCTCCTGATCTCGACGATCACGCCGCGGGAGCGGAGACGGGCGACCATCGCGGCGTGAGCTTTCGCCCGCGCGGGGGTGACGACCATCGCGTAGCGGTCGGGAAGGTTCGCGAGGTGCACCTCCATCGCGGCGCGTTCCTCGTCGGTATCGCAGAGCTCGATCATTTTTCCGTGCCGCTTCTCGATCATCTTCTTGAATAGGGCACCCGATTCGGATTTGTCCGCGAGCATCCTCGATCCCTTGAAGTAGAGATCCTCGAGGAGGTTCTCCTTCCAGCCGGTCCAGACGCTCGGCCCTGTCGCCTTGAGATCGGCGCAGGTGAGGAGATAGAGAAGCTTGAGGTTTAGATGGCTCTTCACGCTCTTCACGAACTGGAGCCCCGTGTCCCGGTCCTCCATGTCCCGCCGTTGGCTGAAATGCGAGAGGAGAAGATGGTTCCGCACGAGAAACGCGACGAGCGTTCGCGAGCGCGGCGAGACGGGAAATGCGCGAAGGAGAGATTCGGCCATGCGCGCTCCGCAGCGGGCGTGGCCGCGTGCGGAGGGCTTCCCGATATCGTGGAGCAGCGTGGCGAGGAAGAGCTCGGTCCGCTCCGCGACCTCGTCGTATATCCGCGGCAGGAGCCCCCCTTCGCGCCCCTCGAGCTCCTCGAGGTTCGCGATCGCCTGAAGGGTGTGCTCGTCGGCCGTGTATTGATGGTAGAGGTCGTATTTCTTGAGGCAGGTGAGTTTCTCGAACGGCGGGAACAGATGCTTGAGCGCGCCGAGCTCGTGCATGCTCCGTATCATGGGCGCCTTCTTCCCCGGGAGCTCGAGAAGCGCGATAAAGGATCGGCGCATCCGCTCCGTCACGCCCCTCGCGAGCCTCGCCGGTCTGAACGCGTTCCTGATGCGGCGCTCCATCTGCGGAGAAAAGCGCTTGCCCGTGCGGAGCTGCTCCTTGAAGGGGAAGAGCGGATCCTCCCTCATTCGCGCGCGCCCGAGGCGCAGATCGAGCCGGCCGAGCCCCTTCGTCCCCACCCTCCGGTAGAGAGAGCCGTCGATAATCCGGAGATTCCCCTCGCCGGTCGTCTCGTCGAGAAAGCGTTCGAGGAGCGTGTAGATAGCACGCGTCATCGAGTAATAGTCGCGCATGAAACGCTCGACGGCGAGGAGCCCGCCGCCGTCCGTGTAGCCGAGGCCCTTCGCGGCCGAGCGCTGGAGATCGAGCGTGAGCACGTTCCAGTTGGATCCCATGAGAAAATGGAGCTCGTTGCGGGTCCTGAGGAGAAAATCGTGCGCCCGCCGGATTTCGTCGATCTCCTGGCGGTCGATGATGGCGAGACGGTACAACCCCTCGAGCGTGCCGTCCCACGGGAGCACCATACCCACCCACCGGATCATCTGGTGGTCGCGAAGTCCCCCGGGGCTCTCCTTGACGTTCGGCTCGATGAGATGGTAGCTCCATCCGAATTTTCTCCAGCGGCGGCGCGCCTCTTCGAGCTTCGCATCGAGAAGCTCGCCGCTCTCGCGCCCCCGCATCTCGGCCTTGATCGCCTGGAGCGCCTCCTTCATGGACTCGTCGCCGCAGATCCAGCGGCCGTCGAGAACCGCGGTCTTGAGGTCGGTGTCCCGTTCGAGCGCCTTGCGGAGCTCGGCAACGGTGCGCACCGAGGAGCCGAGCTCGAGCCCCGCGTCCCAGAGCATCCGCACGAGGTACCCCGCGAAGGACGTTCCGGCGGGTCCCGGCTTCTTATCCCAGAGGAACAGCAGATCGACGTCGCTCTTCGGGGAGAGATCCCGCCGCCCGAAGCCGCCGAGCGCGATCACGGCAGGAACGCGGCGCAGTCTCGGGCCCATCCATTCTTTGAGCGAATCGTGGAGATGCTGGACGACCGTCTCGACACCCGCGGAGCATGCGCGCGAGATCTCGACGCCGGAGCCGCCCGAGCGGTGGCGCCGCTCAAGATTTTTCAGGAATTCCTTGTAGGAGTCCCTCACCTCGCCCGCGAAGGAGGTCATCCAGCCCTCGCCGGCGCTAACGCGCGGCGACGGGAGCTGCGAGGTTTTTAGATTCGGAGATATCATACCGCACCGACCCGCATTTTAAACGCCTCGCGGCGAAGCCGGCATCATTATACATCAAAATAGATGCAGAATTCAAACGGATGAGGACGTCTCATCACCGGGAGGATCTCGTTCTCCCGCTTGAAATCGATCCAGGTTTTGATCACGTCCTCGGTGAAGACGTCCCCCTTGAGGAGGAATTCGTGCCCCCCCGCAAGCGCGTCGAGCGCCGCGCCGAAATCGGGAGGCGTTTTCTTGACGTGCGCGAGCTCCTCGGGAGGCATGTCGTAGATGTTCTTGTCGAGCGGCTCCCCCGGATGGATGCGGTTCTCGATCCCGTCGAGCCCCGCCATGAGAATCGCCGCGAGCGTGAGGTACGGATTCCCCGTCGAATCGGGGCAGCGGAACTCGACGCGTTTCGCCTCGCTCTTGCCGGAGGTCACGGGGATCCTGATCGCGGCGCTCCGGTTGCGCTGCGAGTACGCGAGGTTCACCGGCGCCTCGAAGCCCGGCACGAGCCGCTTGTACGAGTTCGTCGAGGCGTTGGTGAAGCCGAGGAGCGCGTGCGTGTGGCGGATGAGGCCGCCGACGAAGTAGAGCGCCGTCTCGCTGAGCCCCCCGTACTCGGGCCCGGCGAAAAGGTTCTTGTCCCCCCGCCAGAGCGATATGTGCACGTGCATCCCCGAGCCGTTGTCGCCGAAGATCGGCTTCGGCATGAAGGTCGCCGTCTTTCCGAATGCGCGCGCCGTGTTCTTCACGACGTACTTGAAGATCGAGACCGCATCCCCCATGCGCACGGCTGTGTCGAACTTGAGCCCGATCTCCCCCTGCCCCGCCGTCGCGGCCTCGTGATGCTGCACCTCGCACGTGAGACCGCACGCCATGAGGTTCTTCACGATCTCGCTCCGGAGATCCTGGAGCGAATCGGTCGGCGGAACGGGGAAATACCCCTCCTTGAAGCGCGCCTTGTAGCCGAGGTTCGGCCCCTCGTCGCGTCCCGAATTCCAGGCGCCCTCGATCGAGTCGATATGGTAAAAGCCGCTGTGCTCGTCCTGCGCGAAGCGCACGTCGTCGAAGATGAAGAATTCGGCCTCGGGCCCGAAGTAGGCGCGCTCGGCGATGCCGGTGCTCGCGAGATGCCGCTCCGCCTTGTGCGCGATGAATCGCGGATCGCGCGCGTAGGGCTCCCGCGTGATCGGATCGTGGACGTCCCCGATGAGGCTCAGGGTCGGATGGCAGCAGAATGGATCCATGAAGGCGGTCGCGGGATCGGGAATCACGAGCATGTCGCTCTCGTTGATGTTCTTCCAGCCGCGGATGCTCGAGCCGTCGAAGGCGAGGCCCTCCGCGAACAGCGCTTCGTCGAGCCTCGCCGCGGGGACCGTGAAATGCTGCCACCTGCCGGGAAAATCAATGAACTTGATGTCGACGAATTCGACACCCTTGGATTTGGCAAATTCCATTACCTCTCGGGGGGTTCCGTTCATGGGGCACTCCTGATGGAAGTGTATAAAACGCCGGGGACTGCTATCGCACCTTCGCGGCAATTTTTATACGTGCCATCCCGGTGCGTCAACACAATTCTTGCCGCGGGCCGGGCCGATTCCGCGCGCTCGCCGGTTCCCGCCGCCGCGGCGCACTCATTTTTCCGCGCTCCGCCTCACGGCGTGTCGTGCCACTGCCACGGAGCGAAATTGATGTAGCGGATGCGGGGCGGCGACTCCTTGAAATCGATGAGCGACGCCGAGGCGTTCGCGATCGAGAGCCGGTGTATCGAGTCGAGACCCATGCCGAGGTAGTGCGCGAGAACGGGCTTGATGACGTCGCTGTGGGAAACGGCCGCCGCCCGTCCCGTTTTGACCTCCCCCACGATGTGCGCGACCGCGTCGAGTGCGCGCCTCTGGATGTCGGCCATTCCCTCGCCGTTCGAGAAACGGGCGCGGGTCGGCGCGTCGAAGTAGAGTCTGAAGTTCTCATCATGGGCGAGCTCGTGATGCGTTTTCCCGATCCACGCCTCGAAGGGAGACTCGTT
>JBAZPL010000126.1:0-7527 GCA_041648155.1 Candidatus Krumholzibacteriia bacterium
GCTCCGCGTGACGGAGCTTCTCGGGCGCGACCCGACCGTCGTGGAGCTCACGATTTTCAACACGATGTGGAGTGAGCACTGCAGCTACAAGAGCAGCCGAGGCGTCCTCAAGGAATTCCTCCCGACTGATGCGCCGAATGTCGTGCTCGGCCCGGGTGAGGATTCGGGGATCATCCGCTTCGCTCCGGCGGAGAACGGCGACTGGTGGTGCCTCGTCATCAGCCACGAGAGCCACAACCATCCGTCGCAGGTGCTCCCCGTCGAGGGGGCGGCGACCGGCATCGGCGGAATCGTGCGCGACGTGTATTGCATGGGCGCCGACGTCGTGGGAAGCCTCGATCCGCTCCGCTTCGGCGATCCGACGGGGCCGAAGGCGCAGCAGGTGATCTCGATCGCGCGCGGCGTCGTCGAGGGCATCGCCCAGTACGGAAACGCCCTTGGCGTGCCGAATCTCGGCGGCGACGTCGTGTTCGACCGGGGCTACGACGACAACTGTCTCGTCAACGTCGTCGCGGTCGGCATCGTCAAGGAATCGCGCGTCATCCGGAGCCGTGTTCCCGCCGAGGCGCGCAAGACGCCCTACAAGATGATACTCATCGGAAAGCCCACCGACGATTCGGGCTTCGGCGGCGCCGCGTTCGCCTCGGAGGATCTCGCGAGCGAGGAGAAGGCGAACCGCGGGGCGGTGCAGGTGCCCGATCCGTTCCTCAAGCGCGTTCTCTCGGAGGCGATGAAGAAGGTGTTCGAGGCCGCCGCGAATCGCGGCGTTGCGATCGGCTTCAAGGATCTCGGCGCCGGCGGCATCGCGTGCGCCACCTCCGAGCTCGCGCACGCGGGAGGATTCGGCGTGAGGATCGACCTCGACAAGGTCAACCTCGGACTCGGCCGGTATCCGAGCGCCGTGATCTCCTGCTCCGAGACGCAGGAACGCTACGCGATGGCGGTGCCCGCCGATTTCGCCGCCGAGGTCCTCAGGATATTCAACGAGGATTTCGATCTGCCCCATATCTATCACGGCGCGGGCGCCGTCGTCATCGGCGACATCACGCTCGAACCGAACTACACGATCGAAGCCGCGGGGAGCGTCGTTTGCAGCGCGCCGGTCGACGTGATCACGACCGGCATCAAGTACGACAGGAAAGGCAAGCCGCGCAGGCGCCTCTTCGAGGAGCCGAAGCTCGATCCGAAGCGCTCGCTCCGGGACGATTTTCTCGCGATGATCGGCTCGCCGAACGGAGCTTCGAAGAATTACGTTTATCGCCGCTACGACGCCGAGGTGCAGGGGAGAGCCGTGCTCCGGCCGGGCGAGGCCGACGCTTCGGTCATCGCTCCGATCCCCGGCCGCATGACCGGGCTCGCCTTCTCGGTCGACGGGAATCCGTTCTACGGGCTGATCGATCCGTATCAGGGCGGGGCGCTCGGTGTCTGCGAGGCCGCGCGGAACGTCGCCGCCGTCGGCGCCGTGCCCGCGACGATCACCGACTGCCTCAACTACGGCAACCCCGAGGTCGAGGAGGTATTCTGGGAGTTTTCCGAAGGGGTGCGCGGCATCGGAGATGCCTGCCGCGGGATCGGGCACCTCGCGCACGAAGGCGCGCCGCTCCCCGTCGTTTCGGGCAACGTGAGCTTCTACAATCAGAGCGAGAGCGGGAAATCGATTCCGCCCTCTCCCGTTCTCTGCTGCGTCGGGATCGTCGAGGATTACTCGAAATGCCGGTCGATCCAGTTCAAGGAAGAGGGAGATATGCTGTACCTTCTCGGCGATGTGCTCGACGAGCTCGGAGGCAGCGAATACTACCGCGCCATATACGGCGCGACCGGCGCGAACGTGCCGAAGGCCGATTTCCTTCGAGAGAGGCGGCTCATCCGCACGGTCATCGAGATGCACGCCCTCGGGTGGGTGCGCGCGTGCCACGATGTGAGCCAGGGAGGGCTCCTCACCGCGCTCGCCGAGATGGCGATCGGCGGCCGCGGCGCGGGGGACCTCGGATTCACGCTCGATCTCGACGGGCTCGCGAACTTCAAGCTCCCGCCGGAGAAGCTTCTCTTCTCGGAAACGGGGTGCTTCGTCGTCGAGCTTGCTCCGGTGCAGGAGCGGGAAATCCTCGGCGTCTGCGCGCGGAATCGCGTGAATCTCGCGCGGCTGGGCGAGCTCAAAGGCCGCGCGCGGCTCGAGATCGTTCAGGGAAGAAAGAGCCTCGCCGAGTGGGACGTCGCCGAGCTTCGCAAAGCGCACCTCTCGGGCTGCCGGTCGATATTCGGTATTGGCAAGAAGGGGGGTGAGCGCGCGTGAAAAGCTCCTTCAGGGATCGCGTCGCCGTCATCCAGTTTCCCGGCGTGAACTGCGAGTACGAGACCGCCGCCGCCGTGCGGACGATCGGGCTCGATTCAGGGATATTCCGCTGGAACGAGGATCCGGCGCTTCTCGACGATTGCGCCGCGGTGATTCTCCCCGGCGGTTTCTCCTATCAGGATCGTATCCGCGCTGGCGTCGTCGCGGCGAAGGATCGCATCATGGACAAGGTTTCGGAGCTCGCGCGCGGCGGGAAGAGCGTGCTCGGCATCTGCAACGGCGCGCAGGTTCTGGTCGAATCGGGGCTCATACCCGGCATCCATTGGGAGAAGGTCGATCTCGCGCTTGCGCCGAACGTCATGGCGGACCGCGAGGGGTATTACTGCAACTGGGTGCATCTGATAAAGGAAAAGAGCCGCTGCGTCTGGACGGTCCGCTACACCGAGGGAGAGGTCATTCCGATCCCGATCGCTCATGCCGAGGGACGCTTCGTGACGGAGGACGCAGGCGTCCTCGCCGAAATGAAAAAGAACGGGCAGATCGCGCTCAGGTACTGCGACGCCGCGGGCGCGATCGTCGAGTCGTTCCCGGTAAATCCGAACGGCTCCGTCGAGAACATCGCGGGCGTTTCGAATCCGGAGGGGAACGTGCTCGCCATGATGCCGCATCCCGAACGCGCGACGTGGCTGCGCCAGGTGCCCGAGGACCTCTCCGGCCGCTGGGGGCGCGATCGGCGCGCCGCGGCCGGCGAATCCGGCCGGATGGAGAGCGCGGGACCGGGACGCGCGTTTTTCGCCGCTCTTCGCGGCGCGAAGGAGGCGGATCCGCGATGAAGACGCCGGTGCGGCTCTGGGTACGGCTCAAGGTGACCGATCTCGTCACGCAGACGGCGCGGATCACGCTGACGGAGAAGCTCGAATTCGCGGATGATCTCCGCGGGATGACGCATTACTGGTATTGGGGAATGGACGCTGAGGCTGCCGACGCGAGGAGCGCTCTCGCGGAGATCGACCGCGTGATCCGGCTCGACAGCGCGTTCACGAATCAGAACAAACATCTCTATCGTCTTGCGGCGGGGACGGATCTTGTGCTCGGCGATCTCGCGCTCGAGAAGGATTTCCCTGCGTTGGGCCCGGACACTCCCGCTCCGAGCCCCGGTGGCCCGGACGTTTTCGCTTCGGGCCCCGTCGCGGACGCGCCGAAGGGCCCGTACGCGAAATCGTCCGGGCCCGGCTTGGGAGCTGACATTCCCGCGAACGGGCCCATTGGAGCTCCTGCGACTGGGCCCGGAGCGGAAATATCCGCACCCGGTACCGGTCTCTTCGCGCTGGACTGTCTCGTCCGCGAGAGGCGTTCCGACCGGGAGACCGGCTTCGCGGAACGACTCAACGCGCGGCTCAAAGGAGTCGCCGTTTCGAATATGAAATGCGGAGAGGTGTGGAGGCTCGTCGTGAGCGCGAGCGCGGAGTGTGCGGCGCTCGAGGCGGTCGAGAGGATGCTCGTGAGCCGTTCGCGGCGCGAGGGGCTTCTCCTCAATCCGCATTACCAAACCTGGGAGATTCTCGCGACGACGCGCCTCGACGCGGGAGGAAGCGCCGCGACCGTTCGGGCGAAGGAGTGAACGGTGTGAAGCTCAAGGAAGAGTGCGCGATATTCGGCGTGTACGGCGCCACGGATGCGGCCGAGATCGCATACCTCGGTCTCTACTCGCTCCAGCACCGCGGGCAGGAGAGCTCCGGCATCATCACCTCCGACGGCGACCGGATCCACGAGCACCGCGCCCTCGGGCTCGTCGCGAAGGTCTATGACCGTGAGATTCTCGAGAATCTCCCCGGACGCCTCGCCATCGGCCACAACAGATACTCGACGACGGGACTCTCGAGCGTCGTCAACATCCAGCCGCTCCTCGTCGACTGCAAGATCGGGAAGATCGCGGTCGCCCATAACGGGAACCTCGTGAACGCGATCGAGCTGCGGCGCCAGATGGAGATGGATGGTTCTATATTTCGAAGCACCACTGACAGCGAGGTCATTCTGCACCTCATCGCCCGCAGCCGCATGTCGACGCGCGAGGAGATGATCATGGAAGCGCTTCAGAAGGTGCAGGGCGCCTTCTCGCTCGTGTTTCTCACTAAAGGCACGGTCATGGCGGCGCGCGACACGCGGGGCTTTCGCCCGCTCTGTCTCGGGCGGCTCGACGACGCCTACGTATTCGCCTCGGAGAGCTGCGCCTTCGACATCATCGGCGCGACGTACATGCGCGAGATCGCCCCGGGCGAGCTCTGCATCCTCGGCCCCGGCGGGCCGCAGTTCATGCGCTTCGCCGAGCCCGAGGAGCGCCTCCAGCGCTGCATCTTCGAGTTCATCTATTTCTCGCGCCCCGATAGCAAAGTCTTCGGCGAAAACGTCGACAAGGTGCGGCGCAAGCTTGGTCGGCGCCTCGCCGCGGAATCTCCCGTCGACGCGGATATCGTCATCGCCGTGCCCGACTCGAGCAACACGATCGCGCTCGGTTTCTCGGAAGCCTCGAAGATTCCCTTCGAGCTCGGCCTCATCAGAAACCACTACGTCGGGCGCACGTTCATCCAGCCGCGCCAGAGCATGCGCGACTGGGACGTGCGGATCAAGTTCAACCCGGTGCGCGGCGTTCTCAAGGGCAAGTCGATCGTCGTCGTCGACGATTCGATCGTGCGCGGCTCGACGATGCGGAAGCTCGTCTCGATCCTGCGCCAGGCGGGAGCGGACAAGATCCATCTCAGGATCGGCTCGCCTCCCATCACGCATTCGTGCTACTACGGCATCGATACGCCCACCCGCGGCGAGCTGATCGCTTCGAACCATACGGTCGACGAGATCAGGGATTATCTCGGCGTCGACAGCCTTCATTACCTCTCTCTCGAAGGGCTGCTCACCTGCGTCGAGGAGCCTCACAACTACTGCGTCGCGTGCTTCAGCGGCGAATATCCCGTGATACCGGACGGATGCCTGCACAAGGACGTTTTCGAGGACAGGACCGGATGCGGCGAGGGCTTCGGCGTGAGGGAGGATGTGGGCCGTTGAGGATCGCGGCTGAACGCGAGGGCGCCCCGGACAGGTTCGAATCTTTCACGACCACGGCTATCTTGCCGCTCGTGCAGCGGCCGTCGCGGTACGCGGGCGAAGAGATGAACCTCTCGAACGGCGGATTCGTCGAGGGGCGCTTCAATGTCCTCCTTGTCTTCCCCGACGCATACGAGATCGGGATGTCCCACCTGGGGATCCGCTTTCTGTACCAGGCGCTCTCTGCGATGGACGGGGTCGGAGTCGAGCTCGCCTTCGCGCCCTGGCCCGACGCGGGGAAGCTCATGCGCGCCTGCGGCGAGCCGCTGCGGTCGCTGCAGACCGGCACGAGCGCGTCGAGGTTCGACATCATCGGATTCTCCCTCGCCTACGAGCTGCATTACACGAATCTGCTCATGGTGCTCGACCTCGCGGGGATCCCGCTCGAGGCCGCCGCGCGGCGCGAGGACGATCCGCTTCCGTTCATCAACGCGATCGACGCGGTGTTTCTCGGGGACGGGGAGGATTCGCTCGTCGAGGCGGTCGCGGCGCTCGCGAGGCTCAAGGCGGCCCGCGCGGGGCGCACGGCGAAGCGGGAAGCGCTCGCGGGGATCGAAGGGGTTTACGTCGACGGCATCAGCACGTCCGTCACGGCCCGCGCGCACCGCTTCGCGAGCGGCGATCTTCCGCGGCGGCCGATCGTGCCGTCCTCCGAGGTGGTCCACGAGCGTCTCGCGATCGAGATCATGCGCGGCTGCGCGCGAGGCTGCCGTTTCTGTCATGCGGGGATGTTCTATCGGCCATGCCGCGAGCGTTCCGTCGATGAGATCATGGAGGCTGTCGTCGAGGGGCTCGACGCGACGGGATGGGACGAGGTGTCGCTCCTCTCCCTCTCGACGTCGGACTATTCGCGGCTCGACGAGCTGCTCGCGAGGCTCGTCCCCGAGATCGAGCGGCGGCATGTGTCGCTCGCGCTCCCGAGCCTCAGACCCGAGACGATCACGAGCGCGATAGTCTCGGCCTCCTCGACCGTGACGAAGTCGGGCTTCACGCTCGCGCCCGAGGCGGGGACGGAGCGACTCCGCCGCGTCATCAGAAAGGATTTCAGCGACGAGGATATCGTCCGCGGCGTCTCGAAGATTCTCGCGGGCGGCCGGCAGACACTCAAGCTCTACTTCATGATCGGGCTTCCGACCGAGACGGAGGAGGATCTCGACGGCGTCGCCGGGCTCATCGAGCGAATCCTCGCCCTGCCGCGCAGGCAGGGGAGGTTCAGCCTCGGCGTGTCGATTTCCCCCTTCGTCCCGAAGCCGCACACGCCGTTTCAGTGGGAGCGGCAATGCTCTACGAGTGAGTTTCGCGCGAAGGAGGACTATCTCTCGCGCCGCATCAGGAGCCGGTTCGTGAATCTGAGCCTCCGGGAGCCTTCGATCAGCGTCCTCGAGGGAATCCTCGCCCGCGGGGACCGGCGTCTCTGGCCAGTGATCCGCAGGGCGTACGAGCTCGGCTGCCGCTTCGACGGCTGGAGGGACGAGCTGAGAATCGAGCTTTGGGACAGGGCTCTCGCCGAGTGCGGTTTCGATACGGGTGCCTTGATCGCGGCGCGGCCCCTCGACGAGCCGCTCCCGTGGGACGCCTTCGAGCTGCACGGCACGAAGAGCCTGCTTCGCAAGGAGCGGGACCGAGCATACGGCGCGGACGTTCCCGCTCGGAATCCAGTCGCAGAGCCTCCAATGGATTCCTCCGCGGGAACGTCCGCGCCTGTTACCGATGAGAGGCCTGAAACCTTCGCGTACGGGCCCATTGGAGGCTTTGCGACTGGGCCCGGAGCGAAGGTTTCAGGCCCTCACAACGTTTTCAGGTACCGCGTGATCTTCGAGAAACGGGGGCGCGCGCGATACCTCTCGCACCTCGAGATGCTGAACGTGATCCAGAGGGCCCTTCGCCGCTCGGCGTTGCCGCTCAGCTTCTCTGAGGGGTTTCACCCCCATCCGAAGATTTCCGCGGGCCCCTCGCTCGCCGTCGGGATGGAGGGTTTTGGCGAATTCTTCGACGTCGAGCTCCTCGATCAGGTCGAGCCGTCGCCGGAGCTTCTGAACCGATTCCTGCCGCCGGGCCTTTCGATAAAGGCTTGCGCCGGGCCGTTTTCCCGCAAGGAGGGAAAGCTCCCGCAGGAGGTGCGGTTCACCTATGCG
>JBAZPL010000127.1:0-7438 GCA_041648155.1 Candidatus Krumholzibacteriia bacterium
ATATCGAGGAGCCGGTCGTAGTGCTCGTAATAGGGATTCTCCTTATTATTCGCGATCATCCACTGGAGGAGAAAGCACCCGCCGCGGCTCACGACACCGGCGGTTCTCGTGGAGGCGACCGCCTCGGCGAGCCTTTTCACGAGCCCGCAATGTATCGTCATGAAATCGACGCCGTCCCGCGCGTGCCGCTCGACGACCTCGAAGAATGCGTCCGTCTCCGTATCGGGTATGTCCCTCCCCGAGCGCGTCGTTTCGACGATCGCTTGATAGACGGGTACGGTCCCGAGCGGAATTGTCGATTGCGCGCAGATCGTCCGGCGAATCGCGTCGAGATCGCCGCCGGTCGAAAGATCCATGACGGCGTCGGCCCCCGCCTCGATGATGACACGGAGCTTCTCGAGCTCGACCGCGAGATCGTCATGCGCGGGACTCGTTCCGATGTTCGCATTGACTTTCGTTCGCAAGCCCTGGCCGATGCCGATCGGGCGGCAGTGCGCGCGGGCCGTGCCCGTGATGATCACTCGACCCTCTGCCACGAGACGCCGGAGCGTCTCGGGCTCGACGCGCTCGTCGTCGGCGACCGACCTGAGGGCAGGCGTTATCTCGCCCTTCAAGGCCCTTTCGAATTCCGTCACTCCTCGCCCCTTTCTCCGTTTACCATCGGTTCATTATACATTCACGGAAGATGCCCCGTCAATCGCGGGATCAGAATTTCTCGACGAGCGAAATATGGATGCGCGTTCCCTCGAGGGAAAGCTGCTCTCCGACGCCGAAGCTCAGAACCACGATACCGAGGGGGGACTCTGATCGCAGCCCGAAACCCGCGCCGTTTCTCACGGTCCATCCTTCGCCGCGCCGGAAAAACGCGCCGGCATCATCGAAGAGAAAGAGCCAACCCTCTTCGCCGAACCGGTATTCGAGGTTCGCGAAGACGATCCGTTCCCCGCGGAACTGGCTTTCACGGTATCCCCGGAGCGTCGTCGCGCCGCCGAGCGGAAAGAGCTCGGCGAGCGGAATTTCTCCCGTCGAATGGACCGCCTCGGCGACGAGCCTCCCGTAAACGCTCTGGTTTCCCCACGCGTTCCTCGCGACGCTTCCCTCGATGCGGTACAGAAGCTCGCCGTCACGCTCCGCGCGGTTTCCCTTGAAATAGCTTTTCCGATACGCCCCCTCGACAAACGCGGCGAGCGCGACCTCCGAAGAGCCCGCACTCGCTACGCCGATGCGGAAACGTTCGCGAATGCTTCGCACGAGCTCTCCCGAGCCCGGCACGTTCCTGTCCGCCGCTGCTCCGGCGATGATCGATGCGCGCGGTCCGAGCGGAATACCGAAGTATAGCCCCCCCGAATTCCACATGTATATGGTGTCCTGGATGACCTGGGAGAGCTCGGCGTCCAAGCTCACGAGGCTCGAGAAGAGAAACGGTTCCCTGAACTTCAGGGCAAGCTTCGAGTAGCGCCGGCCGTCGTTGAGCCAGTCGAAATGGGCGAGGCGCCCTGTCCCCGCGATATTTCTCAGCTCGAGATCGATGGAACCGTTCAGAACGTACTTCCCTCCCGCTGTCCGCGAGAACCCGAGGGCGCCCTGAAAGAGATTGCTCCGCTCGATCTCCCTGACCGGAATGATTATGTCAACCGTCTCGCTCGACCGCCGTTCGAGCCTCGCATCGCCGACCGATTCGAAATAGCCGGCCCCGCGGAGATACTTCCGCGCGTCCGCGATGCTCTTCTCGCGGTAAACGGAACCGGGCTTGAGGCGGGACGTACGAAGCGCCACCGACGAATCGGTTTTCGCGATCCCCTCGAAAACAACGCCGGCGAGGCGGGCACGCGCCCCTTCGGATACCGATATCGTGAGCTCGACCTCGTTCACGGCGGGGAGGTACCGGAAGCCCGTCAGCCATACCTGGGCGTACGGATATCCCGATTCGTTGTAGAACGCGAGAAGCCCGCGGAGCGATTCCTCGAGAATGAACGGATCGAATCGCCCTCCCGCCGGCGGCCGCACGCACCTCGTCGCCTCCGCCTCTCCGATGAGCTCCGCCCCGCTCACCGATACCTTTCCGATCCGGGACGGTTCACCCTCCTGTATCGCCAGACGGACATCGACGCCGGCCGGGGAGACGGACGTATCGACGCGAACCTGCGCGCCGATGAATCCATTCGAGAAATAGAGCGAATCGATACGCGCGACTTCACCTGATGCCAGCGAATCCGAATACTCTACGCCGGCGCGGAGAAGGCTCTGCCTCGCAAGCTCCGAAGCGGAGATCGCCTCGTAGCCCGAGTATTGCACCGTGCGGATCACGCCCGCCCCGGAGGGGCCCGGCAGCATGAGGACGAATGCCGCGCTAAAAATAAGCGCGACTCTCAACCTTGAGGTCATGTACCGTCTTCACCTCCCCCGCGTAATCCTTCTCGCGGCGCCCCGTGTAATTGAGTCCGAAGCTGACGTTTCGCGAAAAGCGATACTGCCCCATGAGACTCCAATCCTCGCGAAGGCCCTCCTCGAGGAAGAACAGGGGTTTTCCAATCTCGGATTTCGCGTCCGTGTAGGTGAGCTTGAAAAACGAGGCGACATTCAGCCGCTCTCCGATTGACGACGAGAGAGAAGGAGTCGCCATGTACGATATCTGCTTCGCTTCCGATACTTCGTCCGCGCGGTTCTCCGCACCGAGCTCGAGCGAAAGCTTCGTCGACGGATTGAAACGATAGTTGAGGATCTGCGCGAGGGAATTCGTCCCGACGCGGTAGTTCTGACCGGAGAATCCCGTGACCTCCCGTTTTCGCAGGCCCCGGCCCGCCTCCCAGGTGATGGCGAGCGCGCTCCAGGGAGCCGATTCCGCCCGGACGCGCACCTCCCGCAAGAAGCTCTCGGCGAACGATCCTTCGAGCCTGTTGTCCTCTTCGTCCTCGCGGGAATACGAGATGCGCAGCTTGAAGATCCGCGACGAATTGAAGAGCGTGCACTCCTCGCGGAGCTTGTTCACGCCGTAAACGGTGACATCGTTTCTCTGCAACAGCGACGGTTTCAGCAGGTAGAGCCCCATGAGATCCCCGGTGCGCGAATTCTCGATGACGGTGAATGAATGGTCGAGCGAAACCTCCCGCTTGAGCCTTCCGAAGAAGCTCCCGTCTCCCGTTTCGCCGCTCAGGCCCCGGACTCCCGCACCCGCGCTCACCTGTAGGGCGAGCTCCACCGTGCGCACGGGCTCCGTATCCCCTCCCGGAAGGTAGAGGACCATGTAATCCCCTCTCTTCTGCCCGACTTCGCGTCCGTCCTTGTCGTAATCTCCCTGGTTCTCGCCGACGAACACGATCGCTCTCTGACGCGTTCGCTCCTCCCCGGCGCTCATGCGATAGCTCAGGTCCGCGGCGAGACCGGCCTTCTCCCATGAATCGCGCGCCCGCAGGCGCGCAAGATTATACCAGGAGACGTCGCCGAAACGCGCCTCGCGCATCCGCCGGTGCGTCGCGAGGAGCTCGAGGATGCGGCCCCCCCGGGAGAATCCGCCGTCGAATCCGATCTCGTCATTCTCCCGCGCGCGGAACCATCCCGCGCGCAGTGAATCGAGCTCGTCGGTGAGTCTCCTCGTGAAGGATAGATTCGCCCGGTATGCGCCGATATCTCTTCCGGCAACCGAGAATACGCCTTGCCGGTAATAGCGCCCCGTGTCCGGGGCGGCGGCCGGCACCGCCTTGTAGCGCTCCGCTTCGACGGTGAGCCGCGGCGTGAGATGCCAGAAGGCGAGAGCGCCGCTTCCCTGCGCGAAGCGCCGCTCCCGCTCGCTCCCCGCCCTCGATGCGAATGCCTTGAGCGAGATCCCGCGGCTTCCCATGTCGCCGATGCCGCCGGTCACGTCCGCTTTTCTCGCCGACAGCGTGGTACCGCGCGAGAGCGAGAGCCAGCTCCCGGCGACGTTCCACGCCCGGGCGCCGGCGAGAGAGATCCGGCCTCCGCCGATGTCCTCGCGGCCCGAAAATGAGAGCCCCTCGAGCCCCCACTCCCGGTAAAAATACGATTCCCGCCTCTTGTCGGGAGAGATGAATCGATCGTCGAGGGTCGAATATTCGCCGGAGAGGGAGAGCCGCGCGACGGTGATATCGAGATTCTTCAATCCTCCCGAGAGCTTCATCGCCTGTCCCCCGTTGTCTTCGTCGCCGTCCGACGAGAAGAGATTCCGGTCATGGACGCTCACGTTTCCCTCAGTTTCGAGAAAAAGCGCGCCCTTCGCGGCGGAAACACCGAGCGTGAAGAGCCTCTTGCGCTCCGGAAGCGCCAGAAACCTTCCGATCCGGAAATCCCCCTTTCCTTCCCCGGCGTACCGGTACTTGACGTTTCCGCTCGTGGAGAAGCCGTCGACGAGGTAATCCCCCCTGCCGGATCCGACCTCGAAGAAATCGAGACGATACTCGCCGCGCGATTCGGCGAACTCGAAATGCGCCAATATCGTTTCGGCCGGAACGAGCACATAATCCCCCTTCCCTGCCTCCACGCGCTCGATGCCCGACGTCGTCGCCTTCAACGGATCGTCTCCCGCGGCCTCGAGAACCGCCCTGTCGACCGCCCCGATCGATCCGAAAACCGGTTTCCCCGTGTCGTCCGATTCCTGAAAGAAGAAGGCCCGCAAGCTCAGCGCGCCGCCGGGCCGGGAGAGCGTCCAACCGCCGGTGACGGTCGTCCGTTTGTAGCTGTCCTCGCTCATCTCGTAATCGATCACGATCTCCGAATCGTTCGTCACGACCAGCCGCTCCATGAAAGTGACGGAGCCTCTGTTGTAATCGATCGTGTATTCGTTCTCGCTTCCGCGCTTGAGCATGCGGCCGTTGAAATAGACGCGCTCCGTACCCGGAAGAATGATGACGGCGTTGAATCTCCGCGCGGGAAGCAGCTCGTACGGACCCTGCACGCCTTCCCTGCCCGTGAAGCTCACCGTCTTGAACCTCCCCTTCGCGACGCCGCCGGCCGCACTGAATGTCTGCCCCCGGGCGTTGACGCTCGCCGCGACACCGCGGAGCTCCCGCTGAAACGAGGAGAATTGCGACCAGGAGAGGGCGGAGGTGAAATCGCCGAGCTGCACCTCGGTATGTTTCGCCTTTACCTGCACGGAAACCTTATCGAGATATTTCAGCTCCTCGGTGTTCCCTTCGGGCTGCACGGGGAGGTTGTCGTCGGTGAGAAACGCGTTCACCTCGAGATCCTTTGCGACCTTGCCGACCATCGTGACCCGAAGGCTCTGATCGAGCCCGAGATCCCTGTTGGAGCCGATGTTGACGCCGACGGTCTTGCTCCCCGATAATCGAAGCTGGTAGGGCTCGGCCGCGCGACGCTCCTCCCGTGCCGGTGTCGGGGAGACGAGCGGCTCCAGCGGGAGCGGAGGCGCGCCTTCCGCGACGCGCGACGCGAATACGGGGCCGAACGGGAGGGGGTAGCGGGAAAACCGCACGACGAGGCGTTCTCCGCCCGAGGCGGGCCTGACGAGCACGATCGAGCCCCGGAGCGTGTTGATACGGTAATCGCTCTCGCGCCGGAGAGGAGAGCCGTCAATCAAAACCGAATCGCTCTCCGGAACGATGAAGGACCTGCCGATCTCGATTTTGGTCTGCCCCGCATCGAGAATGAACGCACGCCTCTCCGGCGCGCGGAGAACCGGGCGCGATGCTTCTCCCTGATCGAGCGCGGCAGCGGACCCGGGGCCGCATGTCATGCCGACGGCGACGGCGGCGAGCATTCCGAGTGCGCGCATCATCTTTCACGCGGGTAGTGAAGCCGGTAGACGAGCACGGAGCGGGATTTAAGGTCCGCGACGTAGAGCGCGCCGTCCCACCCGGCGGCGGCCGCGGCCGGCGAGATAGCCTCTCCCGAGCATGAATCGATATCTGTCACGTGCTCGCCTTCAGCGGTGAAGACGGAGATCCGACCCTGTTTTGAGTCGCACACAAATATCGTGCCCGCATGATCGACCTCGACCGAGCGGGGCGAAACGAAAGGCTTTTCGGGAGGCGGCTGCACGATGCGCTCGTAGCGGCCGGACGGCGAGAAAAACTGGAGCCGCCGGTTCCCCGATTCGACGACGACGAGACCCTGGTTCGGAAGGAAGGCGGCTTTTCTCGGCGCGTTGAACCTTCCCGGTCCCCACCCGAACTCCCCGATCGTCAGCTCGCGATCGAGGAGCGGCGTCCACAGGACGATCGTGTGATTCACGACGTCCGCCGTGATGATCCTCCCTCCCGGGCCTCCGGTGAGCGAAACGGGACGGACTCGATCGAACACGTCGAACGACAGAAGAACGTCGAGATAGGCGCCCCGCGAATCGTAGCGCAGGAGCTTGTTCTGCGAATAATCGAGAACGAGGACGAACGACTCCTGAACGGCGACGTCGATGGGATAGAATGCGGCGTTGTTCGGCGGTCGCTCGAACTCGAGCGACGCGCCGTCAGGCGCATAGCGGAACACCTTTCCCGCCATCGCGTCCGAGACGTAGACGGCTCCCCGAGGGTCGACCGCCACACCGGTCGGCTCGCGGAGATCGCCCGCTCCGAAGCGGAGCGCGGTTTCCTCGATGCGGAGCGCGCGCGAGGTGTCGGGATTCGATGGAAACGTCGTTGAATCGCTCGTGTGCGTCAAAGAATTCCGGGATTCCGCGCGCGCCGGCACCGAACAGGCTACGCGCGGCGAGGGCGCACAAAGTATGAGCGGAATCACGAGTGCCGGTACGAAGCGTTTCATCTCGCGCCGCCTGCCGGGCCACCGGCGGATAATCCTAGAACGATCGCTGCACGCAGAGCGCGACGCCCTGGGGCAGGCGCTCGAGGCCCATCGATGTCGTGCCTGCCTCAGCCGTGGAGCGTCGATCGATACGGACGATTCTCACCGCGTCGGCGGCGCTCACGATCCTGAGAGCGGCGGCGCCGATGGCCGAGTAGAGGGCGACACGGTACGCGAAGCGGCTCCCGTCGCGAATGTCCCCGTAGCGCCGGTACTCGCTCTCGCTCCTCCAGGTCCAGCTCTCGTCTCCGGTCATCGCGCGGGCCTGGTAATATGATTCCATCGCATCGAGGTCGGGATAATAGAGATCGCGCGCCTCGCGCCGCATCGCTTCGTTATAGCCGCCGGAACCGTCGTTCGACAGGTGCTCGCCGATCGTCCGGTAAAAATCCTTTGAATGGCCGGTCCCGCTCACGTTCGCAAAAACGACCGCATAATCCTTGTAGGTATTCTCCCGCTCGTAACCCATCCACCAGAAGCTCGCGACCGATATCCACGTGGCCGCCTCGATGCCGTAAAATATCTTCGCGCGAAGCGTATGCCCGGCGCGCTGCTGCCCGAGCCCCGGAAGAAGGAGGCTCCATGCGGCGGCGCTCTTCGCCGAGATCCCCTGTGCCGATTCGTCCGCCTCGAGCGCCGCCCCACCGGGGATCGCTCCGCCGGCGCCGAA
>JBAZPL010000128.1:0-7422 GCA_041648155.1 Candidatus Krumholzibacteriia bacterium
CCGCCGGGGCGCTTATTATGAATAACAGCAGAAGCGCCGCCGCTGCCCTGACCCATTCCTTGCAATTCATGCGCAAACCCTCCTCCATCATCCAGGAGCGCTCTAGAACTCGAATCCGAATCCGATACGCCACGTCTTCCGCGAGTCCCAAATCGTCGGATCGTTGACCGGAATAAACTCATCATAGCCGTCTTCGTTGATATCCTGCAGATAGGCTCCTCCGTACCGGCCGGTTTCGGTCAGATACGAGCCGCCGTCCATGCGTGCGTTCGCCATGCCGGGGGACGCTTCGGGAGAGACTCCGCCGGGGGAAAGTATGTCCTCGTCCAGAAGATTGCGCCCCTCGAAGAAGAGCATGAGCTCCTGACCGTAGACGTTGAACATCTTGCGTCCCTGGATATTGATGACGTGAGACGTGGGCAGCCGTCTGGAGTTTTCCCACAGGGGGTCCTGACGGCGCGCGAAACGATCGACGGGCGTCCACGGGAGCCCGCTGCTGTACGAGTACACGACCGTCGTTCCCCACTTGTTCTGGTCCTGGAGGCTCATCGTGACGTTCAGCGTATGGCGCTGATCCCAGTCGAGAGGCATCTCCTGGGTCGGCAGGTGCGTGAGCCCCTCCGCGGACACGCCGAACTCCGCGTCGGATGCGACGCCGTCAGCGTATGAATACGTATAGGATATCTCGCCGCCGACGTAGCGGTTTCTCATCTTCTCGAGGCTCACCTCGAGACCGCGAGAGCTCGCGTACGTTCTGTTGATGTACCGGTATCCCTGCACGCCGAGCTCCTCGTCGAGCACGCGCGTCGAGGAGATCAACCCGAAGATGTCCTTATTGAATACGACGAAGTGCCCCGCGATCGTTTCGTTGAACTGGTGCGAAACGCCGGCCTGGTATGAAACGGTGAGCTCTTCGTCGAGATCGGGATTACCGAGAACGCCCGATCCGAAGAGAAGGTCCTGGGTTCTGAAAAGGTAGTTCCTGCTCGGCCACTGGGTGAACCGCCCGTAGTGGAAATGGAACTTATCGCGGTCCGTGATCGGAAACGCGAACCCGAGCCGCGGGCTGATCTGGAACTTGTACTTGTCCACGTTCTGGTCGATCTCGCTGCTGTGGATCAGGATCTCGGAGTTGTTTCCCGGGGTAAAGA
This sequence comes from Candidatus Krumholzibacteriia bacterium, assembly GCA_041648155.1. Lineage (GTDB taxonomy): Bacteria > Krumholzibacteriota > Krumholzibacteriia > Krumholzibacteriales > Krumholzibacteriaceae > SSS58A. Next base: position 1,152 of record JBAZPL010000128.1, read on the forward strand.
AATCGATCCTGACGCCGCCGTTCACGACCATACCCTGGTACGCCCACTTGTCCTGGACGTAGTAGGAGGCCTCGGGATTGAAGTTGTGGAACGTGTTCGATCTTCCGCCCTGGACCAGGGTGCCGTCGGTGAGCCGGCGCTGGCGGCCGGGGAAGTTGATCTGGTTATCGTTGAGGTCGTTGTAGATGAACTGAATGCCGGTCTTGAACTGGTGATTCTGCCATTTCTTGGAGGTGATGTCCGCCTTCAGGTTGTATGCCGTCGTGATGCGATCCGTATATGCCGGCCAGTCGTAGGCGGTGACGTAGTACGGATTATCGGGGTCGGTGTAGAAATCCTCGCTGCTGATGCCGCTGTATCTCCATGACCCGCTCGGAAGCGTTCCCGGAAGCCCCGCCGTCGAGAACTCGGCCGGCGTCTTGCCGTCGACCGTGTTGAGGCTCTTGAACCGGAGTCGCGTGAAGTTGATCGTGTAGAGCACATCGTCCGAGATGTTGTGGTTTATGGCGAACTTGAGGTTAAGGTCGTCAGACGTGTTCGTCGTGACGTTCTCGGCCGAGTTGAAGTACACATAGCTCGAATCGTCCCTGAAATGGCTGAATTTGCTTTCGGGATTCTGGAAGCCTTCGAACAGGAGCTTGCTCTCGTGGCGCACGAAATTGCCCGCTCCGTCGATGATCGCCTCGTCCCAGATCACTTCGCCCACGCGCCCATACACGTCGGTCAGCATGCGCGCGTAGAAATTGTCGTACCGGACGATGAAGGCCGGCCGCGCCGGATCATTCGGATCGCGCACCTTGGCGTAGACGGCGATCGGATAGATGGTCCTGCGCCGCTCCTCGAGCGTGCCGGGATAATATTCGACGCGCGCGGGGACGTTCTTGATCCAGTCCCCCTGGTACACACTCGTATACGCGCCGAAAGAGCGCGCGGCCTCCGCCGAGGAATCGCGGCTCGGCCGGAGCGCCACGAAGCGATATATCTTCTGGACGTATCCCTCGATATTCCAGTTGTGGACATACCCATTGTTGACGGAGTGAGAGTAGATCGCCTCGCCGATGACCTTGAGTCTCGGATTGACCTGATAGGCGAGCTTGCCCTGAAGGTTGTAGGACGCGAACTGCCGGTCGGAGTACTTGAGCCAATCGCCGATTATCTTCTGCTCCTTCCGCCCCGCGATCGTCCAGTTGTCGCCGTCAGAGAAGGTCGCTTCTCCGGACAGGTAGTACGTGAGGCTCCTGAGGGGCGTCGGACCGCCGAACCCGAGGCTGAGCCTGTCATAGTTCGTGTAGGTTTTGTCCCTGCGGCCGAAATCGTCGGTCATGTACCGGACCTGCCCCTCGAAACTCTTGCCTCCCTCGCGAGTGCTGATGTTGATGATCGCCGATTGCGCGTTGCCGTATTCCGCGTCCATGCCTCCCGTGATGACCTCGCTATTGTCGGTGCCGAGGAGGCCGACCGACATCGAGCCGCCGAGCGGGTCGTCGACGGGAACGCCGTCGATCTGCATCTGAACCTCTTGCGAACGCCCGCCGCGCACGTGAAGCTCGTCACCCGTTTTGACGATACCGCTCTTGAGCGCCACGGCGTCAATGGCGTTATCGACGGGCAGCTCCTTGAGCTGATCGCTCGACACGCGGCCGACCTGCGTGCTCGACGTCACGTCGACCTGCGCAAACTCCGCTTCGACGACGATTTCCTGGGTGCGGGATACGATGGTTTCCTCGAACTGGAAATTGACTTCCGTCGCAATCCCCGCGTTCACCGCGACGTTCGACTTCTCGACCGCCGAATAACCCATCATCATACCCTTCACCGTGTAGGTGCCGACGGGAACTCCGGTGATCGAGAATGTGCCGTCGTTCAGCGTCATCGCTCCCATCTTCGTCCCGACGATCACCACGTTCGCGAATGCAAGCGGTTCTCCCGATTTCGAATCGGTCACCTTTCCGGTGATTCTTCCGGTCTGAGCGTACGCGTTCGTGAAGGATACCATGAGGAGTACAAGGGCAACGGCCGGCGTCCAAGTCAGGGCCGGCGATCCGTAACGACCTTTCATCGTTCCACTCCTTGCCAAGAAAGTGCCAATCCCCAGATCGCTATCCTCCCGCTTTTTTGAGAGAGCGGCGGCGGGAGAAAACGTAAGGTGTGGGTCTCTATTTTTCTTTCGCGCATCCGGTAAATATCCAGTGAAAATATATAAAGCATTATGAGGCATGTCAACAAATTTGACTTGGAGTTATTGCGGTTTGGGGCAGGGCTCGGAAGTGCTCGTCAAACCCCCTCGCCGCGCTCCTTCACCATGTCCTTGATTTTCATCAGGCGGATCTGGTTGGAACGCTCCTGCTCGCCCAGCTTGTCGTCGATGCTCTTGATGACCGCCTCGAGGTCGGGGATGAGCACGTATTCGAGGGCGTTCACGCGGCGGCGGGTCTTTTCGAGCTCCTCCGCCATGCGAAATAGAGTATTTTCTTTTCCGACAAGGTCCAGGAGATTCGGAAACGACGCAAGAAGCCCTTCAAAGGCCGCATCGATTTCGGGTGAAGTATCCGACAGTCGGTACGCGAGATCCTTATCGGGCATCTTGAAGGTGAACTCCGGGCTCGTGATATTCATATCGTGGCGTTCGGTGAAATCGAGCGTCCCCTTCTTCGTGCTGAGCTCGAGCGCGTCTTCGAGCGCCTGGCTTCCGGTCGAAGCCCTTCCCTCGAGATACCGCTCGCCGATTTCCATGAATCCCCTCTCGACGCCCGCGCGGAGCTCGGTCGTCTCCCGGACGAGCGAGAAAAAATTCTGCATGAGCTTCTCCTGCTTGTTCTTGAGCAGCTTGTGCCCCCTCCGGGCGAGCTCGAGGCGGCGCCTCATGCGAAGAAGCATCATTCGGTTCGGATTAACTTTAACTCTCACGTCACACGCTCCGCGCGGTCAGTTCTTCCCGGGCGCCGGCTCCGCCGCAAAGCCGCCCGTCCTCCCCTTTTCCCCCTCGGCCTTCGGCAGATATTTCTCCATGTACTTCTTGAGAAAATCGTCCTTGATGCGCTTGAGCTCGTTGCGCGGGATCCCGGCCAGCAGCTCCCATCCGGTCTCGAGCGTCTGCTCGACCGGGCGGTTTTCGTGAACATCCTGCCGGATGAACCGCTTCTCGAATGCCTGGCCGAACGCCATGAACGCCTTGTCCGAGTCGGTAAGAGCCGCTTCCCCGAGCACGACGGCGAGCTCCTCGACCTCCTTGCTGCGGGCGTATGAGGAGAAGAGCTGGTTCGCGATCTGGGCATGGTCCTCGCGGGTTCTCCCCGCGCCGATTCCCTTGTCCCGCAGGCGCGAGAGGCTCGGCAGCACGTTGATCGGCGGATAGATCCCCTTGCGGTGAAGGGAACGGTCGAGAATGATCTGCCCCTCGGTGATGTAACCCGTGAGATCGGGGATCGGATGCGTCTTGTCGTCGTCGGGCATCGAGAGCACGGGAATCTGCGTGATCGAACCCTCCCGCAGCTCCCCTTCTCCTTTTCCCTTGAGAAGCCCGGCGCGCTCGTAGATCGTCGCGAGATCGGTGTAGAGGTAGCCCGGGTAACCCCGGCGTCCCGGAATCTCCTTGCGGGCGACCGACACCTCCCGCAGCGCCTCGCAATAGTTCGTCATATCGGTCATGATCACGAGCACGTGCATTCCCCGCTCGAAGGCGAGGTATTCGGCGGCGGTCAGCGCCGTCCGGGGCGTGGCGATGCGCTCGATCGTCGGATCGTTCGCGAGGTTGATGAAGAGCACAACGCGCTCCATCGCTCCCGTTTGCTGGAAGTCGCGGATGAAATAGTCGGCCTCTTCGAAGGTGATTCCCATCGCGGCGAAAACGATGGCGAACGTCTCCCCCTTGCCGAGCACGGTCGCCTGCCGAGCGATCTGCGCGGCGAGCTCCGAGTGCGGGAGCCCGAAGCCGGAGAAAATCGGGAGTTTCTGCCCGCGCACGAGCGTGTTGAGCCCGTCGATCGCCGAGATCCCCGTCTGGATGAACTCCTTCGGGTAGACGCGCGCGTACGGGTTGATCGGGCTCCCGTTGATATCGAGCTTCTTTTCAGGAATGATCCGGGGGCCCTGGTCGATCGGATTCCCCAGCCCGTTGAAGATCCGGCCGAGGATGTCCGGCGAGACGGCGAGCTCGAGCCCGCGCCCGAGGAACCGCACGCTCGTTTTCGCGGTGTCGATGCCCCGCGTTCCCTCGAAGACCTGGACGAGCACCTTGTCCCGGTCGATCTCGAGAACTTTTCCGCGGCGGATCTCCCCGCCGGGCAGTTCGACCTCCACGAGCTCCTCGTAGGTCGCGTGATCGACCCGGTCGAGAAGGATGAGGGGGCCTGCGATCCGGCGAATGGTCGAATATTCGGTCACCATGGTATCACTCCTCGCCTGTGCGGCTTTCCTTCATGCACGCCGTGAGCTGCTCCTCGATTTCGGCCGTAACCTCGTCGAATCGCGCGATGTCCTTTTCGCTCACGTATCTCATTTTTGCGATGTGTTCGCGCACCGGAAGTTCGATGAGCTTCCGGAGCGGAACCCGCTTCTCGATCCCCCTGATGCACGCGTGGTGGAGATCCAGGATCGCCTTCAGCATCCGGTGCTGCTTCGCCAGCCGCGTGTAGGCGTCTTCGGCGTCAAACGCGGACTGGTGCAGGAAATCCTCCCGGATCGCTTTCGTCGTCTCGAGGACGATCCGGTCCTGGGGCGAGAGGGAATCGAGGCCGACGAGGCGAACGAGCTCCTTGAGCTCGGCCTCTTTCTGGAGAAGCTCCATCGCTTCGATCCGCATTGTCCCGAAATCGCCCGCCACGTTGTCGCGGAAATAATCGGTCAGCGCGTCGTGGTAGAGGCTGTAGCTCGTAAGCCAGCTGATCGCGGGAAAGTGCCGTTCGAAGGCGAGGGTGTCCTCGAGGCTCCAGAACACCTTGACCACCTTGAGCGTCGCCTGGACGACCGGATCGGAAAGGTCGCCGCCGGGCGGGGACACCGCACCGATGACGCTGAGCGTGCCGATCCTTCCGTCCCGGCCGAGGCAGATCGCGCGGCCCGATCGCTCGTAGAACTCGGCGATGCGCGAAGGCAGGTAGGCCGGATAGCCTTCCTCGCCGGGCATCTCCTCGAGGCGTCCCGACATCTCCCGCATCGCCTCCGCCCACCGGGAGGTCGAATCGGCCATGACGGCGACGTCGTATCCCATGTCTCTGAAATACTCGGCGATCGTGATGCCCGTGTACACGGACGCCTCGCGGGCCGCGACGGGCATGTTCGAGGTGTTCGCGATGAGCACGGTGCGTTCCATGAGCGGGCGTCCCGAGGCGGGATCCTTGAGCTCGGGGAACTCCTGAAGCACATCCGTCATCTCGTTCCCGCGCTCGCCGCAGCCGATATAGACGATGATCTTCGCGTCGGACCATTTCGCGAGCTGATGCTGGATGACCGTCTTCCCCGCGCCGAAGGGTCCGGGCACGCACGCCGTGCCTCCCTGGCTGATCGGGAAAAGCGTGTCGATGACGCGCTGCCCGGTGACGAGCGGTTTTACGGGCATGAGCTTCTTCACGATGGGGCGCGGCGTCCGCACGGGCCAGCGGTGCATGAGGGTCACGGGGTGAACGCCCGCGTCCGTCTTTATCTCGGCGATCGTCTCCTCGACCGTGAAGCTGCCCTTCTCGGGCGCGCGGACAAGCGTCCCCTTCCCGATCGTCGGGGGCACCATGACGCGATGCACGATGAGCTCCGTCTCCGTGATCTCGCCGAGAATATCCCCCGGCTCGACCGGCTCGCCCGCCTTGAGGCTCGCGTTCGGCGCGAACGCCCATTTCTTCGTGCGATCGAGCCCCGGCAGGTTGATGCCGCGCGCCATATAGTGGCCCGAGCGCGCGTAGACGACGTCCAGCGGGCGTTGGATCCCATCGTAGATCGACTGCAGGAGCCCCGGCCCGAGCTCGATCGAGAGCGGCGCTCCCGTCGATTCGACGATCTCTCCGGGGCCGAGCCCCGAAGTATCCTCGTAGACCTGTATGTACGCCTCGTCGCCGTGGAGCTCGATGATCTCGCCGATGAGCTTCTTCTCGCTCACGTGGGCCAGCTCGAACATCCGGGCATCCTTCATGCCCTCGGCGACGATGAGAGGGCCCGAAACCTTGACGATTCTTCCTACGGCCATAATTGTACCGACTCCTCCAATCTCGACAGGTCATGCGCGATCCGGGCCCGTTATTTCCCGGAGATATCCTGCCCGATCGCCTTCACCACCGCCATG
>JBAZPL010000129.1:0-7404 GCA_041648155.1 Candidatus Krumholzibacteriia bacterium
CTGGACGAACGCGGACTGCGCGGAAGAGCTCGCGTTCTATAATTATTCCGAGTGCTACAGGGGGGATTTGACGTTCGGGGACTTTCAAACCGGCGTCGACGGAAAGGAAACGCAGATTCATTGGGTGACGAGCACGGCGCCTCCTCCTCCCGCGATGCGGGCGGTGGCCGGCGACGGTAGGGTTACGCTCTTCTGGGACAACCTGAGCGAGATAACGCGGGATCCCGTCACGCTGCGGTACGACTTCGAGGGATACCAGATATGGAGAGCCGACGACTGGCACCGTCCGCTCGGGACGACCGCCGCGAGCGGGCCGAGCGCCGATCTGTGGCATCTCGTCGAGAACCGGGATCTCGTCAACGGGTTGCCACCCGATAACGATTTCAAGAGATCGTTTTCCGAGGGGGGATTCGGTTACGAGCCGCTCGATCGCCTCGATGAACGGACTCGCCTCATGGACGACTTCGAGCAGCTGCTGAAATCCGCTCCCCTCGATCCGCTCCCCTGCCCGCCGGGCCTCACGAGCGGGGAATGCGACACGCTCGAGGCGCTCGCCCGCTGGAATCTCGGACTCGAGGGGGGAAGGCAGTACTACAAGTATGTCGACACAGCCCCGAAGAACGGGATGCCCTATTTCTACGCCGTGGTGGCGTATGACCATCTCCTGCTTTACGGAAGACCGGAGGCCATCGGCGTGCGCGACACGCCCATTTCGAATTTTGTCTACGTTGAGCCGTATTCGCCGGCCCAGGCGGACGGGGACTTCAATCCGGAAGAGATATACGTCGTGCCGAATCCCGTCACGAAGACGCGAACGGCGCCGTGGACGCTCGAGCCGAACAACAGCGATCCGAGCGGCGAGAAGCTGGAGTTCCGCAATCTCCCGAAGTGCCGCAGCGCCGTAAGAATATGCACGATCTCGGGGGATCTCGTCGCGGCGCTCACGCACGACGGCGGCGGCGGCAACGGAACGCTCCCGTGGAACATGGTATCGAGGAACGGTCAGGGCATCGCGAGCGGCGTGTATCTTTTCAGCGTCGAGCCGGAGGACGGGAGATTCCGGCGAGCCGTGGGGAAATTTGTCGTCATACGGTGACTGATATGAGCATGCATCGCTGGAGAATCTCGATCCTTCTCGCCGTCGCGGCGCTCCTCTGCGGGGGCTGCTCGGATAACGTGTTCATCGGCGCGACCGGAACCAACGCGCCGCCGACGATCCGGCTCGTGAACGGCCCGGTCGAGCAGGATATCGTGGGATACAAGGTCGAGCTCAGCTGGCTGGGGGAGGACCGCGACGGAAAGGTCGAGCGCTACGAATTCGTCATCTGCAACGGCGCCCCTCTCGGGTTCAACCGGGAGGACACGACGGGGCTCGATCGGTGGACGAAGACGGCCCGCACCGACAGCGTCTTCAAGCTCGCCGCGGATCAATACGATACGACCGTGACGATAGGCGGGGGCCAGTTCTCGCGATTCAAGAGAACGCACACATTTTTCGTCAGGGCCGTCGACGACCGGGGGAGCCGGTCCGAGCCGGCATACCGCTCGTTCACGACCTGGACGCTGGCCCCGGGCGTCAATATCGATTTCCCCCCAAACGCCTTTCCCGGCCACGCGCAGACGCTGCCGCCGATAATCCGGTTCCACTGGGAGGGGACCGACCCGAGGGACGATCCGTGGCACGTCGCGAAGGTCGACTCGATCCGTTATCTCTTGACGGTCTGGACCGACAGCACCGTGCAGCAGCTGAACGAGCGCCTCGACCGTTTCGAATCGCTCTGGTCCCGATGGATCGCGATCGACGCCCCGGGGGATTCGGGATCGTCCACCGTCACGGGGGACGACGAGATGCTCGACCTGAAGAGCCGGTATGTTTTCGCGGTCCAGGCGAAGGACGAGGCCGGGGCCGTCACGTCGATTTTCGATATGAGATCGAACGTCCGTGTCTTCGCGCTCCTCAAGGTCGTGGGCCCGGAGCTCACGGTCAAAGAGACGTTTCTCGGCCTGAGCCGGTTTCTCGGCACCAAGAACAGGCCGCAGGTCTTTTCCTTGCCCGCGGGTTTCACGTTTCGCTTCACGTGGAGCGCGGACGCGAGCAGCTACGGGGGAGTCATCAGCGGTTATCGGTACGGATGGAACGTCGCGGATCTCTCCAATCCGAACGACTGGGAGGTGCTTCTGAGCCCCTATGCGACGTGGGCCCCGCCGCGGAGCTTCAGCTCGGGCGTCCACACGCTGTTCGTCGAGGCGGTCGACAACAACGGCTATACGACGCTCGCGCAGATCGAGATCAGCATATTCCCCATCGATATGAGCAGAAACCTGCTCTGGGTCGACGATTTCTATTCGACCGATTTTGTTCAGACCGAGTACTCCTTTCCGACGGAGAAAGAGCACGATCAGTTCTGGCTCAGGATCTGCGCCCGCGCGCGGGACTTCGACCCCAACCGCGACGTGTTCGACACGAAAGACTTGAACTTCCTTTCTCCGCGCCCCGAGGTCCTGTGGAAATACCGGAACGTCATCTGGACCTATTCCTCCGACAGCAGATTCAACGCGTGGGACGACATGGTGAGATTCACACCCGAGAGCCGCATCGCCACGCAGGGCCACTCCGCGTTCAATTTCCTTTCGTATTACATGGCCTCGGGCGGGCACCTCTGGAGCTGCGGGAGATCGGACAGGCAAGGAGGGCTCGCCGCGGTTCTGTACGAGAACGCGCAGCGATTCCCTCTGTACCTGAGATGCGAGATCAACGGGCCGCAGTCCGGCTGCGCGGGGGATACGAGCGGGGTCGAGTGCATGGCGTACAGGGATTACTGCGTCTCGGTGCTGGACAAGGTCGCGGCGATGCCCCGCACCGACTGGTGGTGGTCCATGCCCGAGAGACGGATCGAGTGGGACGCGATGAGCTATGGATACCTCGATGAACTCGATGCGGTTACGGGGGCGCATCCCGGCCTGCCCGGCAAGCTTCAGCTCTGGTCGACGGTGACGAAGCCCGGCAACTTCTTCGATCCCCAGGTCAGGGGATTCAGCTTCGTCGAGATATACAACCCCGAATACTGGATGGACGTCATCGGGGCGAGCCCGCAGTCCTGCTTCCACCCGCTGTACCGCATGCGGGCGCGCAACAGCGTCTCGGCGGTCGACAAGACGGTGATAGCGTTCTGGACGACGAGGTACGTCGACGTCGTCGCGCCGGTTCCGGGCGCCGTCGCCGCCCCGAGCGTGCATTTCGGCTTGCCGCTCTGGTTTTTCAATCGCGCTCAGGTCGATTCGATAGCCGACGTCGTGTTCGGGGAGTGGGGAATACGGGTCGATCAGTGATGTGAATGGCGAGCGAGTCGCATCCTCCGCTCGCCCCGCTAAGGAACTTTACTCACCGCATATGGTATAATATATTAATGTTGCACGGTTCTTGCGCGTCACCTCGAATTTCCGGGGGACGCGGTGGAGGTGTTTTCGTGTTCCGGCGTTCTTCTATTTTGCGGGCGGCGAGCCATGGTATTCTCCTGGCCCTGGGTACGGCCATGCATGGACCGGCATATTCCCAGGAACGCACGGATAATCTCAAAGACAAGATCGAAGTCATCAGCCGGTCGCTCGTTCTGGACGGACGGGCCGTGACCTCGAGCGGAAACCTCCAGATGAACATTACGAACTTCGGCTTTCTCGGGTCGCTTCCCAAGAGCACCTATCCGATGGCCGATTCCCCCTCGGCGCAGTGGCCCGCGGGAAGCGGGGTCGAGTACCTCTATGCCGCCGGCCTCTGGGTCGGCGCCGAAGTCGACGGGGTGCCCTCGGTCTCGACCGGCTATCCCGAAATGGAGTTCTATCCGACGGACGAAGCGGTCGATATTATCTACAGGGGGTTCGAAGGGATGATGGGCGGGCGCACCTGGCCCGCGAATCCCGACGACGACGGCGACGGGCGAATCAACGAGGACTGGCTCAACGGGCGCGACGACGACGGTGACGGGCTCATCGACGAGGATTTCGCCGCCGTCGGGAAGCTCATGTATTCCTGCTGGTTCACGGACGACCAGAGCGTCGCGCAGCAGGTATGGCCCGATCACCTGCCGCTCAACCTCAAGGTCCGCCAGGAGACGTATCAGTGGAGCGAGGAAAGCAGCTACAACTCCGTGGGCGTGCACTACGATATCAGCAACCAGGGCGTCAGATTTCTCCAGAACGGCTATTTCGGAATATACGCCGATCTCGATGCGGGACCAAGGAATGCTCCGAGCTACTTCAAGGACGACCAGATCGGTTCGTGGTCGGGCATCTGGTGTGCCCCCGTCGGCGGAGGCGTCGAGATGCCCGAGAGGATCAGCACGGTCTATGTCTACGACAACGACGGGGACGGCGGGAGGACGAAGGGGTATTTCGGCGTCGTGCTTCTCGGCACACAGATGGTTATGGGGAACGGGACCGTTGAAAAAATGCAGGAATTTCCATCGGCGATCCGCATTTTCGCCGGGCTGCTTCCGTACGAGCGCGGCGGCGAGCCGATCAACGACTTTCAGCGCTATGAGCTTCTCTCGAAAAGAGAGTTTCAACCCGATACGGAAACGCCGAACGACTACAAGGCTCTCATAAGCGTGGGGCCGTTCTTCCTCGCGCCGCGGCAATCGATATTGCTGGATATCGCGTATGTGGCCGGCGAGGGGCTCGACGGATTCCTCGACAACGCCGCATACGCCAAGCTCGTTTACAGCGGAACGTGGGTCGACAAGGACAAGAAACCCAAGACGGGAATCGATGGCCGCGAGGCGATTTTCATAGGCGACGCGAACTCCGCGCTCAACGGGGTATCCCCCGATCCGTGCGCGGGCGCGGACAAGATCAAAGTCGCCGAGCGCGACACGCTCTGGATAAACGGGGATTGTTTCGACGAGAAGGAGCTTTGGGAATATCCGGATTGCTTCAAGGGGACGACGCTCTTCAGGGATTTTCGGACGGGTGTCAACGGCCGCGAGACCCAGATCAACTGGATCACGAGCGTAACACCGCCGGCGCCCAACATGCGCGCCGTCGCCGGCGACGGCGTCGTCGGCCTCATCTGGGATAACCTGAGCGAGATCACCCCCGATCCGGTTACGTTGAAGATCGAATTTGAGGGCTATCAGGTTTGGAGGGCTGACGAATGGCATCGGCCGCTCGGGACGACGGTGGCAAGCGGGCCGAGCGACGACCTGTGGCACCTGCTCGACACCCGCGATCTCCTGAACGACATCGAACCCAACGTCGATCTCGAGAAACCGTGGGAAGACGGAGGTTTTCAGTACGAGCCCCTTCAGCAGGTAGAGGGCAAGGAGATGCTCCTCAAGGCCTTTGAGGAAAACCTCTCCTACGATCCGCTCGCCAAGGTTCCCTGCCCTCCCGGAGTCACGGAAGCGGAGTGCGACACGCTGGAAGCGCTCGCGCGGTGGAATCTCGGCTTCGACGGCGGGCGGCAGTACTATCGATACATCGATCACGACGTGAAGAACGGGATGCCCTATTTCTACTCCGTCATCGCGTATGAGCCGTTGTACGTATTTGGCAAGCCGAAAGGAATGGGGAGAGTGGATTCTCCCTATGGGAATTTCGTCTACGCGGCGCCGCGATCGGAAGCCCAGGAGGCGGAATATTTCGACGAGACGGATGTCTACGTCGTGCCGAATCCGGTCACGCGCGAAGGGATGGCGCCGTGGGCGTTCGAACCGAACAACGCGGATCCTTCGGGAGAGAAGGCCGAATTCCGGAATCTCCCGAAGTGTTGGAGCACCGTGCGTATTTTTACCGTCGCGGGGGATCTCGTGCAGAATCTTCGACACGACGGGAGCGCCGGCAGCGGCACGCTCGCGTGGAACCTCGTCTCGCGGAACGGGCAGACCGTCACGAGCGGAGTGTATCTCTTCAGCGTCGAACCGGATGACAAGCGTTTTCCGAAGTTCGTCGGGAAATTCGTCGTGATAAGATGAAACGTATGCGCGAATATCTATCAGGCGCGGCTCTCCTCTGCGCGCTCGCTCTCGCATTCCTGTTCGGCTGCGACGAGAGCGTCTTCATCGGCGATTCGGCTCTGAACGAACCCCCGACGGTGCGCCTCACCGGCGGGCCTCCCGAAGGGGATACGACGAGCTACAAGATCAAGTTCAGCTGGATGGGAAACGACGCCGACGGCACCGTGGAGAGCTATGAATACGCCATGTGCGACGGAAGCCCGGGAGGCTTCGATCCCGCCGATACGACCGGGCTCGCCGCATGGACGGAGATTCATAGCACGGACAGCACGTTCGCGTTCTCGGCCTTCGAGAACGGCGAAGGGGTGATCGTCGGCCCCTACAGGTATTCCACGTATTGCAGGAAAGTCCACACGTTCTTCGTCAGAGCGGTGGACGACAAGGGAGCGAGATCGAGGGCTGCTTACCGGTCGTTCACCGCGAGCACGCTGGCCCCCTACGCCGTCATCGAAACGCCGCGCAACGCGTCCCCCGGGAGGGAGCAGTCGCTTCCCTCGCTCGTCAGGTTCACGTGGCGGGGAGAAGATCCGATCGACGATCCGTGGAACATTCAGGAACCGGAATCGATCCGCTATTTCGTCGCCACCCATACGCTGAGCTTCCTGGACAACCTGAACAGGAATCCGGAAGAGTACGAGAGCCGCTGGTGCCCGTGGATCCCGTATGACGCCCCGGGGGATTCCGGAACCTCGACCGTCATCGGCGACGACGAGCTCATCGTGAAAGGGTTCGGATACGTGCTCGTCGTGCAGGCCAAGGACGAGGCGGGCGCCGTGACATCCGTGTTCGATCCGGGCCAGAATGCGAGGATATTCAGGGTGGTCAACCCTCCAGGACCGCTGCTCGCCGTCAGGGAGCGGAACCTCGGCACCTACACGTTCATCGGCGGCAAGAGCAGAACGGAGACGTTTCGCGTTCCCGGGGGCTTCGTGCTCGATTTCGGCTGGACCGCCGACGCATCGAGCTACGGCGCAGAAGTGAGCTCGTACCGGTACGGATGGGACATCGCGGACCTCAACGATCAGAGCGAATGGGACGTTCTCCCGTCGCCGCTCGTCAAGGCGGCGCCGCTCATGTCGTTCCGGACCGGAGTGCATACGCTCTTCATCGAAGCGACGGACAACATGGGAACGACGACGCTCGCCCAGTTCGAAATGTCGATCTTTCCGATGAAGATGACGAAGAATCTGCTCTGGGTCGACGATTTCTACTCGACCAATTTCTCCCAGACGACCTACGCATTTCCGACGGAGGCGGAGCACGATGCGTTCTGGCTGAGCATCTGCGGCAGGGCGAAGGATTTCGATCCGGGCTCCGACATATACGAAACCGCAAACATGAGTTTCCGCCAGCCGGACATCGAAGTCCTGTGGAAATATAAGAATATCATCTG
>JBAZPL010000130.1:0-7385 GCA_041648155.1 Candidatus Krumholzibacteriia bacterium
CTGCCAGTAATCCATCGTTCGCTGGTTCGTGATGGCGCGCGCGACTCGGTACTCGCCCGAGTTGTACGCGGCGAGGGCGAGGGGCCACGATCCGAAGAGATCGTAGAGATATTTCAGGTAGTTGGCCGCGGCGTAGGTCGCCGCGACGATATCCTTGCGCTCGTCCAGCCACCAGTTGATCCGCAGCCCGAACAGTTTCCCCGTTCCCGTCATGAACTGCCAGGGACCGATCGCCTTCATGTACGACCTCGCGCTGAGGTTGAGGCCGCTTTCGATGACCGCGAGGTAGAGAAGATCGCGGGGAATCCCGACGTCGACGAGGATCGGCTCTATGATGTCCCTGAAGGAGCCGACGCGCGCGAGCCAGCGCGAGAAATGCTTGCGTCCCGCTCCCTGAAAATAGTCGATCCAATGCTCCGTTTTGCGGTTGTATTCAATCTCGATCTCTTCCTCGACGACGTTGTTGAGAGCGATCGAATCGATGAGCGTGACCATATGGGGGCTCGTTTCACGCTCCATTTCATCGTCGGACATGCGCTGGAGCAGGCACAGAGCTCTTCCTTCGAGGTATTCGAGGCGCTCGCAGACCGGAGCTTCCGGAGACGTTGTCCTGAGGCCGGCGACCGCTTGCACGAGGTCGTTCGCGGATGATGCGGCCAGATCAAATTGGCCGAAGTAGAAATATGCGGAAGCGCGATCGAACTTCTGCTCGAGGACGAGAAGCTGGGGAGAGCGGCGATATATATCGTCCGTCTGGCCGGCGTCTCCGCCGGAAACCCCGAGCGCCCTTCCCGGAGTGAACCGGACGCCCAGAATAAAGGCAGAGACGAATAGAATGACCGGCAACGTTTTTGCTTTCATGCCTATACCTCGCGACTCCCGTCAATATATTGGATCACGGGATTATATTCAAGAAAATGTGAGACCGATTCATTCCCCGGAAACGGCGCACTTCTCGAGGGTTCTTTTGATGGCAATGCGCCTGCGGGTAGTGTATAATTGTAGTTGGCACAAACGATAATGGGCGATCACGCCAGGTGAAGAAGGCAGTCATGCACCGAGGAATTGAGCGAGATTATCGATACCTTCTTTCACGGATCATTCCCCGTCATCTTCTTTCCACCGAGCGGCGGGCCGAGCTTGAAGGTATCCTGGCGAGCGGGGGCCGTTTCGATCTCGTCAGGGAAGCGTATGTGTCGATGGAGGAGCTTGCCCGTACGGGCGCCTTCCTCAACGGCAGCGTGAGCGCGGCGGACGGAAACGTCTCGATCTCTTACCGTTCGGCGCTTCAGGCCATGACGATAACGCTCGCCATGACCGCGGTCGAGTGGGAGAACGTCACGGGCGTGAGACGCCGCACGGAGGGGATTCTCCCCTCCGTATTCGCGGGCATCATCTCGTCGCTCGCCCTGAACGATTCTTCGAAAACCGTGATCACGAGGATCGATGATCTGCTCTCGCTCGCGGGCCGCATCTCCGACGGCGCGCAGGGAAAGCTGCTTTTCGTCAAGTCGATTCCCGCGATCCGCGAGTTCTCCCGGGAGAAAGCCGCTTTCCTGCCCCTGAACGAAGCGTTGAAGCGGAAGCTCTACCACTCATGCCTCACGAGCGGCATGCCGCACGCGTTCACCAGGATCACGGGCGGATCCTCGACCGAAAGCGCATACGCAATCGATGGGGCGACGAAATCGATACTCATGATTCCCCTCCAGGCCGGCGAGGTCAAATGGGCGATACTAGAGATTCATCTGCCGGACGAATCTCCCCCGGACCCCAATGCCCTGTCGAACTTCCATATTCTCGCGGAGGGGCTTGTGCGGCTCATCGAGAACAACGCCCTGCTCGAGAAGATGGTCTCGATCGATCGTCTCACCCAGGTGCATAACCGGAACTACTACGAGATGCAGGTTCCCCTCGAGATCGAGCGGGCGAACCGCAACAAGATGACCCTTGCCTTTCTCATCATCGACATCGACGACTTCAAGAAGGTGAACGACGTTTACGGACACGCGGTGGGTGATCATGTGCTGCGGCTCGTTGCCCAGACGGTGCGAAAATCGCTCCGCAAGATCGATCTTCTCTTCAGGTACGGGGGAGAGGAATTCATCGTGCTCTTGCCGGGAACAGGCGCCGAATCGGCTCAGAGGACCGCCGAGAGGATCCGCGGGATCGTGGCGCGCGCGGAGCATCCGCTCGACGACGAAAAAAAGGTGAAGGTGACGATCAGTATCGGCGGCTGCATCTATCCGCAGGACGCGCAGAACGAAAGCCATCTCTTGCGCATGGCGGATAAAGCGCTCTACCTGGCCAAGGAAAAGGGGAAGAACCGCGTCGTGTTCTGCGGCGATTGAGATGGCGAGATCCGGCGCGGGGTACCGTGGAGCGCCGGTTTCGCTGAAATATATCAGGACGGCAGCGTGGGAGGTGGGCAGTGGTGCGGTGGTGGGCTGCCTTTTTCATTGCGGGGCTTGTTTCCCCGCCGGATGGCCGCGCGGGGCTCATGGCGACGCTTCTCGTCGGCGGCCTCGTGCTCGGGACGGTCGCGGCTGCGAGGCGCGCGCCGCAGGTGCGGCTCGACCGCTTCGGCCGGAAACGGTTCCCCCGGGCTCTCGCCTCGTTCGCAATTTGCAGCACGGCGGCTATTATCATCTGGCAGACCGCGGGCCTGGATCGTATGGCCCGCGCTTGCTCCGGCGCCCGATCGGTGAGTTCGGGAACGGGTTTGCGCGCGGGGTGGGCGACGCAATCTGCTCTCCGCGGGACGGCGCGCTCCGCGCGTCCGACCGGAATCCGCTCGCTTTCGCTCTCCGGCGCGCGCTCGCGGCTCCTCGATGCGCTCGACGACGGAAGGCTCACGGGACGCGCGCGCGGTCTCGTCGGGGCCCTCATCCTGGACGATCGGAGCGGCCTCGATTTCAAGATCAGCGAGATGTACTCGTACGTGGGTATCACGCATTTTCTTGCGCTCAGCGGCATGCACCTCGGCGCGATCGCGATCCCGCTTTCCCATATACTCTCGAGATTGATTCGTTCGAAACGCCGGAGCGATATCGCCTTGCTCGCCGTCCTGTGCCTCTATTCGGCGGTAGCGGGCTTCCCGGCCTCCCTGCTTCGCGCTCTTTTCCTGAGTGCCTCGATAATCGCATACCGGTTTATCGGAATGCACGCGGACCTGATCGGCTCGCTTGTCGCGGGATCATGTGTTCTTATCGCAATCGATTCGTCGATCGCATTCGACGTTGGGTTTCAACTCTCGTTCGCCGCCGTATGCGGCATAGCGCTCATAGCGCTCCCGCTCTCGAAAAAGGTCGAAGCACGCATGCCGGGCGGTTTCGGCGGAACGATCGTGAAGGCGGTAGTGTTCCCCGCGATCATAACGTGCTCGGTGCAATTTCTCACGATGCCGCTCGTTATCTATCTCTTCAAACGGGTGTCGCTCTTTTCTCCGGTCGTGAACGTCATTGTATCCCTGCCGTACACCGTGCTCCTGTATGCCGGACTGCTTTATGTATTCATACCCCTGGGTCCGATGCGCGTTCTTCTTGCGCTCGGCATAAATCCCCTGTGCCGGTTCCTCGAAGTCGCGCCGGGCCTTTTTTCGCGGGGGCCGCACGCGGCGCTCTACCGGGGGGATTTCAATATCGATATGTACCTTTGCGGCGCCGCGCTGGCCGCGTGGACGCTGCAGAAAAACTGTCCGCGGAAGCGCATGATCTTTATCGCCGGCGCCGCGTGCATCACGCTTGCATTCCTTGCTCCGACCGCACGGAGGAGTGTGGCGCAGGCGCCCCGGGCCGCGGAGCATTCGCCGGAAGCGGATTCGGTCCGACGCGTTTCGTGCGGGGGAGCCGAGTATCTGGGCGCGGGAGAGGGAATCATTTTCCTGGGAGATGGGTTCACCTCGGGAGACGCATATCGGTTCACGCGATTGCTCTGGGCGGAAGGAGTGAGACGGGCGGGACGGTGCGTCGTTGCGTCTTCGCATCTCCGGCGAAACCACGGCCTCTTCTATCTGCTCAAAAGGATCCGCGTGGACGAAGTGCTCTGTAGCCGGTATCTTCTCCTGCGCGACGGCGATCTTCCCGCGCGTCTCGGAGCGCAAGGCGCGAAAGTCAGAGCGGTCTGCGCGGGAGAGGTTCTCCGGGACGGCCGCTGGCGGCTCGAGATCATCGGTCCCCCGTTTCCGCCGCCGCGCGGGGGGACCGTCGCGGGACGCGATGCCGTTCTCACGTGGAGACTCATTGCCGGACGAATCACATCGCTTGACTTGCCGTCGAGGCGCGGATATCATGCTGTTCCATGAAAGAAAAAACGGGGGTTGCGGTTCTCGCGTCGGGCAGGGGCAGCAATTTCGAGGCTCTTGCGCGCGCCTGCCTCGACAATGATTATCCTGCGGTCATCAGGGTGCTCATCGTCGATAGCGAGGAAGCGGGGGCGATCGCGATCGCCGATTCGTTCGGGATCGAATGCGTCGTCGTCAATTGTGGCGCGAAGAAGGGTTCGATGACCCCCGAGTCGAGCGAAAGGATGGCGAATATCTGCGCCGAGCGCGGCGTCGCTCTCGTTTGTCTCGCCGGTTTCATGCGAATCTTGAAGGGGGCCCTGATGACCGGGTACCGGGGGAGGATGCTGAACGTTCATCCCGCGCTCCTTCCCGGTTTCAAGGGGCTCCACGCCCAGGAGCAGGCGCTCGCCTATGGAGTTCGCTACTCGGGGTGCACCGTTCATTTCGTCGATGAGGGTGTCGACACGGGTCCGATCGTCATTCAGCGCGTCGTTCCCGTCCTCGATGAGGATACGGTCGAGAGTTTGAGCGATCGGATATTAGATGAGGAGCATCGGGCGTATCCCGAGGCCGTGAGACTCTGGGCCGAGGGAAGGCTTCGCATCGAGGGGAGGAGGGTTATTATCCGTGAAAGGACATGAAATGCCGAACGGCCGCCGCGGGACACTTCCCGGGATCGAACCTGCGTTCAAGGGCAAGGTGCGTGATATTTACGATCTCGGAGACCGGCTCATCATCGTCGCTTCCGACCGGATTTCGGCCTACGATTCCGTTTTGCCGACGCCGATTCCGGGCAAGGGGATAGTTCTCACGCTGCTATCCGCGGCGTGGACGAAATGGCTCACGGGGATCCCGCATCACATCCTGGAGACCGACGTTTCCGCTTTTCCGCCGCCGTATGACGCTTTCGCGCGCGAGCTCGGCGGGCGATCGATGCTTGTCCGGAAAGCGCGTCGAATCGATCTCGAATGCGTCGTGCGCGGGTATCTCGCCGGTTCCGGATGGAAGGAGTATCGCGAGAGCGGCGCCGTGTGCGGCATCCCCCTGCCGGGGGGGCTGCGGATGTCCGACAGGCTCGAAGAACCCATCTTCACTCCCTCGACCAAAGCGGATTCGGGACACGACCGGAATATCACGATCGACGAAGCTGGGGAGATCGCCGGGCCCGAGACCGTTCGGGAGGTTCGCCGGCTCAGTCTCGACATCTATCGAAAAGCGCGCGAGTACGCGGCGGCGCGCGGAATCATCATCGCCGACACGAAGTTCGAATTCGGCTTCATCGACGGGCGCGTCGCCGTTATCGACGAGGTGCTCACCCCCGATTCGTCGCGATTCTGGCTCGCGAAAGAGTACCGGCCCGGAGAATCTCCGCCGAGTCTCGACAAGCAATTCGTGCGGGACTACCTCGACGCGATCGGCTGGGATCACCATCCGCCGGCGCCCGAGCTGGAGGAAGATATCGTTCGCAAAACGTCCGAGCGTTATCGGATGGCGCTCAAGAGCCTGTTTCCCGAGATCAACATCGAGAGGTATCTGTGATGAACGTACCCGTGAAAAGAGCATTGTTCAGCGTCACCGACAAGAAGTCGCTCGATTCGTTCGCGAGGGCGCTTTCGGGTCGCGGTGTCGAGATCATCGCATCGGGAGGAACGGCGAAGGCGATCCGCGACGCCGGCGTGCCCGTCATCGACGTGAGCGACATCACGGCGTTTCCGGAGATCATGAACGGACGCGTGAAAACCCTGCATCCGAAGATCCACGGAGGAATTCTCGCGGATCGGGAGAATCGCGGGCACCTCGAGCAAGCGGCGAAGCACGGGATCGGGCTCATCGATCTCGTCGTCGTGAACCTGTACCGATTCCGACAGGCCGCCGAGAATCCGAACCTCGGCGAAAAGGACATTGTCGAGGAGATCGACATCGGCGGACCCGCCCTCATCCGGGCGGCCGCGAAGAACTTTCACTCCGTGGCGATCGTCGTGGAGCCGGGCGATTACGATGCGGTTCTCAAGGAGATGGCCGAAACCGGCGGAAAGGTGACGCTCGACATGCGGCGCAAACTGGCGGCGAAGGCTTTTTTCCATACCGCCTGCTATGACGCGGCGATCTCGCGATACTTCGAGCGGATCATGGCCCCGTCCGGCGATCTGCCTGCCGCGATGATAACGGCGTACCGGCGGCGGCAACCGCTTCGGTACGGAGAGAATCCCCATGTGCGCGGGGCGCTCTATGCGGCGGATCAGGCGGAAGGCGGGCTTGCGAAGCTCGCGCAGCTCCAGGGAAAGGAGCTTTCCTATAACAACATTCAAGATCTCTATTCGGCGTATCTTCTCGCCCGCGATCTCGGAAAATCGTCATGCGCGATCATAAAGCATATGAATCCCTGCGGCGCGGCGAACTGCGGCGGCGCTGCGGAAAGTTTCACGCGCGCGCGGCGCACCGACGAAACTTCGGCGTTCGGCAGCGTCGTGGCGTTCAACGATGTCGTGGATCGGCAGGTCGCGGAAACGTGCGGAGACATTTTCCTCGAGGTGATCGTCGCGCGCGGATTCAAACAGGATGCCCTCGAGATCTTCGCGAAGAAGAAAAACCTGCGGCTGGTGACGATCCCCGCCGACGATTGGGACGGGGCGAGTCGGGGATTGTCCACGAAGGAGATCGGCGAGCTGCTCCTCGTTCAGGATCGCGACGAAGGATTCCCCGAACTCGAGAGCTCGCGGGTCGTGACGGCGCGCAAGCCGGAGCCCGGAGAGGATCGGGCGCTCAGAATCGCATGGAAGATTGCGAAGCACGTTCGTTCGAACGCTATCGTGATCTGCGATGCGCAGGGTACAATCGGCGTCGGGGCGGGGCAGATGAGCAGAGTCGATTCATGCCGCATCGCGGTGGACAAGGCGCATCGCGAGGGTCTGGAGGTCGAGGGAGCCTCCGCTGCGTCGGATGCCTTCTTTCCTTTCCCCGACGGCATCGAAACGCTCGCGTCGGCGGGAGTGAAGGCGATCATCCAACCGGGGGGTTCGGTTCGGGACGAAGAGGTCATATCGGCTGCGGACAAGCTCGGCATCAGCATGGTCATGACCGGCGTCCGGCATTTCAAACA
>JBAZPL010000131.1:0-7323 GCA_041648155.1 Candidatus Krumholzibacteriia bacterium
TGTCTTCGCCGGCTTCTTCTTACCCGCCATACCCAATCTCCTTCAGGTTGGCGGCGATGGCTGCATCCAGCTTCGCGGCACCCATGGTCTGATCCTGCACTCTCTGGGCCAAACATAATTGTGCAAGCGATCCTTGCACTATTGCCGAGTCCGAATATCGAACCGCCTCACACATCGCCCACCTCGCGCATTCTCGCTTCCAGGAAACGTTGCATCTCCTCCTTGCTCGGCAGTTCAAGCAGGTACTTGGATACGAAAAGGCCGCTGTCCATTCCGGAGAGCGCGTATTCGACCAGGGCGTGATCCTTCTGCGTGCACAGGAGGATGCCCACGGGCGGGTTGTCGCCCGCGCTCATCATATTTTTCCGATACCAGCTCACATAGGTGTTGAGCTGCCCGAGGTTCTCGTGGGTGAACGCCTCGATCTTGAGTTCGACCAGCACATGGCACTTGAGAATCCGGTGATAGAAAACGAGGTCAACGAAGCCGTGGGTGTCGCCGATCAGAATGCGCTTCTGCCGCGCCTCGAAACAGAATCCGTGGCCGAGTTCGAGCAGGAAGTCCTGCAGCTTGTCCAGAAGCGCATCTTCCAGATCGGACTCGCTCATGACCTCCCTGGATTTGATGCCGAGAAACTCGAAGACGTAGGGGTCACGAATCGCCAGTTGCGGCTCGGCTTGCTCGGCGCCGGCCTGCGCCAGCGCCGCCAGCGTTTTCTTATCGCGGGACAGGCCGGATCGTTCGTAGTAGAGGCTGCCGATCTGCCGCTTCAGCTCCCGCACCGACCAGTGACCTCGCATGCACTCGATCTCGTAGAAGGCGCGTTTGAGGGGTTCGTCGATCGGGATGAGTTCGGCGAAATGACTGAACGACAGGGACTTGACCAGGCGTTCGGCTGGAACCTGCAATTCGGGGGACGGCGTCCCCCGAATCTCCAAAGCCGACTGCGCACTTGAGTCGGTGGGCAGCGATTTCCGAATGTCCTGTGGCAGAAGGTGGTCGAATCCGGGGGACAGCGTCCCCCGGATTCTGGGATACGCAACGTAGAACTCCCGACAGCGTCTCAACTCCCGGAAATGGTATTTGAGGCTACCTTCTTCCTCCAGCCGGCTGCTCAGTCGGTTCAGCAGATCTTGCCCATACTGCGCCCTGTCCGCCCCATTCTGCTCATATTCGCGGATGTAGCAGCCGATCACCCAGTTCCGCAGGGTAAGGCTGATGTTGACGGCCCGGCCAGCCTGAGCAGCCATCTGCTCGTGCGCCTGGCGAATGGCGGCGGCGAGCGCGCCGAAGTCAAATGGCATGGGTTCACCCGCCATACCCAAGCTCCTTCAGGTTGGCGGCGATGGCGGCGTCGAGCTTCGCGGCTTCGGCCTGCTGCTCGCGCAATGTCGCGGTGAGCCGCCGCATCTTTTCCTCGAACGGTTCGCCGTCGTCCTCCTGCGCCTCGGCGCCCACGTAACGGCCGGGGGTGAGCACGTGGCCATGCTTGCGGATTTCTTCGAGCGCTGCACTCTTGCAGAAGCCGGGCACGTCCGCGTATTCGCCCGCGTCCTTCTCGCCGCGCCAGGCGTGATATGTGCTCGCGATGCGGGCGATGTCCTCGTCGGTCAGATCCTTGTGCGTGCGGTCCGCCATGCGGCCGAGCTTGCGGGCGTCGATGAAAAGCACGTGGCCGCGGCGGTCGCGGAACTTACCGTTCTTCCGGTCGCGCGCGAGAAACCAGAGGCACGCCGGGATCTGCGTCGAATAGAAAAGCTGTCCGGGCAACGCCACCATGCAGTCCACGAGGTCGGCCTCGATCAGATTCTTGCGGATCTCGCCCTCGCCTGATTGATTGGACGACATCGAGCCATTGGCGAGCACGAAGCCGGCCATGCCCGCGGGCGCCAGGTGATGCACAATATGCTGCACCCAGGCGTAGTTGGCGTTGCCCGCGGGCGGCACGCCGTACTGCCAGCGTTTGTCGTCGCGCAGCCGTTCGCCACCCCAGTCGCTCACATTGAACGGCGGATTGGCGAGGATAAAATCGGCCTTGAGGTCGGGGTGGTGGTCGTTGTGAAAGGTGTCGCCGTGCGCGATCTGTCCGTCGATGCCGCGGATGGCGAGGTTCATCTTCGCGAGCCGCCAGGTCGTGTAATTTGACTCTTGGCCGTAGATCGAGATGTCGGCCTTTGCCTTGCCGCCGTTGCCGTTCCCTCCCGAGTGCGCGCGGATGAACTCGACCGACTGCACGAACATGCCCGAGGAGCCGCAGCAGGGGTCGTACACCCGGCCCTTGTACGGCTCGAGCATCTCGACCAGCAGCTTGACCACGCAGCGCGGCGTATAGAATTCGCCGCCCTTTTTGCCCTCGGCGCTCGCGAATTGTGAGAGGAAGTATTCGTAAACGCGGCCAAGGATATCCTTCGATCGGCTCTCCTCGTCGCCCATCCGAATATTGCTGACGAGATCAATGAGCTGTCCGAGCCGCTGCTTGTCGAGGGCGGGGCGGCCGTAATCTTTGGGCAGCACGCCTTTCAACGAAGGATTGTCGCGCTCGATGCCGGCCATCGCGTCATCCACGAGCTGGCCGATGGTGGGCTGTTTCGCCTGAGCCTTGAGGTGCGTCCAACGCGCTTCGGGCGGCACCCAGAAGACAGGATGCGGGGCGCCGCGGTACTCGTCCGGGTCCTCGGGGTCGGCACCTTACGCCTGCTCAGCGATGAGCTTTGCGTGCAGTTCCTCGAAGGCGTCAGAGATGTACTTGAGAAAGATCAGGCCGAGGACGACATGTTTGTATTCGCCCGCGTCCATGCTCCCGCGCAGGGCGTCGGCGGCCTGCCAGAGCTGGGCTTCGAAGCCGAGGTTGGCGGCGGTGCTAGTTTTCTTTCTTGTTCGAGGTGTCGGCATAAACGAGCCCCCCTGCTCGCCGCGACGCTTTGATATTCGCTTCCAGAAGAACGCCTGACTGAATGAATGGGACGATTATAGACTAGAAATGGATGGCAGGAAAGCTCTAATGTGAGGCTCCTGCGTTCAGGGCACGGCAAGAGGACGCTTCGCGCCGGACGATCAGTACTGCATACTTGAACCATAGCAGTTATCTATGCTATAATCACAAATCATCTCATCTGAAGCGGCTCTGAGATACTCCTGGCTCGGAAGTTGATCGTTCTACGCTAGAGTAAAGAGGAAATGAGCAACAAATGACTACCAATGAGAAACAGGGTAAAAGACATGATGTCCCGGGCCCAAAGAAACAGCACCTGCCCCAGCGCGCGGCGCGACAATCGAATTCCAGGATCGCATTGATGCGCTGCCTCGCAGTATTCGCGGTTCCGCTGTTGATAATCGTTGTTCCTCGCTTATCTAGGTCAGATGATGCTGGGCCAGCAACCTATGTTGAAGCTGCTTCAAAGCCAGCGGCTTCCAATGATGAATTTGTCGATTTGCCCGAGTACAGGATCATAAGGGATGAACTATATGAAATACCCCTGAAAACTCAGGTTGAGATGGATGTTATAGTATCAAAGAATATTACTCGCGGCAGCCTGGAGAACGTGTTGAATTCGCTCCATGCATCGATAAGAGCGCGAACGGGATTCAAGTATCATCCGATGCCAACAAATGTCTATATCAGAATCTTCACGTCTTACGAAAAAGCAACAGCCGACATTAAGCAACCAATTGCCATGATGAGTTCGGTTGATGGCGAGGGAGGCATTTCAATTAACGAAATTCTTCTTTCGCAAGTAGGCGTGCCATCAAAAGAGAAATATGGTTTATCACAGACGACGCGAATGAGAATATATAAGGAGTATTGTTCTAGTCTTGATAGGGTTCCTGAAGAGGTATACAAGAGACTTGGAATTGATCCAATGCAATCACCCAGTTACTATGAAGATCGGGCATCAGAAATGGCTGAACTCGAAGACAAATTGAATGAAGAGCACAGGGGGCGAATAGCCAAGAAATATGGTATTTCCCCCGAGAAGTTGGATGAAATCTATGAAGAAGGAATAGCAAAAGCTTGGCCACTGTAAAGTAACGATATCAGCCCCAACATTCAGGATCTGCATTAAGCCGTTTTGGGCATTATTGTATTCCATTTCTCTCTCCCTACGAGATTCTGAATCTTCTGGCTCACTGGCGCGGCCCCGAAGTTCGACAGCACGGCCACCATGTAGCCCGCGTCGAGGCACATCCGGAAGTCGGCGCTGATGCCGGCGAAGCCGCCGCTGTAGCCGACGGCGAGGTTCGGATTATGTCCTGCGGCAGAAACGGAATTGATGGAAACGGCTGGACCGGTTTTTGCAAACATATCACGCTCGATCGCGAGCAATACACTTGGATACAACCACAAACCCACGGGGGAACCATGAGGAAGAATTGGGCGTCGGGAACATTCGCAATTGTCACGATCGCGTTGCTTCTTCAGGCCGGCGGCGTCGTGGCCGCGGACACGTCGTGCAGCGCGAGCGAATATGAATTGATGTCGCTTCTCATCCGGGAGCACTACGGCTCGGATTTCACCCTGATACTGATCGACCGCGACGCCGAATCGCGGTGCATGTTCGAGCCTCTGGGTTTCCTCATGAAGCAGTGGCCGGATCTCAAGGGCGAGACGATCGATTCCCTCATAGCCAATAACAGCGGAGCGCCGCACCGGTTCGCGGAGCGTTTCAGCCTCCCCGTCAAATACCGGCTCATGTCCGACGACGAATACTTCAAGGTGCTGCGCTGCGACGCGAAATCCTCCGGAGCCGGGACGCTCGAAGCGGGCGCCGATGTCGGCGCGGCCGGGATGGAAGCGAACGCCGCGGAGCGCGGCGCCGCGATACACGCCGCCATCGAGCCGGACTGGGACAACTTCGACAAGGTCTTCCCGGACGCCCTGGGGTACCTGACATTCTCCAGGATCGCCTTCGACGCCGGGTGCACCCAGGCGCTCGTGATATTCTCCAACGCCTACCGGTGCAGCGGAGTCCGCACCAGGCCGCAGACGCGCGAGATAGGCTTCTTCAGCAAGACAGACGGAGCCTGGAAGCTCGTCGGCGTATCGCGACCGATACGGCCGATGGAATGATGTCCGGCTCCGGCCGGGCGGAGCGACGCCGACCGCCCATTCTATTCGCACAAGATCTTTGACGCCGGGGAAGGAGCGTGGTTAGGCGGTGCCGAAGAGCTGATCCATGTGGGGAGCCGGTTATGGTTTCTTTTTCGCAGGCGGACCCGGCCTCTTTTCTCCTCCGCCAGATTCCAGCATCTTCCGCGTCTTCGCGATCTCTGCTGCGATGAGCTTCTCTTTGGGAAGCGCCATCATGTACTCGCGCACAAGCACTTTGTTCGGCAGCCTTTCGGTCGCGTAGCGCACGAGCGACTCGCCCTTCGCGGCGCAGAGGATGATACCGACCGGCGGGTTTTCGCCCTCGTTGACCCAGTGCTCGCCGGCGTAGTTGAGATAGAGGTGCATCTGGCCGGCGTCGGCGTGCGTGAACATGCCGAGCTTGAGGTCTATGATAACCAAGCAGCGCAAGCGCCGATGGAAGAACATGAGATCCACGCGGTACCACTCGTCATCGATGCGCAAGCGCCGTTGTCGCCCGATGAACGCGAAATCATTGCCCAATTCCAGGAGAAAACGCTCGAGGTGGCGGATGAGCGCCTCCTCGAGGTCGTTCTCGGAATATTCATCCTTGAGGCCGAGAAACTCGAGTACCAGCGGATCCTTGACCTCCTCGTCGGCCCCAACGGAGTCCTCCGGTCGCGCAACCTGCCCCTTCCTCAGCATGGAGGCCTTATTTCGCGAAAGAGCCGTTCGCTCGTAAAACCGGCTCTCGATCTGTCGCGAAAGCTGACGAACGGTCCAGCCGCCGCGCAGCGCCTCTTCTTCGTAGAACCTGCGGGCCTCGTGATTCTGGACGCTGAGAAGCCTCACGTAATGCGACCAAGGCAGGTTCAAGGCGGTCGCGATGTCCCTCAGGTCCAATAGGGGTGTTCGAGTGGGAGATTCTTCAGACGATGTCTGCAAAATCGCCCCCGAAGATTTTTCAGACAGCGTCTGAAAAATTCGATCCTGAGGCCAAAGAAGGTAGAAGCGCCTCATCTGGCTCAGATTTACCGCCCCAAAACCTCTGCCGAAGCGGGTGGTAAGATCATGAGACAGCTTCGCGATGAGCTCTTTGCCGTATCCGGCTCTCGCGCGGCCTCGTTGCTCCTTCCTCGGATGCGGGCGGTGCCTCGCAGGAGATAGGACGTTTCCGCTGACTGATAGAATTCAGGCGGTGGCGTTTTCGCGTATGTTCGAAGATATCCGGCGGCTTTAGATCCCCTCGCAAAGTCCTTAAAATTGCCAAGGACCTGACAGAACTTCATGGGCGCGGGTTTTCGAAGCAAGGACTCTAAGAGATGCGCGGGTTCTACTGGGGCTGGCGAATTCTCCCGACGCCGTCGGGAAGATTGATCTCATTGGGATCGGCGACTCGTGGTATCGGATCGATTTGCTGCCGATCTACTCCTTCCTCTTCGATCCCGGGGCGGACCCGCCGCTTGCGGCCAAGTCAAGTACGGCCGGATTAATTGCAGAAATGTCAGAAACTTGTCATATAATATGCAGTTGACAAATATGACAAGTATGCGTATAATATATTCACACATTGAAAAAAGGGAGGAAGACATGAACACCGCCATCTCCATTAATTTGAGAAGGATACGCAAGATGAAGAAGCTCAGCCAGCAGGAGCTTGCTGCCATGGCCAATATAAGCCGCAATGCATATCGAAGCATCGAGGCCGGGGATTCGCTGCCCCGGGGGAGCAATCTGAGCGCCATCGCGCGCGCGCTGGGGGTATCCGTCTTCATGCTGACCGAGGAAATCCCGCGCTTGCAGAGTCTCAGATTCAGGACTCTTCATGCCCTGTCGAGCCGGCAGAGAGCCGAGAAAGAGCAGGTCGTCTCCGATGTCGCCATATGGCTTCGGAATTTCAACGAGCTCGAAGAGATGCTGAATGAACGGAGGCCATACGCCTTCGGGGAAGGAACCTTCGTCGGAACCGAGCCGAAGCTTGCAGCCTCTGAAGCGAGAAGAATGCTTGGGCGTGTGAACGAGGAATGCATAGCCGATATCTGCGAATTGCTCGATGGCGCGGGGATAAAACTATTATTGATGCATTCGACCTTGGATAAATTTTTTGGATTATCTGTCGGTCCGGCCGATGGCGGACCTGCGATCGCCGTGAATACCGAGGAATCCATCCCGATCGAGCGCCAGATCTTCACTGCGGCTCACGAGCTCGGCCACCTGCTCCTGCATTCGGCGTCCTATGATGTGGACCAGGCCGA
>JBAZPL010000132.1:0-7286 GCA_041648155.1 Candidatus Krumholzibacteriia bacterium
TTCATGGGCATGGGGGAGCCGCTTCTCAATCTCGAGAATCTCGCGAAAGCGCTCGAGATCGTCAACTCCAACGATGCGTTCGCCCTCGGCGAAAAACGCATCACGGTGAGCACGATAGGCATTCCCCCGGCGATCCGCGACCTCGCCTCCCGCAATCTCAAATTCTCTCTCGCGATATCCCTCAATGCGACGACGGACGAAACGCGCAGGCGGCTCATGCCCGCGGCTCGCGATATCGACGACACGCTCGCGGCCGCCCTCGAATTCGCCCGTGCGCGGAAAACGCGCGTGACGATCGAATACGTGCTCATCGCAGACGTCAACGATTCGCCGGAGGACGCGCGCCGGCTCGCCGCCCTCACCGCGGGGAAACCCTTCAAGATCAACCTCATTCCTTTCAACGAGTGGGATGGGTGCCCGCACCGGCGGCCCACCGAGGAACGCATCGAACGATTCCTGGCGCCGCTGCTCCCCACGGCGCCGGCCGTCACGGTCCGAAGAAGCCAGGGAAGCGATATCTGCGCCGCGTGCGGGCAGCTCAGGGGGCGCCGCTGAAATCGGACCGGCGCCGGTTCACGATGCGTGCGATTGATGCGGAAACGCGCGCGGGCCGGCGTTATCTCGCGAGGAGCATCTTGCCCGCGGCCCTGAATCCGGAGGAACGCACCGCGTAGAAGTAAACGCCGCTCGGCGCGGCATTCCCCCGATCGTCCCTGCCGTCCCAGCGCACGGAGAACTCATCCCCCGAGACCGCTCCCCCGCCGATGCGTCTCACGAGCGAACCGTCGGCGCGGTAGACCGCCACGTCGATCTCGCCGGCGCTCGCCGGAGCGCGGCCGTTGAAAACGACCCGAATCGTCGTCGATGGATTGAACGGGTTCGGATAGTTCGAGAGCGCGAACGGCGCCGCGCCGGGCCGGGCATTGTACGCGATCCGCGCGGGCGCGACGAGCGCCACAAAGAATTCCTCGAGCCCGGCCACCTCGTCGGGCGAAACGAGATCCTGATTCTCGATCCCCCCCGAGTACCGCGACTGGCTTCCTCCAAAGAGGTATCTGAAATCCTCCGCGAAGATCTCGGCCGGTCTGTTCGCGCGGGGAGCATCGGCCGAATATGCGGCGTCATCCTCCAGCCCTCGCAGCTTCAGATAACCCTCCCACGTTCCCCCGCTTTCCTCCGGAGCGAAATGGCGCTGGAAAACGTGGCCGAGCTCGTGCGTGACCGTGAAGGCGACGAGAGAGCGATCGATCTCGCATACACCGGGGGATAGGAAGATCTTCTCTCCGCAGGCGGAGCTCGCGAGAATTCCCGAACGCGGCAGCGGGAGCACGAAGACCTCGACGCCCATATCGACGGCTGCTCCCGCGACGTCCACCTGCGCGAGGGCTTCGATCACCCAGTCGGCGTTCGCCGGATGAAAGGCGCCGTCTCCCTTGTTCACGATCTGTGGATCGAGGATATCCTCGACAAGCTGATAGACCGTGCCATCGGGTAACCGAAGAATGAGACGGCCCGCTTGATCCCTGCCCGTCATCGCCATGACGTCATCGGGCGTAAAGAGACTGATTTCGAGACCGTTTTCAAGATGCAGCAGGGAATTTTCACCAGCCGTCCCGCGCACCGGACTGAGCAGACACGAGTAGACCAGGAATATGCAGATCCATAATATCTTATTATATTCAAATACCTTACGAGCCATTTCTTCCCTCTGGATCGAAGCTCTACATCAGGGATGATCCGATTCCTTGCACTTGGACTCTGCAACCCACATTCCCGCAGGAAGTTAACCGGCACCACTCCTTAGCCTTTGCCCGACCGAAGGAGGATCAGATCCGGATCGGTGGTCCCATTGGCAGGCATAATTATTTATTAATACATCAGTTGCACCCTAAGGTGACGGGGGGACAAAATCCCGGATAGAATGCAGCAGGAGGCGAGAATTATGGTTGCGGGTAAATTCGAGCTTTGCCCGATGCCGGGATATTGCGTTTTTTGACCCACCCACAGAGAATTATGGCGTCTCCTGATGGCTCTAATTAACTTATTAATAATAAGTTATAGTTGATATCCGCAGATTACTGCAATATGGGGGAAAATTCGTACCTGCGGCGATAGAGTTCCGGAGCAGTGCTGCAGAAAAACGGATTCCCTGAATTCGGCTAGAAATCTGTTCCGGCCGTCATATAGAACGCGGGGGAATTCCTCCCGTCGGTCGCCATCTCGAGTCGGATCAAATCCCTGAATGGGGAGATAAGCTCGACGCCGAGACCGCCCGTCGAGTAGAAGCTCTTCCTGCTGACATCGCGGATATCGTCCGTGAGAGCTCCGGTATCGATGAAGGCGACCCAGTTCATCGTGAAATCGAACTTTCCGATCTTCGGAAGGCGAAAGACGCGTGTTCCGACGAGCCGCGCGCGGTACTGGAGGGTGGCAACGAGCTTGGCTGTGCCGCGGAGCCGGTCATCCGCGAAACCGCGGACATCCCTGACACCGCCGAGCTTCATCTGAAGGTAGGTCGGGGTGTCCCCTTCGCGGATATCGCCGTCGACGCCGAAGATGAATGAGCGGTATTCTCCCGTCGGGACGTAGAAATAATCGGAGAATCCATAGAAGATATAGCGCTGCTCGGGTCCCTGCACGGTAGAGAACCTTCTCAGCCGAATCCTGTGGAGCATGCCGTTGAACGGGGATATGCGATTATCCCTGCTGTCGTATTCGAGCTCGGCCCCGGGGGAAATGAAGTTCTGAAAATAGAATCGGCCGGAGTAATTCCCGGATGCGTCGGCGAGCATGAGATTCGATTTTCGCCTTTCGAAGGAGAGATTCGTTTTGAGCCAGAGCTGCTTCACGAGATTCTGCGTGAGCGGGAGACCAAAACCGACGCTCGCCCCGACCTGCTCCTTGAGGTATTCCTCATCGGTATCCTCCGAAAGATTGAGACGCCGGTACGCGTATGAATCGAACCGGAAAGGCGCCCTGCGCCCGAGGAACCAGGGGTTACTCCAGGAGAAGCCGGCGCCCTCCTCCCGGTCCTTTCTCGTGATGCCGGACACGGCAAGATCTTCACCGAGCCCTCGAAAATTCTTGATCTTCCAAGTAGCCCCGTAGCTCAGGCCCAACTGGAAATCGTAGTTGACGACGGGATAGGGAACGCGCATGAAGATAGCCGGTCGATCGACGACCTCCACGCGGAGACGACACCTCCCGGCCTCTCCCTGCTCCGCCGTCATGCGCACTTCCGCGAAATAGCCCAAACCGCGCAGGTACGCCGAATCTCTCCGGATGAGCCGTTCATCGAGAACGGCTCCTTGCTTGCTCGCCATCTCGCGGAGAATCACGATCGTCTTGGTGTGCTTATTGCCCGCTACGATGATCGAATCTATGCTGCAGCCATAATAGGGCTCGAGGTTCTTGCTTTCCGTGTCCGGATCCACTGCGGCCCCGGCCGGTTCGTCGGCGCGGGCGCTCCCCCCGTGCCGCGCCCAACCGAACCATGAGAACCGCGCCGCCGTGCGAGAGAGAAAACCTCCCGCGACGCTCGTATCCCGCGGCTCGGTCCTTGCCCCTTCCCCCGCGTGCGCTACCCGCGCGGCGCACGCGACGAGAGCCAAGAAAAGGAGCGCCAGGAAGCGCTTCCGTATGAGCGGGATCACGGGTGCTCGGTGCAGATATGCAAACAAATTCACGCTTCAAGATAATAGAGGAAAAGAGCTCTGTCAAAGGGGCAAAAGCTCCCCTATTCGCCGGGCGTCGGCTTCGGCGCGCGGGAGAGACTCCCCCCCTTCGAGGAGATGAACGCGCCGACGCCCGTCATGACCGCCACGAAGTTGATGAGTCTTCCGACCACGAGCAGCATCGTGCGAGCCGGTCCCATCCAGGGATTGAAGAACATGAAGCCCGCGATGATACCGAGGATCGAGAGCAGAAAGAGCCCGATGAAACCATGGACGTATACCGACTCCCGCTCCATGTTGCACTTTTTCGCGACGAAGGAACCGAGCGCGAGCGCGCTCACGAAGTAGCCGATCATGAACAGAGCGATAAAGGAAAGAACGAGGAGTACGGCGACCGGGATGCCGACGATCGTGATCGCGAGGATGATCGAAAGAACGGCTACGAGCACGGTGCCGGCGAAAAGGACGAGGAGACCGACCCCGAACGATTTCAGAAAGGAGCCGCTTGCGTGGACCGAGGCGTTGTTCATGCGCTGCGCGATGAAGTAGAAAACGATGAGCATGAGCAGAATGGTGATGATGAAGAGAACAACTTTGGCGCCTGCGCCGAACATACCCTCGCCGAAGGGGCCGATCGGAAAGGTGAGTCCGTTGCGGTGATGTCTCCCGATGACGGCGGTTTCGCCGCGGATGATCGAACCGTCCTCCCGATTCACCTCGCCGAGAATCGAAACGACCTCCCCGTTCACGATAGCGGCCGGGCCGAGCTCGACGGAGCCGAAAATCGCGGCGACATCCCCCATGACCTTACCTTCGATAACGATATCCGAGCCGATCGCCACCACGTCACCGTTGACGAGCTCGTCAGGTCCGACGATGATCTTCTTCCCGAATTGCACCATATCGGAGCCCTTCACGCGAAAGAATCGCTTGTCCTCATCTTCGTTGAAAACCGCGTCGAGCGATTCGGGAAGATGCTCGAGCTTATCGGCGACCTTCCTGTTGATCTCGTCCAGATTTTTCGCGTCCATTTCGAGGATGACCTTCTCGGAGCCGTCCGACTCGATCTGGATGCCCTCGTCCGTTATCGTTATCCTGGACGTTTTTTCCGCTTTCGCCGGTTTCCGGGCCTTCTGAGGCGCCGGTGCGTTCTTCGGAGACGCAACGGTGTCGGCCGTCGAAAAAACGCCCAACGACGCGGTCGACGCGCCATAGGCGTTCTGACACCCGGCGGGAGCGTGCATATCGCTCGAGACGAATCCCGCGATGACAAGCAGGAGCTTTACGACGGCGCCATTACAGAATGCCAACATTGGTTTCTCCTTTTCTCCGTGCCGCGCCGAGCATTCGGTGGAGCACGACGGCGACGAGTATCAGCGAGAAGATCGCCGCGGCGATCTGGGCCGAGTTCATTCCGGTCGCGTAACGATGGAACGCCCTGAGGAGCGTCTGCCCGACGATTTCGTAATTCCGCGCGGCCCCGGCGCCTTTCCAGATCGCTTCCATCTTGTCGAGAAGCGCTCTCACGAAGATCGTTCCCGTCCAGAACGCCTCGGCGCCTTGCCGGATCGTCGTGATCATATAATCGAGAATCGGC
Source organism: Candidatus Krumholzibacteriia bacterium (assembly GCA_041648155.1). Lineage (GTDB taxonomy): Bacteria > Krumholzibacteriota > Krumholzibacteriia > Krumholzibacteriales > Krumholzibacteriaceae > SSS58A. The sequence continues at coordinate 5,272 of JBAZPL010000132.1, forward strand.
TTATACACGGCGATGAAGAAGAATCCCAACGCCGCGACGAGCGAACCGTTGCGCACGGGGACCGGCACGGCGTTCCACCCCCTGCCGGCCGCGCGAACCGCCCTGCGCGCGGGGCTGACGCGATAGGCGCCGATATCGACCTGCGACAGCACCTTCCTGTCGAAATCGGGCGAAGGCTCGAAGATCGTCAGCTCGTCGAGCGCTCCGGCGATGAGCGCGAAGTGAGCGTCACGCGAGCGGCACGCCTCGCACCGGCGCCGGTGGTTCTCGTATTCCGCCCGTTCCGCCGGCTCAAGCTCGCCGTCGTGGCACCGCTGGATCAGAAGCCGAAACAGCCGGCATTCCATGAATCGTTATTCCTCCGACTCGCTCACGTCGATATCGCCGCTCGCCGTCTCAAGTATCACAATCGACTTTCCCTCTCGAACGACGCCCACGAGGTAGTGCCTGCCGACCTTGGTGACCGTTATCGGCAATGTCGTCGATATATCCCCCGAGGTCGTTCGCACCTTGAGCGCGAATCCGCTCTTCAGCACCCGTTCGAACATGAGCGCGACCTGGCCGCTCGAGGTCCTCATTTCATAATTCACAATCGATTCAGGCGTTGCGTCCACTTCGATGTCGCCGCTCGCGGCAATCGCCGTGACCGCTCCCCGCACGCCGGAGAAGCGCGCCGAGCCGCTCGTGCCGCTGTAATCGACGTTCCTCGCGCCCTCGGCCGCTACATCCCCCGACGCCGTCTCGACGGCAAGATCTCCGCCGATTTCCGAGAGAATGATCTCTCCCGAGGAGCTTCGAACACTCAGGTTTCCCTTGATCTTGTGCGCCTCTATGCTGCCGCTCGAGCTGCTCAACACCGCCTTGCCCGAGACTTCAGATACCGTTATATCTCCGCTGCTCACGTCGACCTTGAGGTCGCCGACGCCGACGGCCTCGACGTCGCCGCTCGCCGACGTGATCATGGCGGCGCCGAGTATGCTCGCGAGCTCGATGTCGCCGCTCGCCGAAACGACCTCGACGCCGATCTCGGGAGGCACGGCGATGTTCAGATCGATGCTCAGCCCCGCGTAATGCCGCACGAGCATCGCGAGGATGTTGCGGTCGCGCGCCGACCGGTCGGGGTAGCGCACCGAAATCTTGAGACCGGTTCCTTCTCGCACAACCTCGATATCCATGAGATTGAAAAGGCGATCCGCCTCGTCCTGGTCCCTGCCGCGGATGCTCTTCGTGTACTCGCAGAAAACATCGCTTCGCCCCTTTTCCCCGATCACCTTCACGTCCCCCCGGGAATTCGTGATAATGATGCGCTTCGCCCCCTGGAGCGGAAGGCGCTTCTGAAAGGTCTCCTCCCGCTCGTAGGCCGGAACCGCGCGTGGGACGAAGGAAACGAGAAGGAAGAGGACAGCGGCAGCGCGAAGCGCGGCGCGCGGGGAACTGATTTCAGGCCGAATCCGTTTCATGTTCATTCACCACCGATTTCTTTTGAATCCCGGAAGAGCCCTCTCTTCTGAAAATGACCCACGATCATATTGCGTGCCCGGTGAATCCGCGCCTTCACGGTGCCGAGCGGAATTCCCAGGGTATCCGAAATCTCCTCGTACGACAGCTGCTCCTGGTGCCTCAGGATCACGATGATCCGGTAATGTTCCGGCAAGATCCCCATGGCCTCTTCCAGTATCGCCATCATCTCTCTCGACTCCATTTCCCGGTCAGGTCCCGCGGCGTGTGAGGGAATCTGGATGAAGAGGTCGTCATCTTCCCCCCCGATCGGCTGATCGAGGGAAAGCGTGCGGTCCTTTTCCTTGCGCAGGTGATCGATGCACAGGTTCGATGTGATCCGGTTGAGCCAACTTGCGAACGGGTAGGCCGAATCGTACCGGTTGAGCGCGGCGAACACCTTGATGAATACCTCCTGCGCGATATCTTCCGCGGCGGTGCGGTTCCGAACCATCCGGAGGCAGATGCTGAAGACCGACGTGCGATAGGCGCGCAGAAGCTCTTCATAGGCCTTCTCA
>JBAZPL010000133.1:0-7285 GCA_041648155.1 Candidatus Krumholzibacteriia bacterium
ACGAGAAGTATCTTGAGAAAGACGTCCATCATCTCTCCTTGGATTTAAGAGAGATTGTAATGATCGTCCCTTCGAAGGTAAACACTTTTCTTAGTTGATTGTTGAGATAACGTACATAAGAACGAGGAAAATAGGAGGATCTGTTGACAAAAAGCCTGAAGGTCGGCGGTTTGACTCCCGTTTGCGTCGCGTAGTATACCCTTCCCGTCCCCCCTGCATAGTGGCTCGGAGGGCTCTTATCGATGATTCTTTCGAGCGCGCTGTTGAGCTCGGAGGTTTTTATCGTGCGTTCGCGCGCCTCTCCGATGGCGACGGCGAGCGGGAATATCCTCTCCACGCGGAGCCCGGTAAGGGCCGATATGGTGACAACGGGAGCGTACGAAAGGAACGACATCGATTCCCGGACCGCCGCCACATACTCCTCGGACGTGTTCGAATCCTTCTCGATGAGGTCCCATTTGTTGATGAGGATCATCATCCCTTTCCGCGCCCGGTGCCCTTCCGACGCGACGCGGACGTCCTGCCGCGATATCGGCGCCGAAGCGTCGATCATCACGGCGACGACATCCGCGTTCCGCGCGCTCGAGAGGCTCTTGTGGCTCGTAATGGCGGCGAGCCCCTTCGTGGTTCGAGCGCGGCGCTTCACTCCCGCCGTGTCGATAAGGATGAATTCCCTCCCCTCCCGTCGCACGACTATATTAATGGAATCCCGCGTCGTTCCGGGCAACTCCGAGACGATGTTGCGTTCCTCGCCGACAAGGGCGTTCACGAGCGAGCTCTTGCCGACGTTCGGCTTTCCGACGATCGCGATCGCGATCGGCTCGGGCCCGGCGACCTCGGTTTTCCGGGGAAGGCGGGATGTGACGTCGTCGAGCAGCTCGCCGATGCCCGTTCCGTGAATTGCGCTTAAGACGTGCATATCCTTGAATCCGAGCTTGTGAAATTCGTGCGCGCTCCATCGATCGGTGTCGTTCTCGATCTTATTGACGACGAGGATCATCCTTTCCCGCTCGCGTCGCAAATCGCGGAGCAGCGATTCATCCTCTTCCGTCACTCCCGTATCGATATCGACGACAAAAATGATAACCGTGGCTTCCCGGGCCGCGTTCTTGACTCGCAAGCGGATTTCCCGGGTGATATGGTCTTTCGTGCCGGCGCTGAAGCCGCCCGTGTCGACCAGAACGAACGTGACGCCGTTCCAGGTGACCTTCTCCTCCACCGAGTCCCGGGTAACGCCGCGCGTGGCATGCATGATCGCCTTGCGGCGCCTGACGATGCGATTGAAGAGGGTCGATTTTCCCGCATTCGGTTTCCCGACGATGGCGACGATCGGCGTTTTTTTCATTGGGAGCGTTCCTTTCGGCAGCCTTTCGCGACACGGTTTTCGAGAAACGTCGAACGGGCGACGATGACGGGAATGCCGAGCTCTCGCTCGATATCGCGCATCTTCATATCGTCGATGAAACGCCCCTCGTGGTTGACCGCGTTCGGCGGAATCACGAGACAGCCCGCGGCCCGGCATCGCCGGGCCGCCCGCACGATGTCCCCGCCCGACAGGAGACCCGAGACGGTCACCGCGGGCCCGAAAAGGCGATTGCGCACGACGATGACACGGAGCGACAGCGACGGCAGCCGCTCCGCGATGAGCGGCGCCGCGTAGCGCCGCAGGAACCTCGCGCCGAGGACACCCGTTGCGACCGTTACGCATCGCGGGTCCTTCGCGCGGCGTTTCGCGCGTTCGATGTCCCGTTCGAGCTGAATAAGAAAAGACCGGCATGCGCCGACACCGTTCGAGAGCTGCGGAAAATCCCCGTACGCATCGGCAGTGGGAAGAACCCGGTTCGCCGTAAGGTAGAACTCATCCGCGAGATGCAGGACGCAATCGCCCCCCGTGCGCTTTTTCAGGCTCGTACGCTCCCGCTCGGCCCAATCGATGAGCGCTCGGGATTCGGCGGCGGTGACGCGGCGTAAACGGGGCAGACCCGCCCGGTGCCTGGTGACGCCTACCGGAACAATTGCCACGGACCGGCAGGCCGGGTAGAGCGCGGCGAGTTCGCGCACGGTCTCCCGGAGCGCCGCTCCGTCGTTGACCCCGGGGATCAGGACGATCTGCGCGTGCATGACGATGCCGGCGCGCGCGAGCCGATGCAGATCCTCCGTGATGCTCCTGCGCATGGGGCGGCCGAACAGGCGTTCGCGAACGCTCTTTCGAACGGCATGAACGGAAACGTAGAGCGGGGAAAGACGGAGTTCGATGATCCGCGCGAGATCTCTCTCCCGGATATCGTTGAGTGTTATGAAATTGCCGAACAGGAAGCTCAGGCGATAATCGTCGTCCTTTTCATAAAGGGAGGACCTCATTCCTGCCGGCATCTGATCCATGAAACAGAAGACGCATTTGCTGCGGCACGGAATGAAACGCATGGCATCGAAAACGATCCGCTCCCGCGCGAACGCCGCGAAGGTGAGCGTGCGCGATCGCAGACGCCCGCCGCGAAGGACGGTAAAGCGTGCCTTCCCTTCCCCTGCCGTAAAGAACAGGGCATCGAGCTGATCTTCAATCGGCCGGGAGCCTATCGTGAGGATCTCGTCCCCCGGCCGGAAAAAACCGGGTTTCCCGTCAATTCTGCTGATGCGAACCGTCATCGCCGCTCGTGAAAAACCCCCTTCAAACATCCGGCTCGAAGGGGGCTTCCGTATAAAATGGAGCGGGCAACGGGATTCGAACCCGCGACTCTCAGCTTGGGAAGCTGATACTCTACCAGCTGAGCTATGCCCGCTTGTTCGCTGATGAGGCACCTCGAAAGCTATCAGGTTGCATAATCGATGTCAACGGATTTATCCCGATCCGCGCCGCTCGAAGAGCTCCGCCGCCGCCTCGATGAGCCCGTTTTCTCCCGCCATGAGCCAGTGCATCGACGGCTCCTTCCTGAACCAGGTCACCTGCCGTTTCGCGTACTGTCGGGTAAGCTCGGAAACCCTCTCAACCGTTTCATCGAGCCGGACCTCTCCCCTGACGTGCGAGAGGACCTGCGGGTATCCGAGCGTTTTCATTCCCGGCCACTCCGGGTCGGCTCCCTCGGCGAGAAGACGCTCGACTTCCCCCGCCCACCCGCGCTCGAACATCCTTTTCGCGCGTTCGGCGATGTTCCGGTGAAGCTTTCCGCGCTCGATATCCAGTCCGATCTTGACGAACGCGATCTCTTCGCGTGAAGGATCGAGGCGCCGGCGGCGAACGTGCTCGCTGAGAGACGTTCCGGTAAGCTCCCGAACCTCGAGAGCGCGAACGAGCCGATAGCGATCGTTACGATGGATACGCAATGCGCTCTCCGGATCGAGCGCCTGAAGCCTTCCGTGAAGCGATTCGTTCGAAACGTCACGTATCGATTCGGCGAAGGCGATTCGATCCGCGGCTTCGAGCCTGATGTCAAATAAGCCCCTTTCGATCGCCCGAAAATAGAGGCCGGATCCTCCGACGAGGATGGGAAGCTTTCCCCGCGACGCCGCGTCTCGTAGTGCCGCGTGAGCGAGCATTGCGAACTTCTGCGCGTCGCTTTTTTCCTCGAGATCCAAAATATCGATGAGGCGGTGCGGCACAAGGCTTCGCTCCTCGGCCGAGGGCTTTGCCGTGCCGATATCGATGCGCCGGTACGCCTGCCGGGAATCGATCGAGAGAATCTCGCCGTTCATTCGCAGGGCGAGATCGATTCCGAGGCGGCTCTTGCCGGATGCCGTGGGACCGAGAATTGCGGCGACCGTTATCATTCTTTTTGCGATACCGATCGCGCGAAGCGGCGTTCGAGCTCTGCGATGCCGACCCGCAGCATCGTCGGACGACCGTGGGGACAGGTATAAGGCAGCGTGGTGGCGAAGAGCTGGTCGGCGAGGCTTTCCATCTCCTCGCCCGACAGCTTCGCTCCCGCCTTGATCGCCGCGCGGCAGGCATAGGTTTTGAGAAGCTCGTCGATGCCGCTCCTCCCCTCGCCGCCGAGGATCTCCGCGAGCAGACGCCCGTCGTTCCAGTTTCGAACGAGGGCCGGGATTCCGCGTACGATAATCGACCTGAGCCCGAACGGCTCGCTCTCGAAACCGAGAGACGCAAGCGCCGGCGCGAGCTCTTCGTAACGCTCGTATTCGTCCGGCGAAAGATCGATCGTGGCCGGGAAAAGAAGCGATTGCACGACCGGTCTACCGCCCGCGAGATCGGCTTTCGCGCGGTCGAAGAGAATCCTCTCGTGGGCGGCATGCTGATCGATGACGACCATTCCTCCCCGGATCTGAATAAGGATAAAGCTCTGGTGAAGCTGCCAATAAAGATTCCCCGACGCGAGAATGCCCTTCCCCCTCTCCTCGCTGAACAGGGAGAGTGGCGCTTCGTGAAACTCGAAGGTCCGGTCTCCCTCCCTGAGCTCCTGCGCCGCGCCCGACCACGAGCCTCCCGATCCGCGGAAAAAGTCGTCGCCGGCACCGCTTTGGGAGAGGGCGCCCGATTCGCCGGGAAAGACGCCCCGATAGAATGAATCGACCGTTTGCTCGAGCGAATCGCTTGTGCGCCTGAGCGCCTCGGCGATAGAAGAAAGAACGAGCCGGTGAATCTCCCCCTCGTTGCGAAAGCGCACTTCGGCCTTCGTCGGATGAACGTTCACGTCTATTTCATCGTACGGTACGTCGAGAAAGAGGACAACGGCCGGAAAGCGGTCCCGCGGGATGAGCGAGGTATATGCCTGGTTGACCGCATGCGAAAGAACCCGGTCGCGGACGTATCTCCGATTCACGAAGTAGAACTGCATGTACCGGTTTGCCCGCGTCTGATCCCCTCGCGAGGCGTAGCCGTGGATCTTCGCGCGGCCCATCGTAAACTGCACCGGTATGAGATTGGCAAGGAGATCGCCGCCGAGTACGACCTCGACGCGCTCGCGCAGGCTCGATGGCGGATAAGACAGAACGTCCTTCCCGCTCTCACGGAGAATGAACCCTGTTTCGGGAAAGGAGAGAGCGTACCCCTGGATCACGGCGATGATCCGCCTGATCTCCGACTGGGCGCTCCTCAAGAATTTCTTTCGCGCGGGAAGGTTGAAGAAGAGATTCTCGACGATCACTTCCGTCCCCGGGTTTCTCGCACAGAGGGCTTCTCCGATGCGCGCTTCGCCACGAAACGCGAGCTCCCGGGCCATCTCCTCGTCGCGGGCGCGAGAGCGTATCGTAAGCATGCTGACGGCCCGGATGCTCGCGAGCGCCTCACCCCGGAATCCAAGCGTGCCCGCGCGAGCGAGGTCCTCGATCCGCGATATTTTGCTCGTCGTGAAGCTTTCGACGGCGATCGGGAGCTCTTCCGCCGGGATTCCGGCGCCGTTATCTTCGATCCTGATGGAAGCCTTGCCTCCATCGACGAGCTCTATCGAGATGCGCGTCGCACCGGCATCTAAAGAATTTTCAATGAGTTCCTTTACGGCGCTCGCGGGGCGTTCGATCACCTCGCCTGCGGCGATCTTCGAAGCGACCTCCGGGAGCAATCTTTGTATGGGAGCCACGCAGTCCTCCGCGACAAAGGCATTCCGATCCGGGCCCCGAGCGCACAATTCGTCCTTATTACATGGGGGAACGTAGCATAGGGCGCATTCGTTCCGCAATGCGGAAAAGGCGCAGGGAGAATCTATGCGTGCATTTTCGCTTTTGCTTCGTTTATGAGGTCAGCGGCGCTCGCGGATGTGCCGGGGAAGACAGCGTAGCCGTTGGACGGGTAGTAGAGAGCGATGTCACGATACCCTTTTTCCTGGAATTTCGTCGCTATGAATTCCTTGACGCGATTCTCGAGATAACCCATGCGCTGATAGCCCTCTACCGAGAGAACGATGAAGAGATCCGCCTCGGTCCACGAGAAAAAGTCGGTTTTCCGCACCTGCGTACGAATACCCATGCTGAGTTCATTAACCAGTCTCAGGCCGGCTTGATAATCAGTATCAATGATTGCATGCAATCCGTTGATTTTAAATAAGGTGATAGTGAACCCGTGGTGGTACCTCTCGGCTCGCTCTATCTCTTCGCTGATGCGCTCTATCATGAGTTTTTGATTGTAGCGCAATAGATCGTCGAAGGTAAAAGACTCCGTATCGCGGCCTTTCCATTCCGCCTTCGAAAACATCGGCGCAACGAGATCGGCGACCCTGCGAAGAAGAACGGTTTCGTGCTCGCCGAAGATCGAGGAATCGAGGGGCGTGGTCGGCGTTTTATTGTACCCTATATAAACGACGCTCACGTCGCTCGATTTGAATAGGGGATAGCCGATGGCCGATCGATGAAGCGGCGGTTTATCGAAGAGCTTCAAATCGGTCGAGAGGTAGCTCATGCATATCGGCTCCCATTTCGATTTGACCAGCTCGAGCATCTCGGCGTCGTATTCGAGCCTGGTGCGCCTTTCTTTCTCATCCTCGGGGAATTGGTGGTACGCCGATTCCGTGCGATCGGGACCGGCATAGTGCAGGCTTCCGATCGATGCCTTGACGAGGGACGAGAGAAGCGCCGGCAGATTCCGGATCTTCGATGAAAGGTCGTCAAGCGCCACGAAGGTCGGAGCGAGCGAAGAAAGTTCCTCGAGGCTCTCGAGCTTTCTCGACTGGCGAATCTCCCTGATCTGCGCGTAGGTGAAAAAGGCGACCTGGAAGCGAAGCGCGTCCTTGAGCCTGAAGAAGGTTTGCTGCGCGCTCAGGTTGGAGAATTCGATGACCATAACGCCGAGCGGCTCGTTGTGCACGAGCGGCAGGTAGATTGAAGTAATTGCACCATCGCCGATCTTGAGCTGGAACCCAGCTTTGTGGCTCACCTCGGTCATGAGGATTTCCTCCCCGCCGACATATGCGCGCGCAAGGCTGCCTTTGTTGCAGTGAATCCGCGGGGTTTGGGCTCCGGCCGGCATCTGCTGATCGCTGCCTCCGAGAATGAGCCAGTCTCCCTCATCCGTGGCGGTATAGATCGCGACGGTGTCCGCCTTGAGTTCCTCGGCGAGAAATCTCGTAAGCAGGGTGAACTTCTCGTGAAATCCGAGCTGCTTGTGAAAGAGCGCCTCAAGATAGTTTCGGATCTGAAATTCGTTTTCTCTGATCTCATGCGCGTCGATCAAGAGATGCTGCTCGAGGATCGGGGCTATTTTTGAGGCGAGCAGCGTGATCGTTTGCACATCCTCATTTCCAAGCTTCTTTTCGTTCGCGCTCGTGGATACGTTGAGCACGCCGAGGAGCTTTCCCTCATGGACGAGCGCTACGGAGATGGAGCTCGCGATGTCTTCCCG
>JBAZPL010000134.1:0-7167 GCA_041648155.1 Candidatus Krumholzibacteriia bacterium
CAGAATCGTCGGTGGATTTCCCTCGCCACGAGCTCTTTCCCGGTCCCCGTCTCCCCCGTGATGAGAACCGGGCCCGGGCCCTGAGCCGCGAACGCGATCTCCCGGTGCAGATCCCGCATCTTAGCGCTTTCGCCGATCATCTTGCCGTGGAGCTCGTCGATCTCCTTGCGGAGCGCGTCATTGAGCCGCATCACTTTCTGCTCCTCGATCGCCCGGGAGATCCTCCGCTCGAGATCGCCGAGATCCGGCCTCTTGTCTATGTAGTCGACGGCGCCCCTCTTGAGGGCGGCGATCGCCGAGGCGGCGGACGAATCGCGCGTCACCATGATCACGGGGAGACTCGGGTCGGAAGCCCGAAGCGCATCGAGAATCTCGAACCCGTCCACCCCCCTCCCAAGATCGAGGTCGAGCAGAACGGCGTCGAATCCGAACCGATCGTGCGCGGAGAGGGCCTCCTTCGCGTTGTGGGACATCACTATCTCGTAGCGATCCGCCATGAGCCGGGCGAGATCCCCGAGAAACGTCTCGTCGTCGTCCACGATGAGAATACGCACGCGGTCGCTGTCCATCCGGTCCTCACTTTCTAGGATTTTCTGAGAACGACCCTCACCGTCGCAGCGGAGCCCGCGACGCTGTCGAGAACGAAGATCTTCCCGCCGAATCTCGCAAGCGTCTCGCGAGCGTAATAGAGCCCGAAGCCCCCCACATCCTTGGTCGTATAGGATCTCTCGAAGGCCCGCTCCCAATCCTCGCGCGGGATCCCGCATCCGTTGTCGCGGACATCGATCTTGCAGTAATCCCCTTCCCATTGGACTTCGATCGCGATCGCCGCATCGGTTCGTCCCTCGGTCGCCCGCGCCGAATTAGAGAGTAGCGCTTCGAATATCTTGTCGAATGCGACCGGCGCGATGAATACGCCCTCTTCCACGGGGGCATCGGGTGGAAACACGAGAGAGATCCTCTTGTCGCCGTTCTCGTTGCGGAATCGCGCGACAGCTCTCTCGAGCGCGTCCGCGACCGGCGCCCGGAACACGGATCGAAGATACGAACGGATTCCCGCGATCGAATCGTCGACGTCCCCGAGGGCAGCGAGCGCGCCCGCGACGTGCTCGTCCCGGCCGGCGCCGGAGCCCCCGGAACCGGCTGCGAGAATCGCCTCCATCTCCTGACCCGCGACCCCGGCACACGGCACGATCGCGCCCCAGATCCCTTCCGGGACACGCGCCTTGTGAGCGAGCATCACAATTTGATTGAGCTCCGTCACGACCGTCCCGACAAACGTCGCGTGCAGCCTCGCGAAAAGCTCCTCGCGCGCCGCGGCGTCGGACTGCACCCGATCCCAGTTCTTCAGATGGAGCCTGATACGGTCGATGATTTTGAGCGAAGAGCCTCCATGCCCGAACGCCGACATCGCCGTGAGCAGATCGCTCTGCGCCCCGTCGAAGGTGATATGTCCTACCCGCCGCCGCTTGAGGTACCTGCGGAGGTGAAATCCTCCCACGCCCGCGAGGAACATGGCCACCGCAAGCTCCGCGATCGTCAAACGCGACGCATGCGCCCGGAGCCGGGTCGCAAGAGGCGTACGTTCCAGGGTCATGACGCGGATCGAATCGCCGCTCGCGGCGACGATATAGTTTCTTCCGTCGTATCGGGCAAACTGCACATCAAAGAGATACCTGAGCATGCGCCCAGCGATCAAGGTTCCCTCTTTATCCCGCACGACGAACACGTTGTCCGCGCGGCATAAGATTTCCAGCTTTCCGTCGTCGGTGAGATCCCGCGCTCCTAAGATCATTGATCCTATGCCGCTCGGGCTCCGGAAACCCTTGATGACCTTCCTGATCGTGAGATCGTGATTGAGGATAACAAGTCTTCCTTCGTTTCCCTGGACAAGTATCTCCGGAGATGAATCGCTGTCGAGATCGACCGCACAAATCGACGCCACGTCTTTCCACAACGGCACGGAATAGAGAACCTCTCCTTCACGGCTCAGGGCCGCCACTGACCAGGGGGGTATACCGCCGATGAGAAGGGGATCGCTCGATGCCAGATCCCGCGCGACAAGAATCTCGTTCTGACCGTCGCCATTGATGTCCGCGAGCGCGAGGCTGCTCCGCCCGGCAAATCCAGCCACGTCTTTCTCCCATAGGAGATTGCCGTCGCGCGGGTCGAGACAGAAGAGATAGGAAAGACTGTCCGCCGTCCCGTTATACGAGAACCCGTTAGCCACGGCGATGGTTGTGAGGAGGACGCGCGGATCATTCACGCCGAAGTCGCCGCATGCCAATTTGTCGCTGTGGGGCCCGAATTCGAAGTGCCATAGTCTCTGGCCCGTCACCCCGTCGTACGCGATAAGCGTGCGCGGCCGGCCCTCCCGTTTCCTCGTATTAACGCCGATGAAAATCGTCGGATGGGCGCCCTTTTCCGCGGTTAAGCTCCCGAAGTACTTGGTGTTGCTCCAGGAGTTAGTCCCGAACTCGCTCGGCGGAAAGAAGGGACCGATTGTATAGAGGGGCGCCGACGGCCCCTTCGGCGAGAACCAGTCGTGACAGGACAGCATCGAGCCCTCGGCTGCCCACATGCAAACGAAGAACTCGGGACGAGCGTCGCCGTTCGCATCCGTCACCATACGGGTGCTGCCCGGGCGCTCATAGGCGGCTTCCCCCTCGAGAACCATCTCTTTCCCGCGAAGCCGGTACCAGAGAAGCCGGGTCGGCTCGTTGATGAGGAGATCGTCGTTCCCATCGAGGTCGACGTCGGCGACGAAAAAGGGCAATTTCGGTGTGATCGGCGCCACGATCACATCCTCAAGCTGGAAGGGAAAGGGGCGAGGATCGAAAAGCGGCTTTTCGCCGGATCGCGACGCCACCTTCAGTATGACCAGAGCCCCGGCCAGAAGAACGAACATGAGGGGAACGATAAAAGAGTGGAATCGGCGCATTTTCATAGGCGCTTTTGCGGGCTGAGGTTTCGAATCAAGAGTAAAAGTGTCTTAACATTCTAAGGCAAAACACTCAGGCTGTCAATGAAGGAGCGCGGGAACCGGTCGGTTTCCCGGCCGGCCATCGAACTCGGGCAAGAAATGCCCCCGGAAAGCGGACTCCCCGGGGGCAATTTGTAACTGCCCAATTCTGCCGGCGGTCGCCGGCGATTACCACTTCTCGTCGTATTTGGTGAAGAGATCGTCTCCCAGCTTCCAATACGCGTCGGTGATCCTGGCGCAGAAATCGGAGCTGTATTTCGTCAGATATTCAATCGCCTTTCGCGGATCTTCCGTGTACAGCTTCAACGCCTCGTCGTCGATCCGCTTCTGCTCGTCGAACGCCTGCCGCCTGAACGGATCGCGCACGGCGTACACGTCGCTCTTCATATCTCCCCACCGATGGGCGGCGATGACGCTCACGCGGTTGAAGGCCCACCATGCGCTCTCTTCCGTATAGGCGGGGCGCCCCCCCGGGCCGCCGAGCTCCCACGAGGCGGGCAGATCGGTGATCCCGCAGTAGAGCGGCGCATTGCACGTCGTCGCGGGATTGTCCCAGCCGAACCAGACGACGCCGCCGATCGGATCGGGCAGCCAACCGCGGGACTGCGTGACGATGAAGTAGACGCAGTAATAGCGGGCTATCGTGCGCTCCCCCATCTCGCCGAGAGCGCCGTTTATCTTCCAGAGCGGCATCTGATCGTAGTTCATGAACGGATTCGCGTACGGGCTCTTGACGTACTTCCCGTCGCCGTCCTTGACGAGCATGAACTTCGTCATGTCGTATTCGGTTCCCTCGTAGGTGTCCTCGAATATCTTCATGACCTCCTCGACCGAAACCTTCTTCTCGGGCTTTATCGAGAAGGGGAAGTTCTCCTGATTCGCGTCGAGCTTGAGCGAAGGGGCGAGCAGATCGTACACGCGCCACTCGCGCCGCCGCGCCCACATCGACGCGCGGTCGCCGTAGGCGTAGCAGAACTCGAACGGCTCGCCGCTCTTCGGATCCCAGAGCCCCATTTCCTCCGCCGTGCTGAACACGTTCTTCGAAGCCATGAAGTTGACCTTGTCCTTGAGGTCGATCCGGCGGATCCGGGCGCTGTTCGCGTTCACGCTTATATGATCGTCGGGAACGCGCTGAGCGGCCCAGACGGCGCCGATCTTCCCCTGCCCCGATCCCACGACCTCGAACATCCAGACCTCTTTCGTATCCGCGATCGTGAGGCATTCGCCGCCGTCGTTGTATCCGTATTTCGCGAGAAGCTCGCCGGCGAGCTCGATCGCCTCGCGCGCCGTGGTGCAGCGCTCGGCCATGAGGCGCGTGAGCTCGTAGAGATTGAACATCCCCCGGTCGCTCTTCATGACGTCCTTGCCGCCGAAGGTCGACTCCCCGATCGAGAGCTGACGCTCGTTGATGCACGCATAGAAGCCGTAGATGTACGCGTACGTCTCGGGCACCTGGGGAATCGAGCCCGTGTAGACGAGCCCGGTCGTGTCGCCGTAGCTCGCCATCAGATCGGTTTTGCGATAGATGCGGTTCATCGAGCCGGCGGCGTGCTTCTGCCGGGGCACGACGTGCAGCCAGGTGCGCCCGTCGTGGCTGTCGCACGTGTGCGACGTCATGACCGAGCCGTCGACCGACGCGAGACGCCCGACGGTGATCGTCGTGCAGCCATCGGGGACGTCCTTGGCCAGGCTCGCCGGCAGCGCGACGCCCAGGACAAGGATGAATACGGCCGCGAAAAGCAATCGCGACGCGATAGTGCGGGACATCATTGCACGGCTCCTTGTGTTTGTGTCCTTTTGCCCTGTTTCGCTTCCATGGAAGCTCGTTCGGTGTTTATACCATACCCCCCCGGCCGGAACAAGGCCGGGCTTCCGATACCCGGCGCAGGACGGGCAAGTCGAAAACCGCAAAATGGTCTTGCCATGGCGGGCGTTTGAATCGAGAATGGAGAACAATATGAACGGCGCCGTTTTCGATCGCACCGATAGGGCATACCTGCTCATCCTGGCTCTCGTCACCGTGGCGATGCTGTTTCTCTATAGCCGGATCGACTATACGAACGCCTCGTTCAAGGAATGGGACTCTCTCGTCTACCTCGAGATGGCGTCCGCCTCGCCGCATCTCGATCCGGATGCGCCCCGGCCCTTCGCGTTCCGGCTCCTCGGGCCGTACCTCGTCGGGCTGATCCCGGGATCGACCGAGAACGCGTTTCTCGCCGTCGATCTCGTTCTCTCGTTTCTCCTCGTCTACCTGATGTACCGGTTCCTGCGATATTTCGGCCTGCGGCCGCCGTTCGCGTGTCTCGCGATGATTCTCTATATTTTCAACAAGCACTTCTTCGGCTTCACGTCCTGGAACTATTTCCACATCAACGACATAATTACGAACATCCTCCTCATCGTCCTCTTATGGTCGATGATGGAATCGCGCTGGCTCCTCTTCGCGGCCGCGCTCTGTCTCGGCGCCGCGACGAGGGAGACGGCGATAATCATGATCCCGGTCGGTCTCCTGTACCTCGCCGAGAGGCGGCTTCTCGCGCGGGAAGGATGGAAATTCGTCGCGGCGGCTGCGCCGGCCCTCGCTGTTTTCCTGGCCATCCGCCTTCTCATTCATCCGGGGGTCGGCCCCACGCTCGTGCAGGCCGTTTCGGCGCACTGGACCAAGATCACCTCGCTCGAGCGCATGTACCACGTTCTCGTGAATCCCTTCGTTCCGCTCGCTTTCGTGCCGGCCGTGTTCTTCAGGCGCACCTTCGCGTTCCTCAAGGGACGCCTCCATTTGCTCGCGTTCTTCGCTCTCGTGGCGGGAACGACCTTCTTCGGCCACAACAACGAGCGCCTTCTCAACCCGGCCTCCCTCGCGTTCTATCCGCTCGTCGGATTCATTCTCCAGGATTGCGTCTGGCCGAGCCGGGGCATGATCGCCCTCGTCCTCGCCGGAGGATATCTCTCGAGCCTCCACTGGCTCGTCGCCCGCTATCCGCTTCCGTCGCGCGAGGCGACCGCCGTTCTTTCGGGCGGATCGCTCGTCGTCGTCACCGCGGCGCTCGCCGTTCTTCAGGTTGTCAAGATGAGGAGAGGCGCCGCTCCGCCGGAAGGCTGAGCGGCGTTCCGCGGAGGACCGGTTCCCGCGGCGAAAAGCGTCCGGACGACCGGATCGAATCTCCGAAGAAAATCAATCATCGGCGGCGCCCCCGATGCGCATCATTTCCCCGGCGAGCGCGGCGCGATCGAGCTCCCGGCCGACGAGCGGCCCCTTCGCGAGCACGCTCTCCAGGCTTTCAAACGGCGGGCGGTCGTTCTCGTATATCACGCCGAGCGGTATCGTATCCCTCCATTCGACCGCGGTCTTCATAGCCGCGGACCAGTCGGATGGATCGTGATCGGCGGCCAGCTCGCGGCAGCGTTTCTTGTACCAGGCGAAGGTGTTCACCCTGTTGAACGAAACACAGGGCTGAAGAACGTCGATCACGGCGAGCCCGCGATGGGCGATTCCCCGCCTGATCATTTCGGCGAGGTGATCGACGTTTCCCGTGAAGCTCCGCGCCACGAATCCGGCGCGCATCGCGACCGCGACGGCGACCGGGTTGAAGCGCTCGAGGAGAACGCCGGCGGGCTGGGTCTTCGTCACGGTCCCTTCCTCCGAGGTGGGGCTCGCCTGCCCCTTCGTAAGTCCGTAGATCTGGTTGTCGTGCACGATCATCGTGACGTCGATGTTGCGCCGTATCGCCGCAAGGAAATGATTTCCCCCTTCTCCGTAGCAGCAGCCGTCGCCGCTCTCGACGAGCACGGTGAGATTCGCATTCGCGAGCTTCGCGCCGGTGGCCACGGGAAGGGAGCGCCCGTGGAGGCCGTTGAAGAGGTTCGCGTTGAGATAATGCGGCGCTTTCGCCGCCTGCCCGACGCCGCTCACGAAGAGCACGTCGCGCGGAGCGAGCCCCGCCCCGACGAGACCCTTCTTTACCCCTTCGAGGAGCGCGAAGTTGCCGCAGCCGGGGCACCACGCCGTTTCATACGTTCCATAATCCTCGATCGATACCATACGTGCGCCCTCAGACGCTCAACGCGCGCAGAATAAATCCAGGCGTAATGGGAAGCCCGTCGTAGCGCGAAACCCTCTCCTCGATCTCGAATCCCGTTTCGCGGCGGATGAGCCGCGCGAACTGACCCGAAGCGTTCCCCTC
>JBAZPL010000135.1:0-7155 GCA_041648155.1 Candidatus Krumholzibacteriia bacterium
CTCGGCGGCGAGCGGAACGGCGAGCGCAGCAAATACTCGCGTTTCGGGAAGAACATGGGGCTCGCCTTCCAGATCGTGGACGATCTCTTCGACTACGTCGCGGCCGATCGCGATATCGGCAAGCCCACCGCGTCCGATTTCTCCGACGGGCGGGTGACGCTCCCCTTCATCACGGCCTTCAGGAACGCCCCGGAGCCGGTGCGCAAACGCGTGAGCGACCTCTTCACCGTGAGCTTCGACAAGGGGAAGCACTGGAACGAGGTCGTCGACTTCGTCCAGAGCTACGGAGGGGTCGAATATTCGCTGCGCAAGGCGAGGCATTTCGTGGAGCGGGCTAAGGGACACCTCGTGGGCGTGAGCTCGTCCCCCGAGCGGGACGCGCTCATCGTCGCGGGCGATTACGTCGTGGAGCGGGTAGGCAATTTCTGCAGATGAGAGGAACCCCCTGAAAGACAAAGAGGCGCTGTACTACGAGAAGCTCGGCGGGCTGAAGGTCCGCTGCCGCCTCTGCCCGCACCTGTGCGGGATCGCCGACGGTACTACGGGAAAATGCGGCGTGCGCGAGAACCGGGGGGGCACGCTCATCGCGACGTCGTACGGGCGCACCGTCACGTCGCATCTCGATCCGATCGAGAAGAAGCCGCTCTACCATTTCATGCCGGGGAGCACGATTCTCTCGATCGGGCCGAACGGCTGCACGCTCGCGTGCGACAACTGCCAGAACTGGCACATCTCGCAGGAGCTCGCCCCCACGCAGTACCTGGCGCCCGAGGATCTGCCCGCGCTCGCCTCGCGCGAGGGCTCGATCGGGGCGGCGTTCACCTACACCGAGCCGCTCCTGTGGTTTGAATATTTAAAGGACGCCCTGCCGCTCCTGCGCGCGAAGGGGCTGAAATCGGTGCTCGTCACGAACGGATTTCTGAACGAGGAGCCGGCGCGGGAGATCGCGCCCCTCGTCGACGCATTCAACGTCGATCTCAAGGGGATCCGGGACGAATTCTACAAGAACTTCTGCGGGGGGCGCGTCGAGCCGGTGAAGCGCTTCATCGAGATCGCTTCGTCGGTCTCGCACGTCGAGGTGACGAACCTCGTGATCCCGGGACTGAACGACGCGGCGGAGGATTTCGAGGATCTCGTCGAATGGCTCGCGGGGGTGTCGATCGACATCCCGCTCCATTTCTCGCGCTTCTTCCCGCAGTACCGGATGAACGACCGGCCCGCGACGCCGAAGGAAACGCTCGAGACGGCGTTCGCGATAGCGCGAAAAAAGCTTCGCTACGTGTACGTGGGCAATATTATGATTCACGGGACGGAGGATACGCGCTGCGCGAAGTGCGGCGCCTCCGTCGTGCGGAGGGCGGGGTACGAAGCGGAGATTCTCGGGCCGGAGGGAAAATGTCCCGAATGCGGAACGCAGGTAAAAGGAGTTTGGAGGTAACTTGACCAAATTAGCGCCGAAAACACTCGCAAAGAGAATCGTCAAGATCGCATTGAGCAAGAAGGCGGAGAACATCGTTCTCCTCGATCTCAAAAAGATATCGAGCATGACGGACTATTTTCTCGTCTGCTCGGCGGGGAGCGACGTGCAGGCGAGGGTGATCGCCGAGGCGATCACCGAGTCGCTCGACGCAAGCGGCATGAAGTCCAGCGTCGAGGGGCTTGGGGGGTCCCACTGGATCCTCATCGATTGCTACTGCGTCGTCGTGCATATCTTTCTTCCCGAGGTGCGGCAGTTCTATGGGCTCGAGCGCCTCTGGGGGGACGCGCCGCGCGAGGAGTTTTCCGATGACGAATGAGCGCGATAAGGCTCATGGCGGGGCGGCGCGAAATGATGCGGCGCGCAGCGCGGCGCACAATGGCGCGGCGCCCGACGCGGCCTCCGCGAGCGAGCGGGCGCGAGCGGCGCTGGCGGCGGCGCTCGCGGAGCTGGGCCTCGCATTCGAGCGGGGGGCGATTCAGATCGAGCATCCCGCGGATACCGCGCACGGCGACCTATCTTCGAACGTTGCGTTTATCGCGGCGAAGCAGCTGAAGCGCAATCCCCGCGAGCTCGCGGGGGAGATCGCGGCGCGCGTGAAATTTGAGGCGGACTTCGTCGACCGCGTCGAGGTCGCGGGCCCCGGATTCATCAATTTTGTATTTTCCCAGAAGTATATCACGGAGCAGGTGAAGGGGATCGTCCGCCTCGGGGCGAGCTATGGTGACAGCGATCTCGGGCAGGGACGCACGGTGCAGGTGGAGTTCGTCTCGGCGAATCCGACGGGGCCCCTCGTGATCGTGTCGGCGCGTGCTGCGGCCATCGGCGCCGCTCTCGTCAGTATCCTGCGCAAGGCCGGCTACGACGTGCAGGCCGAATATTACGTGAACGACGCCGGCTCGCAGGTGGCGAAACTGGGACTGTCGCTTCTCACGAGGTTTCGGCAGAGGCTCGGCGAGGATATTCCGTTTCCCGAGGAGGGATACCCCGGCGAATATCTGGTCGAAATCGCGCGCGAGATCCCCGAGGGGGACGGGCGCGCCTGGCTCGCGCTTCCGGGAGACGCGGCCGTAACCGCCTTCGGCCAGGCGGCGCTCGAACGGATCATGCAGATGATTCAAAGCGACCTCGAGCTTTTCGGCGTGAAGTACGATAATTTCTTTCGTGAATCCCGGCTCTACGCGGACAAGGAGATCTGGCGGACCTTGGACCAGCTCAAGGAGCGAGGCGTCGTGTACGAAGAAGATGGCGCGCAGTGGTTCCGCTCGGCGGAGCTCGGGGACGAGAAGGACCGCGTGCTCGTGCGGAGCGACGGCTCGCCGACGTACTTCCTTGCGGACGCGGCGTATCATCTCAACAAGCTGCGCCGCGGTTTCGCGGAGGCCATCGACCTCTGGGGGCCCGACCACCACGGGCATATCAAGCGGATGCTGTCGGTCTCCCAGGTCCTCGGCGCCCCCGCGGGCTGGCCCGAAGTGCTCATCGTGCAGTGGGTGCGCCTCGTCGAGGACGGGAAGGTCGTGAACATGTCGAAGCGCGGGGGAGAGTTCGTCACGCTGCGCGATCTCGTCGAGGACGTCGGGGCGGATGCCGCGAAGTTCTTCTTCCTCATGCGGAAGACCTCGGCGCATCTCGATTTCAACCTCACGCTCGCGCGCAAGGAGTCGGACGAGAATCCGGTCTACTACGTGCAGTACGCGCACGCGCGCATCTCGAGCGTCGTCGCGTACGCGCGGGAGGGGGGCGTCGATTTCCCGGCCGACACCTCCTGCGTTGAGCTCCTCACGGAAGCGGAGGAGATCGATCTCATGCGGAAGCTCGTGATATTCCCCGAGCTGATACGGGGCGCGGCGCTCACCCGCGAGCCGCATTTCCTCACGGCGTACGCGCAGCAGCTCGCCGCGTCGTTCCACCGGTTCTATCACGTGTGCCGGATCGTCTCGAGCAACCGGCGTCTGAGCGAGGCGAGGCTGCTTCTCGCCGAGGCGACGCGGATCGTGCTTGCCGAGTCGCTCCGCGTGCTCGGCGTCTCGGCGCCCGATAAAATGTAATGCGGGGTGCGACGCCGGCTGCGGCGCCGCGCCCGTCAAAAGGTTACCAATGAGCATCGTCGTCGTCGGAACGGTCGCCTTCGATACGATCGAGACGCCGCGGGGAAAGGCCGAGCGGGTCATCGGCGGTTCGGGCACCTTTTTCTCGCTCTCCGCGAGCCATTTCACGCGGGTGTTGCTCGTCGCCGTCGTGGGCGCCGATTTTCTCGCCGAGCACCGCACGATTCTCGAGGATCGGGGCGTGGACCTCGAAGGGCTCGTCGTCGAATCGGGGGGCAAGACCTTCTTCTGGCAGGGGCGCTACGGCGAGGATCCGAACGAGCGCGAGACGCTCTGCACCGATCTCAATGTCTTCGAGCGATTCAGACCGGAGCTCCCGGCGTCGTACTGCTCGAGCCGGTGGCTTTTTCTCGGCAACATCGACCCCGACATTCAGATGAGCGCGCTCGACCAAGTGACGGGGCGGCCGTTCGTCGGCTGCGACACGATGAACTTCTGGATCGAGCGCAAGGCCGAGTCGCTCGCGCGGCTGCTCCGGCGCATCGACGTCCTGTTCGTGAACGACGGGGAAGCGCGGCAGCTCTCGGGCAGGAAGAATCTCGTGCTCGCGGCGCGCGAGATCCTCGCGATGGGGCCGCGCGCGGTCGTCATCAAGAAGGGGGAGCACGGGGCCTTTCTCTTCACGAAGGAATTCCGCTTTTTCGCGCCCGCCTACCCGCTCCACGAGGTGCTCGATCCCACGGGCGCCGGCGACAGTTTCGCCGGGGGCTTCATGGGATATCTCGCGGGCGCCGCGTCTTTCGACGAAATGCACCTGCGCCGCGCGATGATCTACGGCACGATCACGGGGAGCTTCGCCTGCGAGAGCTTCTCGGTCGAGCGGCTCCGCGGGCTCACCGACAAGCACATCGCCGGGCGATTCGCGGAGCTCGTGGATCTCGTGAAGATCGAGCTCGACTGAGCGCCGCCCCGAGGTTATGCTGCGGGTTGCAGGGATATTTTGATTATCCAGAACTGTCTATCTTGCGTCGGACATGTTTCTTGATCTTCTAAGATCGGAATTGCCGGTGGAATCAGGTGAAGGATAAATTGGATAACCAAAGTAGTGCATTCGGGAATGTCATGCTTGGCGAGCACTCGGATCGAGTGGGCGCGTTACAGCAGCAAGGCATGCGAGAACTTCTGGCCATTTTCCGCGCCAGCCAACGCTTGCAGTATTTGCTTGAACCGGACAGCTTGGCACAGCAGATTATCGGGGTTCTTGAAGAAACACTGGGGTATGACTATGGGGCGGTTTTGCTCATCGATCATGCTTCAGGCAGTCTGGTTCCATTCGCTCTCAGCGACCAGGGACAAGGCAAAGAATTCATCACACGCGACAAATCATACGTAGCATCGCGCGGGGTCCGTCTTGGCACCGGGATCACCGGATGGGTAGCGCAAAACGGAGAGAGCGTCATGCTCGGCGATATCCGCAAAGATGCGAGGTATCATGCAATCAGAGACGATATTCGATCCGAGCTTTGCGTGCCCATGCGCATAGGGGGAAAGATAGTCGGCGTTGTGAATATAGAAACGAAAACGCCGAATGCCTACGGCGAAGCCGACAGATACGTGCTGGAGTCTGTCGCATCCACCATGGCCATTGCGATCGCAAATGCGCAACTGTACGAGCAAACTCAACGAACTCAAAGAATGGAGATGGTTGGACGACTGGCGAGTGGAATAATACATGACATGAATAACATTCTGACCGTGATCAACGGGGTATGCGATTTGGTTTTATCCAATATTGCCAAGGATCATCCACTCTATTCAGATATTGAGCTCATTGGAAACTCGGGAATAGTAGGTGGGACCCTTACAAGGCAGTTGCTCGCTTTTTGTCGTGAAAAACCGGTTGTATTTGAAACCCTGAATCTGAACTCAATAATAGAAAATCTGGAATCAATGCTCCGGCGTCTCGTCGGCAATTCCATTGAGATGATAACGGCATACGGGCAGAAGTTGGGCGCCATATATTCCAATTCCAATCACATTGAACAGATTGTTTTGAACCTGGTATTGAATGCTCAGCAAGCGATGCCTGAAGGAGGGAGAATCGTCATTCAGACGAGCACGGTGACGGCCGATGAAATTCTGTTAAGGAATTGTTCCTTTTCTCCAATTGGATCGTACGTCCTGCTCTCCATCGGTGATACCGGGCATGGCATGAGCAAAGAGACACAAATGAACATATTCAAGCCGTTCTTTACAACAAAGGAGCATGGAACGGGGCTCGGTCTGGCGACGGTCGATCGTATTGTGAGGGAAAGCAGCGGACATATCTGCATGCAGAGTGAGGTCGGAAAAGGCACTACTT
Source organism: Candidatus Krumholzibacteriia bacterium (assembly GCA_041648155.1). Classification (GTDB taxonomy): domain Bacteria; phylum Krumholzibacteriota; class Krumholzibacteriia; order Krumholzibacteriales; family Krumholzibacteriaceae; genus SSS58A. The sequence continues at coordinate 5,891 of JBAZPL010000135.1, forward strand.
TTGATATCTACATACCACAATGCGCGGAAGCCGAGTTTGCCACAGATTATGATGTCTGACCTCGCAAGCAGCTGACGCTTTCGGGCGGGCAGGAATCGTAAAGTGCATGAGCAGGCAGGGCAGGAGATGCAGTCGATGAGTTGCACGACGTCGGCGGACGTGGCCCGGAGGCTCGTGGATGCGTGGAACGCCCGGAATCTTGATGAATTCATCGGATTCCTGGCTCATGACGTCGAGTGGTATGATCCTGCGATGCCCGACCCTCCCGCCCGCGGACGCGCAGCCGTGAGAGCCTTTGCCGAAGCGGTCCTCCATGCGTTCCCCGACTTCACCTACGAGATCCAGCCCCCGATATGCAGTGCGCCCGACGGCAGCCGGTGCGCGGTTGTATGGCGTATCTCCGCATCGCACCTTCATGCGCTGCAGCCTCTCGGGTACGCTCCCACGGGCCGCCGGGCGAGCATCGAGGGAGTGGACGTGCTCGATATTCGTGACGGTTAAGTTACTCGAATCCTCACCGCCTTCGATGTGCTCTCTGCAGCGGAGCAGCTCCTGGGGATGAAGCTGCGGCCGGTGCCGGGCACGTGGAGAGGCAGATTCGCCGTCACGGTTCAGCGCATGCTGGCGCGTGCAAGGAAGAAGAAGACCTATCCGGAAGGAGGGGGTTGAATTGCGTAAAGGAACGGCAGTTCTGCTTTCGCTGGCCGCAATACTTTGCGGATGCGCATCCATGGATGAGAGGGTAGTTGTCACTCCAGTCGCGGGAGTGGAGAGAATTCCCACGAAGATCGCGGTGTACCCTCTGCTCACTGCCGAGACGGTGAAAATAATCACGCAGCGGCGATTTTCTCCGATGAGTACCGACGCCGCGAGCACCAGAGCGTCGGACGATCGATTGTATATCGTGGCGCCGGCGGAGACGAAGCTCGCGTCGACGATGCAGAGCCAGCTGATGACGAGTCTTCTCTCGGCTCGATTGTCGGAAAATGGATTCACCCTGAAAGAGCTGCCGGTCGAGGCTCCCCCGGAACAAGGCGAGAAAGATCAAAACACCTTCTTTGTCAGCCTCGAAACGCTGAAGCATCTTCGGGAAGACTACGGGCTCGAAGCGATTCTGGTCGGCAACGTCTATTTTGTCGCGGACGAGCGGGATCCGTCGGTCATATGGGTGAGAGCGGCCTATCTGAGACTCGTGGATACCCGAACGCTCGACGTGCTGTGCCACGTGTCGATTTCAGATCGATATCGGGGGGAATCCATGGAAG
>JBAZPL010000136.1:0-7146 GCA_041648155.1 Candidatus Krumholzibacteriia bacterium
TGAGGTGATTCTGCTCAGGCACATTCTGCCGCAGTGCCTCGCGAGCGTCCTCGTCGTTTATACGCTCGGGCTCGGGATGACGATCATGGCCGAGGCCTCTCTGAGCTTTCTCGGTCTCGGCGTCCAGCCGCCGGCGCCGAGCTGGGGAGGTATGATCTCGGGAGGTATCGCCTTCATGCGGACCGCGCCCTGGCTCACCTTCTTCCCGGGGCTCTTTCTCACCCTCACCGTATGCTCGCTCAACCTGATCGGCGACGGCCTGCGCGACGCCCTGAATCCCCGTCTCGCGTCGGCGCTCGCGAAGCCCCCGGGCCTCTCCGGCGGGCGGCCGGGCGAAGCGATCGAAGGGAGTCGATAGATGGATAATGTTCTGCAGCGCCTGTGCGAAGCGGTCTCCGCCGCGGAAAGGGAGTGCGGGCTCGATTGGCGCCGGAGCTACTCGAAGCTCGTGCCGCGGGAAACGGGATCGTTCGAGCTCGAGCTGACCCGCGAGGAAGTGCTGCGCGCGCTGCCGCGCCATCTCGGGGGATTCTCCCTTGAGCGGGACGGAAGAGAGCGCGTCAGGCTCGCCTCGGCGGCCGGACTCACGGTGCGATTCAGGTTTCTCGCGCCTGCAGCGGATCGGTCGCTCTGGGTAACGTCGAGCGTGGCGGACGTGAGACGCGAGAGCGCGCACTCGGCGGAGCTTCTCACCCAGCTCATCATGGGGGACACGGCGTATCCGCTCAAAGAGGAGGGGGACTGGCGCTTCGTGCGGCTTCCCGACGATTACCACGGATGGATACGTTCGTGGTACGTCCGCGAAACGGACGCGCGCGAGATAGCCGCGTACGACGGCGCCGCGCGCGCCGTCGTCGCGGCGAACATCGGCTATGTACTGTCCGCGGCCGACGAGAGAAGCCTCCCCGTATCGGAAGCGGTCGCAGGCACGCGGCTCGTCGCCGCGCCTCCGGCCGGCGGGTATCGCGCGGTGACCCTTCCCGGAGGGAAGAGCGGTTTCATGCGGGAAGAGCTTCTCGCCGAACGGGGCGAGCGCGCGGAGCCCGATCGCAGGCGCCTTGTCGGGAGGGCGATGCGTTTCATCGGGATCCCGTACCTGTGGGGCGGGACGACCCCGAAGGGTTTCGACTGCTCGGGGCTCGTGCAGCGGGTGTTTCTCATGGAAGGAATCTCCCTCCCGCGCGATGCCGACATGCAGGCGCTCGTCGGGGATCTCATTCCGAAGGAAGACGCCTGCCGTCTCGCGCCGGGAGATCTCCTCTTCTTCGGCGAGGGGACGCGGGTCACCCATGTAGCGATAAGCATCGGGGAAGGTCTCTATATCCACTCCAGCGGCGAGGTGAGAATCGCGAGCCTGCTCTCCGGGGACGATCGCTTCGACGAGAAATTCTTGAAAATACTTCTTTTCGCCCGGTCGGTTTTCCGGTAAGAATACTCATATTGAAACGGAGGCTCATCCAAGGATTTGAGTGCGTTGATAAAATATTCATAATTATGATAAAAAAATGTTGACAATACTTGCGGGGCCATTTAGTTTAACGTCCAAAAAATCAAGAGGGTTCAAGGTTCGTTGAGAGGGGGTTGCCGGCAATACTAAGATATGATTTCACAAGCTGACAAGGTTTTGAGAAGCGGGCTTGCGGCGGGGCCTGCAAGTACCAACAGTCTTGAGGCCTTATCGAGAAAGGGGGAAAGCCAAGGGAGAGACGTAAGCGCCTCTTGAGGCGCAGAGATGATGAAGAAGAAACCAGGTAACTCATCCGCTTGTGTTTGCGGTCATATAGAAAGGATCCTGAAGGCTTTTCCCGCAAGGGAGATTTCTGACAGGGGGTTTGTAATGAAAAAGCTATTCGCAGTTGTTCTTTCGGTCCTCTTCATGGCTGCCGTCGCCGTTCCGGCCCTTGCCACCGATGCGCGGCAGATAGCCCTCGGGGGCGTCGGCAATTACATCGAGGATGATTTCAACATCTTCACGTGGTACGGTACGCTCCCGTCGTACAGCAATACGGTGTGGATCGGCCTCGATTACTACGACTACTACAACTACCTCGGCGCTCCGGCGGCTATCGGCCCTGACGAGGGCTTCCAGCCCTACATGGGCGCCTCGTACGGGCTCGGCTCGGAGGGCAAGTACGGAACGCTCGCGATGTTCTTCAACTACGACGGCAAGCCGCTCAATCCCGGCTATGGCTGGGACTACACCGACGATCCTTTCTCCCAATCCGTCGGAAGCAAGTGGAACGTTCTGTATGGCTATGCGATGGAGAAGCTCTCGTTCGGCTTGTATTTCTCCCGGTCGGACGCCAGCTGGGAGTATAAAACACACACCACCTTCTCCGTGGACCCTGATACCACGGTTTTGGAGGAGGGTATGGACTCGCGTGCATACACGACCATCGGCGCCGGCGTCCGTTTCGACATCGGCGAGAAAATGTATGCGGACCTCGCATTCGATTACAGCTGGGCTGGTCAGACATCAAAGGATGAAAGCTACTACTACGATTATTACTACGGCTACGGCGAGGTCACCGCGGATGCGAACAAGATGATGGGCTTCCGGGGACGCCTGTTCTATGAGTGGAACGAGACGATCACCTGGGTTCCCTACGCCAGTTTCAGCAACTTCAATTTCAGCCTCAAGGCCGACTCCATGAGGGTCTATGACCGCGCGTTCTCCACTGACACGCTCGACTGGAAAGACACCAATTACGGCGTCAAGGGCACGATGATCACCCTCGGTATCGGCGCGAACATCAAGGTCAACGAGAACAACCTCCTGGTATTCGCGGTTGAGCCGTACTCCTACGCCAAGCTGGAGCAGTCCGATCCTCCGGCGGCTGATTTCGTCCGGTATGATCGCGGCTACCCCTACTACGAATACGATTCCTGGTCGTGGGGCATAACCGAGGAAGCTACGCAGACGATCCTGCCTACCTTCCGCCTCGCCCTCGAAAGCGACGTGAGGGATTGGTTGACCTTCAGGATCGGCGCCGTGAAAGGGTTCTACAAGAATGAGTACAAGGAGAGCTACACATCCCAGTACGGTACCGTCGGGGTCCCTGAAGTAGCGTTGACCGAAGAATACGAGGAAACCGAAACCTCCGTCGGCAGCTACTTCGATTACTGGATGGGTCTCGGCTTCCACGTCGGCGATTTCGATATCGACGCGGTCGTCAACAACAACCTGCCGTTCCGTGTCGGCTACTGGCTGACCGGCTATCAGAACAATAACGACGGGCCTCCGGTTTACATGCTTTCCGCAGCGTATCACTTCTAGAAGAAACCGGACCAAGTCGGAGACAATGGGGGGCTTTTCGAGCCCCCCATTTTTTATCCCCGTTCTGGTCTGGTACTTGCTCGCTCCCCCGTGATCCTCGGAATCCAGGGGGAATATGTACTTTTTCTATTACATCCCACTCGGGCTCGACGTCGGCGCGCGGAAACGCCCGTTCGTCACCTATTTTCTTGCGGTGTCCTGTGTAATGCTTTATATATTATACAGATACAAGCCTATAGGAACGTGGTGGGATTTCAACCTGCTCGTATTCCAGCCGAGCGCTCCGACGGTCGCCACCGCGATCACCCATGCGTTTCTGCACGGCGGATGGTTGCATCTCATCGGAAACCTCGTTTACCTCATCGTTTTCGGGAGACCGCTCGAGGATCGGCTCGGCTCCTTCAGGTTCTATATCGTTTTCACGGCTGCGGCCGCCGCGGGCGCCTATACGCATCTCGTTCTCACGGCGCTCTATTCTCCCCAGTACCTTCAATACGGCGTCATCGGCGCATCGGGGGCGACCTCGGGCATCCTCGGCGCGTACCTCGTGCGCCTGTATTTCAGCCGCGTGCGCGTCGGCTACTGGATCTTCATGCCCTTTCAGGGGGTGAACCGGACCGGGAGAACCTATGTCCCGGTCGTTCTCGCGATCATCTTCTGGTTCGCCCTTCAGGGGATCCGCACGATGATGCAGCTCGGGACGGGCGGCATGCGGATCGCCTACAGCGTCCACCTCGGCGGATTCGCGGCAGGCGCCGTCCTCGCGCTCTGTTTCGGGGCGTTCGCCCGCGCTGGGGCGGAGCGGCACCTCGCCGCGGCGCGGCGCCGTTTCGAAACGGCGGATTGGTTCGGGGCGCAGGCGGAATACGTGGAGTATCTCGCGATCGAGAGCGGAGACGCGGAAGCGCATGCGGAGCTCGCCCGCGCGTTTCTCGCGGCCGGAGACCGTGTGCGCTCGCGGGCAAGCTACTCCGACGCGGTGCGGCTCTCGGCGGAGAAAGGGGCGCGCGACGCGGCGGAATCGTACTTCGACGAGGCGGTGCGCCACATTCCCAATTTTGCCCTTTCCGAGCCTCTCCACATCGATATCGCCTGCGGGATGGAGCGGACGCTCAAGTACCGCTCCGCGATGAGCGCCTACGAGCATTTCGTGTGGAACTATCCGCTCTCGAAGGATGCGCCGTTCGTCCTGCTCAGGATGGCGGTCATTCTCGAGAAACGTCTTGAGAAGCCGGGGGAGGCGCTTGCCTGCTACGCGCGGCTCGCCGGTGAATACGCTTCGGACCGGTGGGCGGAGTATGCGCAGGGGGAGATCATACGCCTGCGGCGCGCCGAATCCCCGATTCCGGCGTGCGCGAAAAAATGATTTGCACTTTTTGACGGTTGTGCCAAAATAGCTTGCGAGGCGGATGAGCTTCTGTTAGGTTTCAGCCGTTGGTGCGGGGCGGGGAGGGCTTGTGGGTGCTGGGAAATCGTCACTCGAGCTGCTGAGATCGAAGGGAGTACTGCGCGGTCTCGATGCCGCCGGGGAGACTGAGCTTATCGCCCTCGTGATCGGTGCCTGCAACCATCGATCGGGGGGAGCGATTGCCCAGGAACTCGTCGACCATTTCGGCGGCCTCGCGGGAGTGGGAAGCGCGGCGGTCGAGGAGCTCATGGCGTTCGAGGGATTGGGACCCGCGTCGTCCATGAGGCTCAAGGCTTCGTTCGAGCTCGGGAGACGGTGTATCATCTCGATCAGGGAGGGCGCCATCCGGAAGGTGAGGGCGCCGGAAGATGCCGCCGCACTCATGACCGTGGAGATGCGCGGGCTCGATCGAGAGCACTTCAAGGCGATCCTCCTCGACACGAAGAACGGCATCCGCAAGGTTGTGACGGTTGCGGTGGGATCGTTGAACGCGGCGCTCGTTCATCCGCGCGAGCTGTTCAAGGCGGCGGTCGCGGCGAGCGCGGCGGGCATTATACTCGTTCACAACCACCCGACCGGAAATCCGGAGCCGAGCATCGAAGACACGGAGCTCACGCTCCGTTTCGTGAAATGCGGGGAGCTCATGGGGATCGAACTCGTCGACCATATCGTCATCGGCGGCGATCGATTCGTCAGCATGCGCGAGCGCGGCCTCATCGCATGAGGAAAGGCGGGGATAGCCCGTGCTGGACCGTTTGGCGAACTACTTCTCGAACGATATCGCGATAGATCTCGGCACGGCCAACACGCTCGTGTACGTGAAGGGGAACGGCATCGTTCTCAACGAGCCCTCGGTCGTCGCCGTGGACCAGAAGACGAAAAAGGTGTACGCGGTCGGGGCGGAGGCCAAGGCGATGCTCGGGAAGACGCCCGCTCACATCGTCGCGATACGCCCGCTCAAGGACGGCGTCATCGCCGATTTCGAGATCACCGAGGTAATGCTCCGCGAGTTCATCAAGAAGGCGCAGAAAAAGCGTTTCTTCATCAGGCCGCGCATCGTGATTGCGGTGCCGTCGGGAATCACCGAGGTCGAGCGCCGTGCCGTGACCGATTCGGCGCAGAATGCGGGCGCCCGCGAGGTGTACCTCATCGCGGAACCGGTCGCCGCCGCGATCGGGGTCGGGCTTCCCGTCGACAAACCCTCCGGCAACATGGTGATCGACATCGGAGGGGGCACGACCGAGATAGCCGTCATCGCCCTCAACGGCATCGTCACCGAAATGTCGATCCGCGTCGCCGGGGACGAGATGGACGAGGCGATCGTTCTCCACATCAAGAAGGCGTACAACCTCCTCATCGGCGATCAGACCGCCGAGCACGTCAAGATGATGATCGGCTCCGCGACGAAGCTCAAGAAAGAGGAGGAGATGGAGATCAAGGGGCGGGATCTCGTTTCGGGCATTCCCAAGACGCTGAAGATATCGAGCGTCGAGGTTCGCGAGGCGCTCGCGGAGCCCGTGAGCCAGATCGTTGCGGCAGTCAAGACCGCGCTCGAGCAGACGCCGCCCGAGCTCGCGGCCGATATCGTTGACCGGGGGATCGTGATGACGGGCGGAAGCTCCCTTCTGCGCGGGCTCGACACCCTCCTCAAGGAGGAAACGAACCTCCCGATCAACGTCGTCGAGGATCCTCTCACGTGCGTCGTTCTCGGGTGCGGCAAGGTTCTTTCGAACCTGCATCAGTACGAACGGATCATAATGAAAAGCTCCCGGTTCTAAGCATGCAACTTCTCTCGTTCCTCTTCGACAAGCATCTCGACAAGACGGTTCTTGCGATCGCCGTCGCGCTCGCGATCGCGCTCCTCTCTCTCGGCGCGCAGAGCCGCGTCGAGAAGGCGCGCGCGATAACCTCCTTTCTGCTCTATCCGGTGGAGCGGGTGACGGGTCGCTTCGCCTCGGTAGAAGCGCTGAAGGAGGAAAACGGCGAGCTCCGCGCAATGGTCGCGACCCTGTACCAGGAGCGCGAGCGGCTCCTGGAGTTCGGCAGGGAGCGGAACCGTCTCCGCACGCTGCTCGATCTCAAGGCGGATTCGTTTTACCGTTTTCTTCCGTGCGAGATAATCGCCCGTTCGTCGACCTCCTTTTTCCGCTCGATCATGGTAGACCGGGGTACGGCGGACTCGGTGCGGGTCGGCATGGCGGTCGTCGGTTACCGCGGACTCGTCGGCCGCGTCTCGCAGGTATTTCCGACGTCATCGCAGGTCGTTCTCATCAACAACAAATCGATTTCGGTAAGCTGCATGAATCGCCGGAACCGCGTCGTCGGGATGCTGGAATGGGACCGGGGCAGTTTCTTCCGGCTCGAATACGTGGGGAAGGAAGAGGATATCGTCATCGGGGATACGCTCGTCACGAGCGGCCTCGGCATGCTCTTTCCGAAGGGTTTTCCCGTAGGCGCCGTG
>JBAZPL010000137.1:0-7063 GCA_041648155.1 Candidatus Krumholzibacteriia bacterium
CGGCCGCGAGGGGATCAAGTTCGCCCTCATGGAGATGACCGAACCGCGCGTCGTGTGCTTCAATTTGTAGGAGGCCCGGCCGGCGCCGCGGAAACGATACGGGGCGTCTCGAGTGAGACGCCCCGTTCTTATTTGGGCCTCGGCCGGGTAAAGTGGGGTCTCTACAAAAGGCCCAAAACGTCATCCATCGTATACAGCCCGGGCTTTTTCTCGTGGATGAAATGAATCGCCCTGATCGTCCCGCGCGCGAAGGTGCGGCGCGAGTGCGCCCGGTGCGTGAGCTCGAATCTCTCTCCCTCGCCCGCGAAGATCACCGTGTGCTCGCCGACGACGTCCCCGCCGCGAAGCGAATGCATGCCGATCTCCTCGTTTTTGCGCGCGCCGACGAGCCCTTCGCGCCCGTGGATCACGGCGGAGCCGGGCCGCGCCTTCGCGATCGCGTCGGCGAGCTTCGCCGCCGTCCCGCTCGGGCTGTCCTTCTTCTTGTTGTGATGAATCTCGACGATCTCGGCGTCAAAATCGCCGAGCGCGCGCGCCACGTCCTCGACGATCCTGAACATGAGGTTGATACCGGCCGACATGTTGGGGCTGATGATGAGCGGGATCCGCCCGGCGGCCTTCTTCGCGAGCGCGAGCTCATCGGTCGTGAAGCCGGTCGTGCCGACGATCGCCGCTCGGCCCGCGGCCGCGCTCTGCTCGATGTGCTCGAGTGCGGCCTTTGGATTCGTGAAATCGACGACGACGTCGCAGGCGCCGAGCGCCTTCGCGAGATCGGCGGTCACCGTTACGCCGGAGAGTGCGTTTCCGAGCCCGGGGCTCCCCGGCGCCTCGATCGCGCCGGCGAGCGAGAGCCCGCCGTCACCTGCGATCTCATCGACGACGGTGCGTCCCATCTTTCCGAGCGCGCCGCATACGACGACCTTGATCATCCCTTTTTCGCCTCGTTTCGGCCGCGAGAGCCCCGGCCTACTTCGTTACCTTGAGCCCGAAGTCGACGAGCGCCGTGCGGAGCTTCTCGCGATTTTCCGGAAGCAGCCCCACAAGCGGGAGCCGTACGTCGCCGACGTCCATGCCGAGCATGTTCATCGCTTCCTTCACGGGCGTCGGATTCGTCTCGATGAACATAGCCTTGCAGAGCGGGAAGAGCTTGTAATGAAGCTTCCGCGCCGCGGCGAGATCCCCCTTCTCGAAGGCGGCGATCATCGCGAGCATCTCCTTCGGCACGATGTTCCCGACGACGCTCACGATGCCCTTGCCGCCGACGGCGAGGATCGGAAGTGTGATCCCGTCGTCTCCCGACATGAGCGTGATTTTGTCGCCGCAGAGGAGGATGATCTCGCACATCTGCTCGAGCGAGCCGCTCGCTTCCTTGATCGCGACGATGCGCTCATGCGCGGCGAGGCGCTGCACCGTCTTCGGGAGCATGTTGAGCCCGGTGCGCCCCGGCACGTTGTAGAGCATGAGCGGCAGCCCGCCCTCGTCCGCGATCTTCATGAAGTGCGCGTAGAGTCCCTCAGGCGTGGGTTTGTTGTAGTAGGGCGTTACGACCATCGCGGCGTCGGCGCCGAGCTCGCGGGCCTTCTTGACGTTCTCGATCGACTTCGCCGTCGCGTTCGTCCCGCAGCCCGCGCATATTTTTGTTTTGCCCTTCGCCTCGTCGACCGCGATTTCGATGATCCTGAAATGCTCCTCCCACGTGTAGGTGGGATTCTCGCTCGTTGTCGCGCACGGCACGAGCCCGTCCGTCCCCGCCTTGATGTGGAACTGCACGAGCTCGCGCAGCTTCGCCTCGTTGAGACCGCCGTCCTTCTTGTTGAACGGCGTGACGAGCGCGACGTACAGACCCTTGAATTCCATGCCTCCAGCCTCCTTCTCGCAACCCTTTCCTGGATAATTGCGGTTAACGGCTATTCGAGCGACGGCAAGCCTTGCGCCGCCGCGGAATTTCCTGAAGAGACATTATGCGCGCGGGTACGGGGTGTCAAGGGGATAAGGGAAACGAAAGAACGGAGGCTCTCTGCTTCAAGGGGCGAGTTCCCGCCGCCAGGGGAAGAGCGAAAATATGCCGCCCGTGTGAATGAAGAGAACGTTGTCCGATTTCCTCCATCGGCCCTTTGCCGCTTCGCCGGCGAGACCGAGCATCGTCTTGCCCGTGTATGCGGGATCGAGAAAGAGCCCGAGGCGCCGCGCGCATATGCGAATGATCTCGAGCCCCTCTTTGGTCGGTACTGCGTAGGCGGGACCGTCGTAGCCCCCCGCGATCTCGACCTCGCTCGGGAGAATCGGCTTGAACCACGAGGCGCCGCGATAGCGCCTCTCGTATTTCTCGACGAACGCATCCGAGATCCCCGCGATGCGCCGCACGAAATATTCCGGTGTGTCGAGAACGTTCACGCCGAGCACACGCGCCTTGAGGCCAAAGATCCTCTTCCCGTAGATGAGCCCGGCGGACGTTCCTCCGCTTCCGACGGCCGTGACGATCGTGTCGAACTCGATCCCGAGTGCCTTCTCGGCATCCGCGATCTCCTGCGCGGCCTTGATGTATCCGAAGACGCCCGGCGGGTAGGATGCGCCCTCGGGAATCACGTACGCCTTCTCGCCCGACGCGCCGAGCTCGACCGCGACCTCCGCCATTATCTCGTTCACCCGCGGCCATTCTTCCTGCGTGAGGAACCGGATCTCCGCGCCCGCCAGACGGTCGAGGAGCACGTTGCCGTCGCTTTCCACCGGCGCCTCGCCGCGCAGGACGAGCACGGGTCTCAGACCCAGCCGCGCCGCCGCGATCGCCGTCGCCCGGGCGTGATTCGACTGGATGCCGCCGCACGTGATGACCGTTCGGGCGTCCGTCGCCGCCACCTCGGCGAGGGCGAACTCGAGCTTGCGCACCTTGTTGCCCGAGAGCTCGGAGCCGGTGAGATCGTCTCGTTTAATGAAGACGTTCGGCAGGTCGGGGAGTTCGGGCACGGCGCGCATGCGCTCGACCGGGGTCGGGAGATTCGCGAGCTTGAGGGACGGGGGAAAGTCGAAGTTCATGGGCGGGATGATACCAAAGCGCGTGCCGCGCGTCCCTAAAATATTCTCTTGACTAATTGCAATATTATGATATCATAATATGAGAATAAATAGTGGAGGAGCGTGGAAGATGGTTGCCGGCAATAACGTCGAGCCCCTCGCGGGAAACGATATAGATAGGTTCGCCGAAGTCTTGAAGGCGCTCGCGAATCCCGCGCGCCTCAGGATCGTGAATATCCTTGCCCGCGGCGAGCGCACCGTGACGGAGATCTGCGAGCGCTCGGGGCTCAAACAATCGCTCGTGTCGCAGCAGTTGAAAATACTGCGGCTCAACAATATAGTATCGAGCCGGAAGGAGGTGCCGCACACGTACTACAGTCTCAAGGAACGAAACGTCATCCGCATGCTCAATTGTTTGAGCAGGTGTGAAGGGATAGATAGTCAGCCGAATCGGAGAAGCATAAAGGAGACATGATGGGAGCGAACACCACGCAGGTTAAGGAAGCGGATTGGCAGAAAGAGGTTCTCGAGTCGCCGATTCCGGTCATCGTCGATTTCTGGGCGCCGTGGTGCGGGCCGTGCAAGTTCCTCGGGCCCGTTTTCGAGGAGCTCGCCGGCGAATACGCAGGAATCGTGAAATTCGTGAAGCTCAACACCGACGAGAGCCAGAGCGTCGCCATCAAGTACGGAATCATGGGGATTCCCACGCTCAAGGTATTCAAGGGAGGCGCGGAGATCGACACGATGTCGGGCGCGGGGCCCAAGGATTATCTCAAGGATTTCCTCGATAAGGCGCTCGCGAAGTAAGCGATAAAGATTTCTGGAAGCGAAGCAGTAAATATCCTACACTGATAGCCGGGCAGTCGTCGATGGGGCGTGCCCGGCGATTTTTTGTCCGGCCCGTATCCGGTGCGCGAGACCGGAGCGATTGGGAAGGAGGCGCGGCGTGGCGGAACTTCCGTTTTTTGCCGGGGAGGAGGGGCGAGGACACATACTCGCGCTCCTCTTCTTTCTATCCGCGTTCCTCATCGCGGTGTGGGGGAGCTGGCAGGGTACGCTTCCGGCCTCTGACGAAGCCGTGCTCGCCCAGACCGCGAACGAGATCCATACGGCCGGCGACGCGCTCACGTTGCGATTCGACGGCGCGCCGGTCCACGACACGCCGCCCCTTGGCCCGTGGCTCATGTCTCTCTTTCTTATGCTTTTCGGTGTGAATGAGTTCGCCGCGCGTTTCGCTTTCGTTCTCCTCTCGATCGGCGCGATCTACGTGACCTATTGTGCCGGAAGGGCGGCGTCCCGGGATTGGGGCGCTCCGGTCGCTCAGTGTCCGCCCGCGACGGCGGAAGGGGATTACAAGCGCGCGCACTGGGGATCGCTTCCCACGGCCGCCGGCTTCTTCTCCGCGGTCGTTCTCGCCGCGAGCCCGACCTTCGGCAGATTCATGCCTCACATAACGCTCGGGATCCCCTTCGCGTTCTTCGCTGCTCTCGGGCTTCTCGGATGGCTCAAGCTTCCAGGCGGTCGCGGCGGATTCGTCCTCTGGGGGGCGGCGGTCGGGGGGAGCGTTCTGAGCGCCGGCGCCGGGGGCTTCCTCCTCATTCTCGGCGCGCTCGCGGCGGGGCTCGTCGATCGGGACCGGCGCGCCCTCTGGCGTACTCCGGGATTTATCCTCGCGACGTTCATCGGCGTTCTGATCGGCGGAATCTGGCTTGTCCCCGAAACGATCCGAAGCGGCCTGAGTTTCTTCGACAACGCGCTGTGGGCTCCGCTCGCGCGCGTCATTCGCCCGTCGGCGGGCGCTCCCGCAGTCATGCTCGATTCGCTGACGAACGTCTGGCTCAGGAATCTTCCCTGGTCCATTCCCGCGACGGTTGCCGCCGCGAGAGTCATATTCTTCAGGAAAAAGAGCGCGCGCGAGGCGGGCGTGAGTGGCGTCGACGCAGCCCTTCTCGTTTTCGCGGCCGCGGTCTTCGTCCCCCTTTCGCTGGCCGGCGGAGATACGCTCAGCTCGTTTCTTCCCGTCCTTCCGTTCGTCGCAGTCCTCACGGCGCGGGAGGTAGCGCGATGGCTCAGGCGTCCGGGAAAGAATCTCGCGAAGCGCCTCTGGACGCTCAATCACGTCGCGACGGCGATCTTCTGTCTCCTCATGCTCCTCGTTGCGACGACGCCGGTCAGCTTCAGGAGGACGATCAACGATCCGATCAGGGACGTCGCGAGAATGGCGGCCCGCATCGTGCCCGCCGGCTCGCGCATCGGGAACTTCGGGCAGCCGTACCGCGAGCAGTGCGCGCGGATGCTTTTTTACGGCGGCCGGGCGCTCGAACGGCCGCGCGCGAGCGCGGAGGAAGTCGCCGGCGCGCTGAACGAAGATCCACGGATGATCTTCCTGTCATCGGCCCGGGACGTCGAGATGCTTCGCTCGTCCGGGGCTTTCCCGTTCGAGATACGGGTGCTCTACGGCGCGGGCGATCTCGTGCTCTTCGGAGCCCGGGCGTCGGGCTCGAAAACGGAGGCAAGATAACAGTGTTCATGAAACGGCTATCTGTTCTTATCTTTCTGCTCGGTGCGCTCGTCGTCTCGGGCTGCGGAAAGAAGAACCTGGACGCAACGGGTCTCGTGAAGCTGACCGGCAGGGTCTACGCGATGGTCGCAAGCGGGCCGACGGCGGCCGAGGGTCTCGGCGCGAACAGCGGCTTCGTCGTGGGGGACGACGGCGTCCTCGTGATCGATTCGCGGTACACGCCGCAGCTCGCGAACGATCTCCTCAAGGCGATCCGGTCCGTCACGAGCGCACCGATCAGATACGTCGTGAATACGCACTACCATCCCGATCACTCGTGGGGAAACATGGTCTTCAAGGCGCAGGGGGTCGTCATCGTGGCGCGTTCCGAAACGCGCGACGCGCTCCGGAAGTATTCTCCCGCCTATCTCGCGTTCTACAAGGAACACAGCACGGACACCTACGAGCTGCTCCGGGACGTTCAGATCACGGCTCCGGACACGACCTTCGGCGATGAAACGGAGATCGATCTCGGGGGCGTTACGGTCGTGCTCCGCTATTTCGGCCCCGCGCATACGGCGGGTGACTGCGTCGTGATCGTTCCGAAAGACAAAGTCGCGTTCGTCGGAGGCCTCTTGAGCAACGGCTACCATCCGAACATGGGAGATCCGGGGGCCGATTTCGACAACTGGATCGCGGCGCTCGACCGGCTCCGCGCTTCGAAGTTCGCCTACATCGTTCCGGGACAGGGGAAGGTGTGCGGCGGCGAAGAGCTTGCGATAGAATCGAGATACATCACAACGCTCAGGAATCGGTGCGGGCAGGATATCCAGCGGATGGTGCCGCTGGAGCAGGCGGTCGCCTCGGTCGTTATCCCGGGCGCCGAGGCGTATCTCCAGGCCAACCTTTTTCCGTTCAACGTGCAGGCCGTCTACCGGTGCGAGATGATGCTCGTCGTGCAGCCCGATTTTGCTTTCGATCTGCCGGAAGAGTTCCAGATTGCGGACGGCGGCGGCAACACGAAGCTTGGCTTCATCCGCTGGGCCGCGGCGCTGAAGGAAGGATCCCTCGAGATCGACACGCAGTGGAAAGTGACATCGAGCCGCGAGGTGATCGTGCAGGACGTCGCGGACGTGGTCACGCGATATGCCCGGACCGGAAACGTCGATATGAAGATCGAAGGATCGAAACGGATCGACGTCGGCGGCGAGAAGGCGATCGCCTCGTTCGGAAGCTGGTACCTCAAGAATGATATGGGACTTTCGGGAAACGGCATTTGGACATGGGCGCTCGTTATTCGCGGCGACAAGATCTATTCTATCAGGCTCGCCGCGGACGCCGGCGGCGACCGGAAGAAAACGCTTGAGAATATGGCATACCTGGAAAAGCTGGCGTCGACGTTCCGGATCAAGCCCCGTGCTTCTTGAGCTTTCCCGCGTTCGCGAGCGCGAGATCCATAATCACGCTCGCGGGGAACACGCCGAGACCTCCCCGGTCGCACTCGCTCTCGGTGAAGGCCCGCGCGTCGTCGATCCCGCACACCTTTGAATG
>JBAZPL010000138.1:0-7056 GCA_041648155.1 Candidatus Krumholzibacteriia bacterium
CCTTGCGCTCGCTGCGATTCTCGTCGTCGTGCTCTGCGCGCTCATGGGGGACGTCGTTTTTAGGAACAGGATCTTTTTCGTTCCCGATTCCCAGGCCCCCATGAACTTCGCCGCGGTTGGGGAGAGGGCGCTCCGGGACGGCACGTATCCCCTCTGGAATCCGTACCTCTTCTGCGGAATGCCGAGCTATGCGAGTCTCTCCTTCACGCCGTATGTGTATCCTCCCGCGTTCATCACGTACGTGCTCCAGCAGTACCTCCGTTTTCCCGAGATGACGTGGCTTCTGTTTCATTATCTCATGGCGGGCGTGGGCGTGTATCTTCTCGCCCGTTTCCTCGGCGCTCGCTCGTCCGTGTCGATTCTTGCGGGCGTCACCTTCATGATCATGCCGAATTTCGTCGCCATCGGCGCGTACGGCCACGGCTCGCAGGCGGGATCGATCGCGTACATGCCTTTTGCGCTTCTCCTTTCGTGGCATATCCTTCGAGGATACCGGCGCCTCACGATGGCGGCTCTGCTCGCGATCGTTCTCGGCTTTCAGATGCTGCGCGGCCACGTGCAGATCGCCTATTACACGTATCTCCTTATCGGTCTTCTGTTCCTCTTCGAATCGATATATCTCCTCCGCGCGGGACAGGCGCGCGCGGTCGCGAGGAGCTTCGCGTATCTCGCCGCGGCCGTGATTCTCGCGGTGGGAATCGCCGCGGTGCTCCTCATTCCCGTGCGGCAGTACGCGGCGTACTCGATCAGGGGCGGGAGCAGTTCTGGGGGACTCGATTACGGCTACGCGACGGGCTGGAGCCTCCACCCGAAGGAGATGCTCACCTTCGTATTTCCATGGGCATTCGGATACGGAGCGCCGACCTACTGGGGAGAGATGCCCTTCACCAACTACCCGAACTATCTCGGCATCGTGACCGTCGCCTTCGGCATCTTCGCCTGCCGGTACGTGCAGGATCGCCGCAAATGGCTTCTCATCGCGGCGATTCTTTTCGCGACCGTCCTCAGCTTCGGAAAGTTTCTCCCGATACTCTACGGGCCGATGTTCAGGTGGCTTCCGTATTTCAACAAATTCCGGGTTCCCGTCATGGCGCTCATCGTCCAGCAGCTCGCGGCGGTCGCCATCATGGCGATCGGCATCGAGGAGTTTCTGAAGCGCCGCGACGAGATGCGGCTGCCGCGATGGCTCGAGCCCGGACGGATGAAATGGATTCTTGCGGGAGCGGCGATCGCGCTCTTTCTGGTCGTTATCGCGAGCGGCGGCATCAGGAGCGGCATCGCCGGGAACCCGGCGATCGCGTCGAGGATTTCCGCGGGCACTCTCGATTTTGCCTCGTCCGCGTTCGTCGCGAACCTGCTGAAAACCGTAGCTATCGTTCTCGTCGTGTGCGCCGTCGCGTTTCTCGCGGTATCGCGCCGCGTGCCGGCGAATACCGTCGTTCTCGCCATCGCGATCGTCGTCGCCGCCGATCTTCTCATGGAGAACAGGAACATTCTCCATCCCGAAAAGGGCTGGCCCGGTTCCCAGGCGATCATCGCGGACAGGAGCGCGCGCGACGAGATCGCGAAGCCGGACGCGGTGACGAATTTTCTGAAGGCCGACACGACTCTCTATCGCCTTTTCCCGGTCCCTGCGGCCCAGCTCGGGCAGTGGAGCTACGGTTCGCCTCTCTTCAGCGATAACCGTTTCATGTCCTTCGGAATATATTCGCTCGGCGGGTATCACGCCGCGAAGCTCAAGGATTACCAGGATGTCATGAATACGATGTTCGCGGCCTTCAACGAGGGTGCGTACCCGGCGGCGATCGTCAACATGCTGAACGTGAAGTATTTCCTCGCGCTCTTTCCGCTCTTTCGCGAGGGCTCGTCGTTCCCGCTCGTGCTGCAATCGGGCAACGCGTACGTGTACGAGAATCCGGGAGCGCTTCCGCGCGCGTTCTGTGTCGACGCGTTCCGCGTGCTTCCGAAGAAGGACGCCCTCGCCGCGCTCCGCGCGCCGGATTTCGATCCGTCGCGGGAGGTGATTCTGAACGAAGAGCCCTCGATCCGTCCGGAATCCTCCGCCGGTTCGAGCGCGCGGATCACCGATTACCGGCTCAATTCGATTTCGATCGCCGCGCATGTCGAGAAGCCGTGCCTCCTCGTCGTGAGCGAGATCGCCTATCCCGACTGGCATGCGGAGGTCGACGGAACGGAGACACGGATTCTCACGGCGAATTACTGCCTGCGCGCGGTGCCGCTCGCTCCGGGCGATCACGAGATACGGATGCATTTCTCCTCGCGGGCGCTCCGCGTGTCGTTGATCGTCTCGATCGTATGCCTCGCGGCGGCCGCCCTGGCGGCCGCGGTCGGAGGAATCGTTTACGCGAAAGGAAGAAGGTGAACGCGTGGAAACCCTCGTCATCATGCCGACCTACAACGAGAAGGAAAATATCGCCGAGATCGTCGGCGCCGTCCTCAAGCTCGAGAGGGGCATCGAGATGCTCGTTATCGACGATAATTCGCCCGACGGCACGGGAGGGATCGTCGACTCGATGGCCGCGGGCGATCCGCGTCTCCACGTGATCCACCGGCCGGGGAAGCTCGGGCTCGGTTCGGCGTACATCACGGGCTTTACGTGGGCGCTCGCGAACACCGACGCGAAGTACGTGTTCGAAATGGACGCCGATTTTTCGCACGATCCGAGCGCGATCCCCCAATTCCTCGAAACGATCAAGACGAACGATCTCGTGATCGGCTCGCGGTACATCAGGGGGATCTCCGTCGTGAACTGGCCTCTCGAGAGGCTCATCCTGAGCTACGCCGCGAACAAGTACACGCATTTCGTCACCGGTCTTCCCATCAAGGACGCGACGGGAGGATTCAAGTGTTTCAGGCGCGAGGTTCTCGAAGCGCTCCCGCTCGACCGGATCAGGAGCGACGGGTACTCCTTTCAGATTGAAGTCAATTTCTACTGCTGGAAGAAAGGGTTCCGGATCATGGAGATTCCGATCCTCTTCGTCGACCGGCGTGTCGGAAGCTCGAAGATGTCGAAGAAGATCGTCAGGGAGGCGGCGTTCATGATCTGGCGGTTGCGCTTCATGAGCCCGCGGCGGTGGCGTTCGTAACGCCGCCGGGGGAATGGACATGGATCTCTCGATCGTTATCGTCACGTACAACAGCCGCGCGCCCGTCGAACGCTGCATTGCCTCGATCGAGACGCACGAGCCTCGGCGCGCCTACGAGATCATCGTCTTCGACAACGCCTCGAGCGACGGAACGGCGGAGGCGGTCGCGAAGCGGTTCCCGCGGGTGCGCGTCGTCGCGAACGGCGAGAACCTCGGCTATTCGAGAGGCGTCAACCAGGGGATACGGCTGTCGAGCGGCCGCGCGATCCTCATCCTGAATCCCGACATCATCGTGCGGGATGGCTCGATCGACCGGCTCATCGAGTTTATGGACGCGCATCCCGACGCCGGAATCGTCGGATCGAAGCTCGTCTATCCGGACGGGCGCCTCCAGTACTCGTGCCGGTCCTTTTACACGATGAGCGCGCTTGTGTTGCGCCGGACGTTTCTCGGAGCGCTCTTTCCGCGGGCGAAGCCGCTCAGGGAGCATCTGCTTCTCGATTACGATCACGAGACGCCGCGGACGGTCGACTGGATCATCGGCGCCTGCATGCTCGTGCGGCGCGAGGCCCTCGAGAAGGTCGGCGCGATGGACGAGCGCTTTTTTCTCTATTTCGAGGACATAGACTGGTGCAATCGGATGAAGCGCCACGGGTGGTCGGTATACTACGTTCCTGCATCCGTGATGACGCACACGTACGAGCGCTCGAGCGCGAAGTCGGTCCTTCGCAAGCCGTTTCTCATCCACATGCTGAGCCTCATGCGCTATTACGAGAAATGGAACAGGTTCTTCTACGGCGTGCGGCGAAACCGCGGGGCCATCAAGGCTTCGGTCTTCGCCCTTTCCGACCTCGCCGCGCTCAACCTGAGCTTCGCCGCGGCGTACTATCTGAGGAACCTCCTCCAGCCGCTGTTCGCCTATCACCTCTATCCGATCGGATGGTACGGATCCTTTATCCTGTTCTACAACCTCGTGTTCTTCATCGCGTTCGTCGCCGGGGGGCTCTACCGCGTCCGCCGCGAGACGCCCTTCTCCGAGGGGTTCATGCGCATCGTGCGCGCGGTGTTCCTCGGGCTCGTCGTGCTCATGGCGGCGACGTACATCAGCAGGGTTCGCATCTATTCGCGGGCGGTCGTGCTCGGCCATGCGGGCATCGCCGTATTCGCCGTCGCGCTCTTCAGACGCGTGATACGGGAATTGCACCGCGAGCTCGTAAAGGCGAGGTTCGATCTGAAACGAGTCCTCGTCGTCGGTTCGAAGGAGGAGGCGGTCGAGCTCGCCGAGCGCCTCGCCGGAGCGCCCGAGCTCGGGATCGACGTCGTCGGTTATGTGGGCGTCGGGGCAGGCGCGCTCGGTACGCCGGAAGAGCTGCCCGATCTCCTCGAACGGTTCAAGATCCAGGAGGTTCTCATCTGTCAGTCGCGCCAGAACGACCGCGCGCTGCTGCCGTTCCTCGCGCATTCGCGGCGCCGCGTAATCCAGATACGGATGATCTCTCCGCTCGCGCGTTTTCTGGGGCAGGGGGTGCGTGTCGAGGAGTTCGCGGGGCTCGCCGTTTTCTCGCTCGAGCGAAGGATCCTCTTTGGATTCGATCGCGGGATCAAACGGCTCTCCGATTGCGCCGCGGGCGCGATCGCGCTCCCGTTCGTTGAATGCGCGTTCCTCGGATACCGTTTGTATGGTAGCATGAGGGGCACGGTGACGTTTTTCGGGGAAGAACGAAGGGGGAGAAGAGGAAGCCCGCTTGCATGGCCGCGGGTGCTCCGCGCTTCGGGGCGCGAAGCGGGGGATTTCGTGAAGCCGGCGCTGTGCCTCGCCCTCATCGGCGGAAAGCTGAGCCTCGTCGGGCCGCCGTCCCTTTACGAGGGGCAGGCGGGTGAGTTTTCGGGCGCCCTCGCGAGGGTCAGGCCGGGCATAACGGGCCGATGGAGGCTGTCCCGGCGTGGATCGAGACGCCAGGCGCTCGAGGAAGAGGCGCTCGGACTCGAATCGTGGTCGCTTGAACGGGATATCATGATATTCATGGAATCGATTGGAATGCTGTGCTCGGGCGCGTACCCGAGGTGGTTCTTCAGCAAGGGAGATGCGGCGTGAGGCGGATATTGATCGTAATGACGGCATGCGCGCTGCTCGTGCCGGGAGCCGCGCTCGCGGAGAGCGGCGACTGGGAGATTTTCGTGAGCGCGAGCGCGATCAACCGGATCAACTGCGTCGGCGATTCGATCTGGTGCTCGACGAGGGGCGGGATTCTCATCTTCAACCTCGGCGATTCATCGTTCGTTCAGCATCTCGACGGTCTCGGATTCCGTTCGACCGACGTTTCGTGCGTCACGAGGGACGATCGCGGAAGCGTATGGGCGAGCTTCACGACGAGCGGTATCGCGCGGATCGACCATTTCGGGAGCGCCCAGCCCTCGGTGAAACTCTACAACTCGACGATCGACGGCCTCATGAGCGACAGCGTCACCTGCATTGCCTCGGCGGGGGACGACGTCTACTACGGCTCCACGGGCGGGATCGCGAAGTTTTATGACAACCTTCATTCCCTCGAACCGATTCTCTCGGACAGCCTCGAAGGAGTGTTCGTGCGCGATCTCCTCGTGCGGGGGGATACGCTCTGGATAGCCTGCGAGAGAGGCGTCGCTCGCTTCCTGCGGAACACATTCAACTTTACGATGTACCGCATCGGGAACGTCACCTCGCTGTGCGCGCATGCGGGAGCGATTCACGTCGCGGGAGCGAACGGCGTGCAGCGCTTCGACGGGAGCGCCTGGGTGTCGCTCGGCCGGCCCGACGGACTCGTTCCCCTCGCGCTCGCCTCGGGGACGGGGACGCTCTACTGCGTCACCAATGGGGGAGCGTACCGGCGGGACGGATCGTTGTGGACGAACATAACGGCGAATATGAAGACCCTGTTCTCCCAGAAATATACGATCTGGTCGGCATATAATACTCTCAAAACGGTTGCCGTCGATCCTCGAGGGACCGTATGGGTCGCCGGTCTCGAAGCGCAGATCAACCGTGGCTCATACCTCTCCGCGTATCTTTCGAATTCGTGGATCAACAAGGCGCCCGAGAACCTTTCCCAGAACGGGATCGTCGCGCTGAGCATCGCTTCCGGGCAGGGAATCTGGGCCAGCACACGGTACTTCGGGATCAGTTTCCGCTCGAACGACGGCCGATGGATGACGTATTCGAAGATGCGGACGCCCACGGACGAGGCCGGACTATCCTATTATCTGAATAACATCGCGTTTCTTCACGATTCGCAGGGGTATCTGTGGTGCGGCGCTTTTCTCGATCTCGACCGTGTCAAGATCAACGTCCCGTTCATCAAAACGGACGACGAATGGGAGCATTACGCGCTGAACGAGGGGACGATCACCACGAACCGTTTCGTCAGGGCGAAGGAAGACCCGGAGGGGAACCGGTGGTTTCTCTCCGATGACGTGCTCGGGGAGCAGGGACAGCTCGGGATCAACATTCTCAAGGCGGACGGCACCGCATGGCTCAGTGTCACGCCGTCGCCGGACGGGATGGCGGGGGGGAGCGTTTTCGACGTCTCCTTCGGCGCGGGCGGCGTTGCCTATCTCGCCCTCAGAGGCTACGGCGTCCAGGCGTGGTACACGGGCGGTTTCGATTGGGCTCACCTGAGCGATCTCGCGAGCGACGGATGGAACACGCTCGTCGAGCCCGGGGATCTCGCCAGCAAGGAGCTCTACGCCGTCGAGAGCGGGAGCGACGGCGCCGTCTGGGTCGGCACGGCGAGCGGTCTCGTGCGCTGGAAAACGGGCGCCATCGATTCGTTCACCATCAAGACGAGCCCCGGCGAGCGGGGGCTCATCGGCGCCGCCGTGTTCGATCTCGAGTTCGACGGAGCGGGAAACCTCTGGGTCGGCACCGAGCAAGGACTCAACAAAATAACCCCGGACGGCGCGATCGAGGCGT
>JBAZPL010000139.1:0-6789 GCA_041648155.1 Candidatus Krumholzibacteriia bacterium
GATCGAACGGGTTAAGAAATACAGGGGGAATCGGAATTGCACAGGCCGGTTCCTCGTTGCGGGATTGGGCGAATGCTTCCCTCGTGGGAAGCATTCTTTTTTTAAGAAAGGATGATCTATGCCGACCGTCGAGGAGGACATACAGTTCCTCATCCAGATCGTCAAGAAGGATATGGAGATCAAGGAGAAGAAGAAGCTTCTCGACTCCCTTCCTCCCCGGATCAAGGCGATCGACAGGGAAATCAAGAAAATGGATGAGAGCCTGAGCGAGACGAAACAGATCATCGAGAAGCTCGACATGGAAAAGCGACATATCGAACTGGAGCTCAAAACGCATCACGCGGAGCTTGAAAAGAAGAAAGAGGAACAGCGGCTTGTCAGGGACAACAAGGTATACCGTGCGATTATCACGGAAATGGAATTCATCAACAAGAAAGTCGATCAGGCCGAGGAACGCATGCTGGCCGTTCTCGACGAAGGAGAGCTTCGACGCAACGAGATCCGGATCCTGACCGAGAAGATGAACGTCGAACGAGGCGCGCTGGTCGCCGAACAGGACAGAATGCAGAAGGAAGCGGGCGCAGCGGACGACTCTCTGAAGATCCTCGAGGACGAGAAGCTCCGCATTCTCCCGCATATATCCGAGGAAATTCGCCGCCAGTACGCGCGGATCCGAACGGCGAAGGGAGATTCGGGCGTTGCGAATCTCGTAGGGGATATTTGCCGGGGCTGCTACTCGCGGGTGCCCCCCCAGAGAGCGGCCGAAGTGCGGAGGAATGACCAGTTCATGAACTGCGAGGTGTGCGGCAGGATCCTCGTTCATTATGAAGTATTCTGATCCTTTGATACTCCGATGAATGTGCAAAACCTGAAAACGCTTCTCGCGCTCATCGCGCGAGGAAAAGATCTCGACGAGAGCTGGGAGGTCTCCGGTTTTTCGTCGCGCGCGGAAGCGAACGCCGCGATCGAGAGCCTCTCGCAATCGCTCGGCGACCCGCCTTCCGCCGTAAATCCGCGTGGTCTCGACCGCGCGATTCTTCATACCGACGGCGCTTCGCGCGGCAATCCGGGACCTTCCGCCATCGCCGCGATCATCCACCTGCCCACGGGAGAGGAGCTCGCGTCCGTCGCGAAGAGGATCGGGCGGGCGACGAATAACGTCGCCGAATACCGGGCCGTCATTGAAGGGATGAAGCTCGCCCGCGACATCGGCGTCCGCGAGATAACCGTGTACGTCGACAGCGAGCTCGTGATGAAACAGCTCACCGGCGCGTACCGGATCCGAAGCAAGGACCTCGAACCGCTCGCGCGCGAGGTCGCGGCTGAAGCCCGGCATTTCGCGAAGTGCTCTTTCGAGCACGTGAAGCGGGAAGAGAACCGCGAGGCGGACCGGCTGGCGAACGAAGCGCTCAACCGGATCGAGGATTCCTGACCGGCGGCCCGTCGGAGCGCCGTACGCTTCGACGAGGGTTTGCGGGCGTTCAGGTCTGCGGACGTTCGCGCTTTACCTTTTCCATGCGCCGTGGTATATTCCCATCGATCGTTATTGCATGCGATGCGACGGAAGAGGAGACGGGGTGATCGCGAGCGCGCGAGCGCTCGAGGAAAGTCCGGGCTCCAGAGGGCAGGGTGCTGGGTAACGCCCAGTGGGGGTAACCCCAAGGAAAGTGCCACAGAAAATACACCGCCTCCGGTTCCGGAGGTAAGGGTGAAAAGGCGAGGTAAGAGCTCACCAGTACCGCCGGCGACGGCGGTAGCTAGGTAAACCCCACCCGGAGAAAGACCAAATAGGAGAGGAGAAGCGGCCCGCTTCGCTAGACTCTCGGGTAGGTCGCTAGAGGCTGCCGGCAACGTCAGCCCGAGACAAATGATCACCACCCGAACAGGGTACAGAACCCGGCTTACAAGTCTCCTTTACCGTCGCTCGCGAAAACGGCGTTCTCGCATCAAAAGAGACAAGGTCCGCGATGCAGGTCTGGGAAATCCAACCGGCTGACGAGCATCTCGAGAGCGAGCTTTCCCGGGCGCTGCTTCTCGGACCCCTCGAGGCGCGACTTCTCGCGTCGAGAGGCGTCCGAACGGTCGAAGACGCCGTTCGATTCATCCATCCGAAGTTCGAACAGCTTCACGATCCGTTTCTCTTCAACGAAATGGAACGCGCGACGTGTCTGTTGCACGAGGCGATCGGGCGCGGCGAACGCATCCTCGTTCACGGAGACTACGACGCCGACGGCGTTTGCGGTACGGCGCTCCTCGTCGAGGTGCTCACGAAACTCGGCGCCGACGTCCATTTCTTCGTTCCCGACCGGGCGAAGGACGGGTACGGGCTCGCCCGGCGCGTGATGGACCGGGGGTTCGAGGCCGGGTTGAAGCTCGTCATCTCGGTCGACTGCGGATCGAGCGATCGCGAGGTCGTCGCGATGCTTGCCGCGCGGGGCGTCACCGTTCTCGTCACCGATCATCATGAAACGGCCGAGCGGATTCCGGAGGCGCACGGCTTCATCAATCCGAAGCTGCCCGGGGAGCGGTACCCGTTCAAGGAGCTCACCGGAGCGGGAGTCGCCTTCAAGCTCCTCCAGGGTCTCGAGAAAACGATGGGGCTCGATCTCCGTCTCGAGGAGCATCTCGACCTCGTCGCGCTCGGCACCCTCGGGGACAGCGGCGCCTTGCGCGGCGAGAACCGGATCATCGTGGCCGCTGGTTTCGAGCTCATGCAGGAATGGAAGAGGCCGGGCCTGCGGGCGCTGCGCGCGAGAAGCGGACTACCGGCGAGCGGCTTTTCGACACGGCAAGTGAGTTTTACCATCATCCCGAGGCTCAACTCGCCGGGGCGGATAGCAAGTGCTCGCGCCGTCGTTGAATTGCTCGTGACCAAAGATGAAGAGGAAGCGAAGAAAATTGCCGATGAGATCGAGAAGAGTAACGATCTTCGCAAGGAATTGGGCAACAGTGTCATCGATGATGCCGTCAAATCGGCCGAATACCGCGTCTGGCATCATGAGCCCAACGTGTTCGTGTTCTGGGGTTCGGATTGGCATCAGGGGGTTGTAGGAATCGCGGCGGCGCGCCTGGCCGAACGGTATAACATCCCGGCCGTGCTCATCGCCGTTCAGAATGGTTTCGGCAAGGGATCCGTTCGCTCAGCGGGCAAGGTGAACGTCAAGGAAGCGCTCGAACGCTGCTCGGAGCATCTCCTCGAGTTCGGCGGGCACAAGGAAGCAGGAGGGTTCAGCATCCGCGAGGAGGCGATTCCCGATTTCCATAAGATGTTCGAGGAGGTCGTCGTGGAGCTCTCCGCGTGTCCCGCGGCGCCGAGCATCCTCAAGGTCGACGCCGAGGTTTCCCTCGACGAGTGTTCGCTCGAGATGTTCTCGTTCATCGAGCGGCTCGGGCCGTTCGGCATGGGAAATACGGAACCCGTTTTGCTCATCCGCGATCTGGAGGTTCTCGAAGGCACGAAAATCGTCAGGGACGTTCATTTGAAAGTCGAGGCGCGGGATCGGAGCGGGATGGCGCGCGACCTCATCGGATTCTCGCTCGCGGGCGCGTGGAAGCCCCCCGATCTAATCGGCTGCGCCGTCGACGTTCTCATCAATCTGAGGAAAAACGTGTATCAGGGCAAGGTGGAGTCGCAGCTCCAGATCATGGCGATCCGTTTATCCGAGCGCGCGCAGGGCGCCGGACCACTCTGATCGCGAGGGGTGCGCGTGATGCGCGTCGTCGTCCAGCGTGTGAGCGAAGCGAGCGTCGAAGTCGACGGTAAAACAGTCTCCTCGATCGGCGCGGGGCTCCTCGTTCTCGCCGCGTTCAGGAGCGGCGACTCGGAACCGGATCTCGAATGGATGGCGCGGAAGTGCCTCGATCTCAGAATTTTCGAGGACGAGGGAGACAAAATGAACCGCTCGGTACTCGACGTCGGGGGAGACGTGCTCGTCGTGTCGCAATTCACCCTGTACGGCGAATGCCGGAAGGGAAGACGCCCCGATTTCCTCGCGAGCGCCCCCGCCGAGGAAGCGAGGGCCCTGTACCGGAAATTCCTCGAAATCATGAGCGGGTACCATCCGAAGATCGCCGAGGGGGTCTTCGGCGCGAAGATGAACGTCCGTCTCGTCAACGACGGTCCCGTGACGCTCATCATCGACCGCGGTCCCGGGGAGGCATGAGGGAGGTGCGGGCGCGATGAATCCGTTTCTGGGACCCGAGCTGCAGCGGGACCTCGTTCTCGCCTCCGCGTCGCCGCGCCGGAGGGAGATACTTGAGCGGCTCGGTTTCGAGTTCGAGGTGCTGCCGGCGGGCGTCGAGGAAAACGATATCACGTGCGCCGATCACGCGCGTTTTGCGGTCCTGCTCGCCGTGAGAAAGGCGGAGGCGGCGCGCCGGACGAGACCGCTCGCGACCGTCATCGCCGCCGACACGATCGTCGTGTGCGGCGACGCGAGGCTCGGGAAGCCGGTCGACGAAGCGGACGCCTCTTCGATGCTGCGCTCGCTCTCCGGCCGTGCGCACGAGGTTATCACGGGTGTGGCGGTCATCGCGCCGGACGGAAGGCGTCTCGCTGAAGCCGAGCGGACTCGCGTATATTTCCGAGCCCTTTCCGAAGAAGAAGTGGCGCGGTACGTCGCGACGGGCGAGCCGTTCGGCAAGGCCGGAGCGTACGCGATACAGGGGTACGCGGCACCGTTCATTCAAAAGATTGAAGGCTGCTATTTCAACGTCGTCGGACTGCCGGTGAGTCTTCTTTTCACGATGCTCTCGAAGCTCGAAGGGACGGGGGATGATTCTGCCAACGGTTGATTACCGGCGGGGGGCCGTCGAGATCATCGACCAGACGCTCCTCCCGTGGGAGGAACGGATCGTGCGGCTCGCCGGTCTCGAGGAGACCGCCGAGGCGATCAGATCTCTCCGGGTCCGCGGCGCCCCGGCGATCGGCATCGCCGCGGCATACGGCATGCTCGTCGCGCTCGAAAACTTCCTTGTCGAGCGATTGCGGCCGCCCCGCGGGTATTTACCCGCGGAACGCCTGTCGGCGCCCCGCGGGTATTTCTTCGACCGTGCCGAAGGAGCGCCGGTCCTCGACGCCGCGCTCATCGACGTAAGCGACGTGCGCCTCCGGCTCGCATCCGCGAGGGAGACGCTCGCCGCGACCAGGCCGACCGCGGTCAATCTCTCCTGGGCGCTTGAAAGGGTAGCGAGGGCCGCGGCAGCGGCGGGGAGCGATCCGGCGGCCGTATGCTCGGCGGTCGCGAGAGAAGCGTTCGCCATACACGCCGAGGAGCTCGAGATCGAGTACGCGATCGGGAGGAACGGCGCGGTCTTCATCAGGGACGGCATGAATATCCTGACCCACTGCAACGCGGGAGGGCTCGCGACGGCCGGCTACGGCACCGCGCTCGGCGTTCTCTACGCGGCGTGGGAGGATGGAAAGCGCTTCCACGTATACGTCGACGAAACGCGTCCCCTCCTGCAGGGCGCGCGTCTCACGGCGTGGGAGCTTGCGAAACGGGGAATTCCCCATACGCTTCTCTGCGAGGGAGCGGCGGCGTCTCTCTTCGCGGCGGGATCGGTGGACGCGGTCGTCGTCGGCGCCGACCGGATCGCCGCCAACGGAGACGTCGCGAACAAGATCGGAACCCTTGGTCTCGCCGTGCTCTGCGAGAAGTTCGCACGGCCGCTCTATGTCGCGGCGCCCTGGTCGACGTTCGATCTCGACACGGCATCCGGCCGGGACATCCCGATCGAGGAGCGGCCGTTCGCCGAGGTGGTATCTTTCGGGGGAGTGAGGACGGCGCCCGACGGCACGATCGCTTACAATCCAGCCTTCGACGTCACTCCCGCTTCATTGATTACCGCCATCATCACCGATCGTGGAGTGCTGGAGGCTCCCAATAGCCTTAAAATAAATAAGTTGACGGCTGTTAAATGAATCGTTGGTGCCGCGTGGCCCGGGCACGAGGCACATTCGCCATAATATGAATACATCCGCTCCGAATGGAGCTTGACATAATTCCTTGCCGCGTATATATTTCGTTGTTTCGCGAGCGAATCGCGAGCAAGCATTAATATGTCCGTTTGGAGGAGAACAATGCAGCAGAAAACAACCATTTTGAAAGGGAGCGAGGTTCGCAGGGACTGGTACGTCGTCGATGCGACCGGGAAGCCTCTCGGCAGGCTCGCTTCCATGGTCGCACAGGTCCTGCGGGGCAAGGGAAAGGTCGGCTTCGTACCCTTCATGGACCACGGCGATTTCGTGGTTATCGTGAACGCCTCGAACGTCTCGCTCTCCGGGAAGAAGCGCGAGATGAAGACCTATTGGCGCTACACGGGCTATCCCGGCGGTCTCCGTTTGACGGCGTTCAAGGACGCGATCGCAAAGAATCCGCAGTTTGTCATCACGCACGCCGTGAAGGGAATGCTGCCCCACAACCGGTTGGGAAGAAGGCTTATCAAGAAGCTCAAGGTATACGCGGGGCCGGAGCATCCGCACGAAGCCCAGAAGCCCCAGGTTCTCGAGCTCTGATCGTAGGCACGCGCAAGCTCACGCGCGAGACGCGTATCGGTTCAACGAGCCATGAAGGGAGGTGATACTTTGGCAAAGGAGATGTTCCACGCAGTAGGCAGGAGGAAATCCTCGGTCGCCCGCGTGTTCCTGTCCGTCGGAGCGGGGAAGTTCACGATCAACGGGCGCGATCTCGACGAGTATCTGCATCGCGAGAGTCTCTCCATGGTCGTCAAGCAACCGTTCCAGGTTACGAGCACGTTGGGTAAATACGACATCAAGGCAACCGTGCA
>JBAZPL010000140.1:0-6778 GCA_041648155.1 Candidatus Krumholzibacteriia bacterium
CAGTCTCGCCGACGTGAAGATACATCTGATTCCCCTCGACGAGTGGCGGCAGATTTTCAATGAATCGTGGCGCATGGAGCGCGATTGGTATTACGAGCCCGCGATGCACGGCCTCGACTGGCCGGCGATGAAGGTGAAATACGGGCTCATGCTGGAGCGCGCCACCTGCCGGCAGGACGTGCAGTACGTCATCGGCGAGCTGATCGGCGAGCTCAACACCTCGCACACCTACGTCTTCGGCGGCGACATACAGCGCGCGGCCGAACCGGTGGGCGTGGGTCTCCTCGGCGCCGATTACGAAATCGACCGCGCGAACAATCTCTACCGCTTCAAGAAGATCTACGGCGACGTGGAATGGAACGGCGATGAGCGCCCGCCGCTCGTCGGCGCCGGTATCCGCATCGATCAAGGGAACTACCTGCTGAAGGTGAACGGCCGGGACGTTTCGGCAAGCCGCAGCGTCTATGCCTATTTCATCGATCTCGCGGGCAAGGCCGTGGAGCTCACGGTCAACGACAAGCCGACGGCGCAGGGAGCGCGCACGGTGACGGTAAAACCGGTGGGAAGCGAGTACACCCTACGCTACCTGGATTGGGTGGAAGGGAACAAGCATTTCGTCGAGAAGGAATCGGGGAGCGAGATCGGCTATATCCATCTCCCCGATACGTACACCGGTTCGACGGCGTTTTTCCCCCGCTACTTCTATTCGCAGACGACCAGAAAGGGAATCATCGTCGACGGGCGCTTCAACGGCGGCGGGCTCGATCCCGACATCTTCCTGCAGCGTCTGGCCAAAAGACCGCTGCTGTACTGGACGCGGCGCAATTCGCACGACTACATCTCGCCGTGGTTCGGCACGGACGCGCATCTCGTGTGTCTCACGAACCGCCAGGCCGGTTCCGGCGGCGACATGCTGCCCTACCTTTTCCGGGCGAAAGGGATGGGGCCGATCATCGGAACGCGCAGCTGGGGCGGGCTCGTCGGTGTCTCGATGTGGATCGGCATGGTGGACGGCGGCGGGCTGTCCGCCCCCGATTATCGCGTCTATAACCCGCAGGGAAAGTGGGTCGTCGAGAACGAGGGAGTAGCACCCGACATCGCGATCGATCTCGACCCCGCCGATTTCGGAACGGGCCGCGACGCGCAGCTTATGAAGGCGCTCGAGGCGCTCAAGGCCAAGATCAAGCAGGAGCCGCGCCCCTGGCCGAAACACGAGGCATTTCCCGTGGACAAATGATTTATAATTACTATTGCATTAGAATTAATATCAACTATATTCAATTTGCTTGTAGCATTGCCCAGTAATCGGGGGCAAAGAAATAGCCGACGCGCCTCTGGCTAGTGCGATCGCTGGAGTCGAAGTCGGCTATTTGCATATCGGACCATTATCCGACCTCTTCCGCGATCGCGAGAGAACAAGGGCAGCCCAGGCGGTGCAGATACCCATGGCGCATAGAATGAGAAGAGTATAGATCCTACCGATGCGCCCGGACAGAATCCCGAAAACACCGATGAAACCGAAGAGAACGAATACGCCCGCGGAAATCCACTTGATGATTCTCTCCGGAATGCGCTTGCACAATACGATGCCGACGACGATGCCGACCGCGTCCGCTATCACCATGCCGAGGGTGGTGCCCATCAGCACGTTGAGCATGCTCTGATACTCGACCGCGAGACTTATCGTGGCGAGCTGGGTCTTGTCTCCCATTTCGGCGAGAAAAAACGCAATGCCGACCGTCGCGATGGGACCGAAGCGGCTCTCCCTTCTTTCCTCTCCCTTCAGCGCGTCGCCGCGGATGGTCCAGAGGCCGAACACGATGAACGACACCGCGGCGATGAAGGAAATGATATCCATCGGAATGACGACGCTGAGAAAATGGCCCACAACCACCGCGAGAGAGTGGTTCGCGAGCGTCGCCAGGAAAACCGCGATCAGGACCTTGTGGGGACGGTATCGCGTGGCAAAGGCCATCGCCAGGAGCTGCGTCTTATCCCCCATCTCCGCGAGGACGACGAACATAAAAGACGCTATGAACGCGGCCATTTATTCTCCCTTGTTTTGTTCCGCTCTCGGAGCTCCAAGAATGCGTGATATTACGTATAAATTGCCGTGAGATAAAAGTGAAAAAACGCCTGGAACATCCGGAAGGGCCGAGCTTGACTCGGATTCGAGATCGCTATACCATTCGACGCATGGAGTAATTGTACCTGCCGCAGTTGCTCGCCTTAACAGAGAGGATATCAGTCATGATCCGTTTCTGCTCCTCGCTCATGCTGGTGGTGTTGCTGTTCGTCGCCGTCACCGCGGTCCGGGCTGAAGAAACCAGATTGCTTCGATTCCCGGCGATTCACGGCAACCGTATCGTCTTCAGCTATGCGGGAGATCTGTATTCGGTCTCCGCGTCCGGCGGCGTCGCGCGCCGGCTGACGAGCGATAAGGGATACGAGATGTTCGCCCGCTTTTCACCGGACGGCGGGGCTATCGCGTTCACGGGACAGTATGACGGAAACACCGAGGTTTACCTGATGCCGGCGGAAGGCGGCACTCCGCGGCGTTTGACATTCACGGCAACCCTCGGGCGCGACGACGTTTCCGACCGCATGGGCCCGAACAACATCGTCATGGGGTGGCGAGACGACGACACGATTATCTATCGATCGCGGATGCACGAGGCGAACGATTTCAAGGGGATGCTTTTCGCGGTCCCCCGCGAGGGAGGCACGTCCGAACGGCTCCCTCTCCCGCGCGGCGGATTCTGTTCGTTCTCGGCAGATGGCAAAATGATGGCGTACAACCGCGTGTTCCGCGAATTCCGCACCTGGAAGCGATACCGCGGCGGCCAGGCGGACGATGTCTGGCTCTACGATTTCGCCGCTCGCGCGACGACGAACCTCACGAATAATCCCGCGCAGGACATCATTCCCATGCTCCGCGGCAACACTGTCTATTTCGCATCCGATCGCGAGGAAACGGGACGGATGAACCTGTATTCAATCGATATCGGCACGAAGCAAACCCGCAAGCTCACGAGCTTCACCGAGTACGACGTGAAATTCCCGTCTCTCGGGGACAGCGCGATCGTTTTCGAGAACGGCGGATACATCCACGTGCTCGATCTCGCCTCCGAACGGATCCGGCGCGTGCCGGTCACGATTCAGGAGGACTTTGCAATCGGCCGGGGCGGACTCCGCGACGTCGGCAAGGAGATCACGAACTTCGAAATCGCGCCCGACGGCAGCCGCGCCCTGTTCGGCGCGCGAGGCGACATCTTCACCGTGCCCGCGAAGTACGGAAATGTCCGGAACCTGACCGCGACGCCCGGAGTGCACGAGAGAAACTCGAAATGGTCCCCCGACGGCACGTGGATCGCCTGCGTCTCCGACGCCTCGGGCGAAGACGAGCTTTACCTCGTGCCGCAGAATGGGCGCGGCAAGAGCGTCCAGCTCACGAGCGGCGGGGATGCGTACAAGTACCGGGCCGTCTGGTCGCCCGACAGCAAGAAGCTCCTGTGGTCCGACAGGAAGCAGCGCCTGCAATACCTGGATATCGCCTCGAAGACCGTGACCCTCGTGGCCCAGGCGACCGCCTTCGAGATCACGGACTACGCATGGTCTCCGGACAGCCGGTGGATCGCCTACGCAAAGCCCGAAGAGCTGCGCATGACCACTATCCAGCTCTACTCGCTCGATTCGAAGAAAACCGTCGAGGTGACCGACGGATGGTTCTCGTCCTTCAGCCCGGCGTTCAGCCCCGACGGCAAATACCTCTTCTTCGTCTCGAACCGCAGCTTCAGCCCGATGTACGGGCAGACGGAATGGAACCACATCTACGTGGACATGGCGCGCATCTACCTCGTGACGCTGGCGAAGGCCACCGCCTCTCCGTTCGCTCCCAAGAGCGACGAGGTGAGCGTTCAAACCGCGTCGGACGAGAAGAAGAAGGGGAAAGACGCAAAGGACGCGAAGGACAAGGAAGAAACGAAGGAGCAGAAACCGGTCACGGTCGACAGCGACGGAATCCAGGAACGCATCGCCGTTATCCCGGTAACGCCCTCGGGCTACGACGGCCTCGCCTGTATCGGCGACAAGCTCTACTACACGAGACACGGCAGGAAGGACCCAAAGACGCAGCTCGTCCTGTACGAGCTCGATAAGCAGAAGGAAACCGAGCTCGGCGAGGTCGGCGGGTACGAGATCTCCGCGGACGGGAAGAAGATGCTTGTCGCTCAGGGGGAATCCTACTCCATCATCGATCTTCCGACCGGCAAGATCGACCTGAGCGAGAAGCTGAACCTCTCGGACATGCAGGTGGTTCTGGACCGCACGGCCGAGTGGAATCAGATCTTCAACGAGTGCTGGCGCCAGATGCGCGATTTCTTCTACGATCCGTCGCTTCACCGCGTCGATTGGCCCCTCATGCGGAAACGCTACGAGGCTCTGCTGCCCTTTGTGAATCACCGCGCCGACCTGACGTATCTCATCGGCGAGTTGATCGGCGAGCTGAACATCGGCCACGCCTACGTCGGCGGAGGAGATTACCCGCACGCCGACAGAGTGCAGCAGGGGCTCCTCGGCGCGAAGCTCGCACGCGACGCCTCATCGAAATACTACCGGATTTCAGAAATCCTCGGGGGTCAGAACTGGGACGAGAATCTGCGCTCTCCGCTGACGGAGATAGGCGTCGACGTGAAGCAGGGCGACTACATTATCGCCGTGAACGGAGAATCCACCGCGGAGATGAAGGACATCAACGAAGCCCTTTGGAACACCGCGGGCAAACAGGTCTCGCTGACCGTCAATTCCTCTCCGAAAGAGGCGGGTTCGCGGAACGTTGTGGTCGTTCCGACGGCCGATGAACGGGATCTGTATTACTTCAATTGGGTCCAGCGGAATCTCGAGAAGGTCACGAAAGCCACCGGCGGCCGCGTGGGGTATGTGCACATCCCTGACATGGGGGCGGACGGGCTGAATCAGTTCGTGAAGTACTACTATCCCCAAACGCGCAAAGATGCGCTGATCGTCGACGTGCGCGGAAACGGCGGCGGGAACGTGTCCCAGCAGATTATCGAGCGCCTCCGGCGAGAGGTGGCGATGATCGATATCGCTCGAAACACGGCGTACAGCCCCGACCCCGACGGAACGATCGTCGGCCCCAAGGTGATGCTGCTCGACGAATTCTCCGCCTCCGACGGGGACATCGTCGCCTACCGGTTCAAGAAATACAAGATCGGCCCGGTCATCGGAAAGCGGTCATGGGGAGGAGTCGTCGGGATCCGTGGCACGCTGCCGCTCCTCGACGGAGGATTCCTCATGAAGCCGGAGTATTCACGATACGACGCCGAGGGAAAAGAGTGGATCATGGAGGGCAAGGGCGTCGAGCCGGACATCTATGTCGATAACGATCCCGCGAAGGAGTTCGACGGCGTGGACCAGCAGCTGGACAAGGCGATCGAGGTCGTGCTCGGCCTCCTGAAGGCGAAACCGCCGACCCTGCCGCCGCCGCCGCCGTACCCGGACAAGAGCCGGTGAACCGGCGGAAATAAATAGTCGCGCCCTCGCGCGGGAAAGGACTCGGCCATGAAACTTGAGCAGAGCTTCATGGATTTCATGCTCCACCATCAGGAGCGCCACAACCGAAGCTACAATTTCCTCGTACTTCTCGAAGCGGTACAGACCGCCGCCAAGTACATCCAGTACTTCTATCAGACCGGTTCGCTCAAGAACATGATGGGCGAAGCGGGAGTGGTGAATTGCCAGGACGAAAACGTCATGAAGATGGACGACATCGCCGATTCGATCGTGCTGCACTATCTTCGACGATCGAACCAGGTGATCTACGCCGTCACGGAGGAGGAACCCGAGCCGATCCGTCTCAACGAGGACGGCGGCCGCTACTTCATCTATTACGATCCGCTCGACGGCTCGAGCAACATCAAGCACAACCTGCCCGTAGGTTTCATGTTCGCGGTCGCGAAAAGGAACCTGGAAGGACCCGAGGACGGCCATCTGCGCTCGGGAGCCGAGCTCCGCGCGGCGGGAATCTTCCTCATCCCGAACGGCGTTTTCACCCTCGCTCTCGCCGACACCGGCGTCTTCCGCTTTCACCTCGACGAGACGATGACGTACGTCAAGCCCGAGAATTCCGAACGGCTGATGCTGCCCGAAGACCCAAAGGAGTGGGAGCTCTCCTTCAACGCCTCCAACCGCAAGACCTTCTCCGCGAACGTCCAGAACTGGATCGAGGAGCATGAGCCGAAATATGCGTTCCGCTATATGGGGGCGCTCGCGGGAGATTTCCATCGTCTCCTTTCCAACGGCGGGATGTTCATGTATCCGGCAATCGTCAACCATCCCCGACCGGACAGGAACCGCCCCAAGGGGAAGCTGCGTCTTCTCTACGAGGCGAACGTCGCCGCCTTTATCGCGAGGGAAGCGGGGGGAGCGGCGATCGACGAGGCGGGAAACGATATCCTGGATATCAAGCCCGAATCCCCACACCACCGAACCGCCCTCTACGTCGGCTCGCGTCCGCTGGTCGAGAGCATGCGGAAGCGGCTGCGCGAGAAGAAATAAGAGGCGTCGCGTTTCGAAAAATGCCGTCTTGCGTCGCGGGCAAAAATAGGATAGGTTGGGAAAACTGCGGACCGGGCGCTACCGGCGCAATCGACGTTCAGCGCGGGAATAACACAATGCATCGAGGGAAAAAGAAAGGTCGCGATGTCTAGAAAACCGCTTTTTTTCTTGATGCTCTTCATATTCGCGTCCTGCGGAAGAT
>JBAZPL010000141.1:0-6776 GCA_041648155.1 Candidatus Krumholzibacteriia bacterium
ATGACCTCGCGGTTCCGCGTGAGACGGCTGCCGTCGATCGCGGCCTTCATAACTCTCGCCGCGACGTCCTTCGCGAGCGTCGCGGCCGAAGCGCCTTTCGATTCTTCATTCGCCATTATAATCCCTTTTCTCCCTTGCCGAATTGCGATATTCCGTAACCGTAGAATTATGAAAAAATCTACTGCTTTTCGGGGATTTTGTCAAAAGGGGAGAATCGGGGGCGCGACGACGACGCATCCCCGCCGCGCCCTGCGCAACACCCCGCCGCATCCCGGTTCGCGCGCGGGCCGCGCCCACATTTCGCGCCTATGTTCGCGCCCATGTTCTTCCTTGACCTTTTGGCCGATCCGTGCTACTATCCCCCCGGAAAGTGGCTCCATAAGCACCACAATTGTTCTGCAACCTGCGCTGCACCCGCGGTTTCTCTTTTCTCGTACGCGCCAGAAATCCTTCCGATGCGAGGAGGTGAAAAAACACTCAATAAATTTGCCGATCCCGGGTAGGAATCCCGAATAATAGGAGGGGGCTCGCATGAAACGGCTACTATTTACGCTCTTCATCGTCCTTTTTGCATCGACCTCGCTCGCAGCGGCGACGATGGGTCTTTATTTCGATCTCTGGCCGGGCACGATGGCCTATGCCCCGCCGCCCGAGCCGATACCAAGCTTTTTCGACGTCTACCTGTATCTCCACGATTCAAACTACTACGTGACGGCGCTCGAGTATCAGCTAACGACGCCTCTCGATCCCGCGCACGCGCTCTTCGTGATCATCGAAACATCCTATTCGGATCAGGTCGTCGTTACGCTCGGCTCTCCGTTCGAGGGGCATTCGCTCGCCATCTGGCCGCCACTCGACGGGTATACCCCCGGCTACAACATGATCATCAAATTCAAGTGCATGACGCTCGTGCCGTGCCTCGAGCCGGGAATGACTCCGCTTCCGGGCCAAACCTACCTCGCGGACTATCCCATAGTCATCGGCCCGCATCCGGACAGCGGCGAGTGCTGGGGGACCTTCTACCCCATTAACGACACGTTCCCCATCACCGGGCTGCGGTCCACGCTGTGCCCGAACTTCATCGGCGTGGAGAATACGAACTGGGGCGCGATCAAGAGCCTGTATAAATAGGGGGACTTCGTCACGCGCCGCAGCAGATCTCGTCGCGCGCCGCGACAGAGGGTCTTTCCCGCCCGGGAGAGACCCTTTCTTTTTGGCATTCCGCCTTTTTCCTTGCACCATATTGGAATTCATGAGACGCTTCTGACCGCGTATTTTCCCCTAAGCGCCCTTTAAAACATCTCGCCCGCACCTTTAGATCGAGAGGTGAATGTATGGTCAAGCGAGTCGGAATCATCGGCATCGGGACCACGGGATTCAGGTCCATCACTCCCGATGTTTCATTCCGGGAGCTCATCTTCGAAGCAGCCCGGAAAGCCTACACGGACGCCGGGATCGAACCGAGCGAGGTGGACGGCTTCGTGACGGCCGCGGAGGACTTCATCGAAGGCTACAGCATCGCCGACGAATACTGTCCCGATCAGATCGGCGCGGTTCTGAAGCCGACGCACACGGTGCCCGGAGATTTCATCCAGGCGCTCGCCTCGGGCTATATGATGATCATGACCGGCATGTTCAAGACGGTCGCGATCGAAGCCCACAGCAAGGCCTCGAACATCAAGAACATCGACGAGGTGCTCGGGTTCGCGCTCGACCCCGTCTATAACCGGCCGCTCCGCGAGACGCCGCACGCGATCGCGGGGCTCGAGATGACGCGCTACATGTTCGAGACGTGCACCTCCTCCGAGCAGTGCGCGAAGGTGGTCGTAAAGAACAAGGGGAACGCGATGCGGAATCCCTACGCGGCCTTCGGGGCGGACATCACCGAGAGGGACGTCATGAACTCCGAGCCGATCTCTCTTCCGCTCCACCGTCTCGACATCGCCCCGCACGCGGACGGCGCGGTCGTCACGGTCCTCGCGGACGGCGATACGGCGCTCGCGCTCACCGACACGCCCATATGGATCGAGGGGCTCGGTTGGTGCACCGACACGCCGACTCTCGAGATGCGCGACTGGGGCGAAGCGGCCTACGCGCGCCTCGCCGCCGAAATGGCGTACAAGATGGCGGGGATAGCCGATCCCGCGGGCATGATCGACTTCGCGGAAATCTGCGACGAATATTCGTTCAAGGAGCTCCAGCACATGGAAGCGCTGAAGCTCTGCCGGCCGGGAGAGGCGGCGCATCTCCTCGAGAGCGGCGCGACGAGCTTCACCGGACGGCTTCCGATCAACGTCTCGGGGGGCGCGCTCGGCGTGGGGCACCTCTTCGAAGCCTCCGGCGCGCACAAGATCCTCGAGCTCGTCGAGCAGCTCCGCGGCCACGCGGGCGCGCGGCAGATCCCCGACGTGAACATCGGCCTCGCGCAGGTCTGGCGCGGCGTTCCGACCGCGACGGGAGCGGTCGCCATCCTTTCGAACATGTAGGAGGTCTTCTGCAATGGGAATGAGGAAAGTAGCAATCGTTGGAGCCGGCATCACGAAATTCGTGCGCCGCGCGCAGGAGACGGGGAAGGAGCTTTCCTGGCAGGCATCGAAGATGGCGCTCGACTCCTGCGGCATCACGCTCGACGACGTCGACATGGTGACGCTCGGCACCGCCCCCGACGCCTTCGACGGCGTCCACATGAAGGGGGAATACCTCGCTGACGGCGCCGGCGCCTACCGGAAGCCGTACATGCGCCACTACGTCGGAGGAGGCACGGGCGTTTTCAGCCCGATCCACGGATGGATGCACGTGGCGAGCGGCATGGCGGACATCTGCCTCGTCGTTGCCGAGGAGAAGATGTCGAGCTGCCAGCCCCATCCGGCGGGCGCGTTTCTCACGATATTCGACCATACGACCGAACAGCCCCTGAAACCCACGCTCATCTGGATCTTCGCCCTCGAGATGAACCGCTACATGCAGACGTACGGGATCTCGAAAGCGGACATCGCGCGCGTCTCGGTCAAGAACAAGCACAACGCCCTCGATCACCCCTCCGCGCAGGTCGCCGAGGACATCACCGTCGAGGACGTTCTCAACAGCGAGACCCTCTGCTGGCCGGTGAACAGGCTCGACATCAGCCCCGCCTCCGACGGCGCGGCAGCGGTGGTGCTCGCAAGCGAGCGCGTCGCGCGGCGCCTCACCGACAAGCCGATCTGGATCGACGGCGTCGGCATGTCGATCGACACGGCCTACTGGGGGACGCGCGATCTGTCCTATCCGCGTTACGTCGAGACGGCGGCGCGGATGGCGTACGACATGGCGGGGATCAAGGAACCGGCGAAGGAGATTCACATCGCCGAGCCCTACGATCCGTTCGACTACAAGGAGCTCCACCATATGGAAGGGCTCCTGCTCTGCCCGCGCGGCGAAGCGGCGCGCCTCACCGCCGAGGGCTACACGGCGCGCGACGGGAATCTTCCGATCTGCCCGTCGGGCGGCGCCTTGGGCGTCGGCAATCCGATCGCGGCGACCGGGCTCATGAAGGTCATCGAGATCTTCCTGCAGCTCCGCGGCGAGGCGGGAAAGCGCCAGGTGCCCGGAAAACCCACATGCGGGCTCGCGCAGGCGTGGGGAGACCTCATGCAGATGGGAACGGTCATCGTACTGAGAAGCTAACTAACAAGGAGCGGGAACAATGAAGCTGGAAGATTGCAAACTCGGGGGGACACACCTCAAATCTTCCGATTTCGAGAAGTGCAAGATCCTCACGACCGAGTGGAAGCCGAACCTCGGCTACGCGTGGGACGACGGCGTCGCGATCGGGCGCTACCTCGCCGAGCTCAAGGAGGGCAAGATCATCGCGCGCGTCTGCCATGAGTGCCGGCGCATCATGCTTCCGCCGCGGATGTTCTGCGAGCTGTGCTTCCGCCCGACGGACGAATGGGCGTACGTCCAGGACACGGGGGTCGTGAACACGTTCAGCATCGCCCGCGTCAACTGGGACGCCTCGCGGCGCGGGCCCAACGAGCCGCCGCTCATCCCGGCTGTGATCGAGATCGACGGTGCGACGAAGGGCATGGGGATCCTTCACATGCTCGCAGAGGTCGGCCCCGACGACGTCAAGATCGGAATGAAGGTTCGCGCCGTGTGGAAGAAACCGGAAGACCGCACGGGAGCGATCACGGATATCCTCTATTTCAAGCCTATCCGCGCCGCGGCATCGAAGAAGGCGGCCGCGGGAAAAAAACGCTGAGGGGGTACAGGCAATGGCGATCACGGAAAGAATGACGAAAACGACCACCCCGACCTACTGGGAAGGGGAGATCCCGGTCAGATACGTGTACACGTTCGGGCTCGCCGGGGAGAAGTTCTTCAGGGCTATCATGGAAAAAGGGACGTTCCTCGCGACGCGCTGCGACGCCTGCGACGTGACGTTCCTGCCGCCGAAGATCTACTGCGACCGGTGCTTCGAGGCACTCGATACGTTCGTCGACGTCGGCACGGTCGGACACGTCGATACCTTCACGGTCACGTTCAAGAACATGGACGGCTCCGACAAAGAGAGACCGCGCATCCTCGCGATGGTCAGGATCGACGGCACGGACGGCGGCATCATCCACTACCTCGAAGGGATAAGCATCGAGGACGTTGCGCTCGGCCTCCCCGTAAAGGCGATCTTCAAGCCGAAGGCCCAGAGGAAGGGCGGGATCGAGGACATCATCGGGTTCGGCCCGATAGACTAGACTAGCGCGCCCCTTCGGCCGTGTAATCGAAAGCGCCGAAGCGGAATCTTCCGCTCCGGCGCTTTTTCTTTGCTCTCTCCGGGGGCAATAAAAAAGGATGGACCAATCAACCCCGACCAGTCCATCCCTTTGAGTCCCGAAGGGGTAACAGGGTGCGATCTTACTGCCTATTAGCCTTCGGCTTTACCACGCCACGTTAAGCCTCTTTCTTGACGATGGGGGTCCCCGAACCCTTGTATCTCACTCACCCAACCGCGGGCTCTAACTCAGGCCTCCGTGTCGCGTATTGACATACCATACATCAATAATCGTGCCATTACGGGGATCCGCGGGCTCAGCCGCCAACGGCACGGCTTTCATCATGTCAGGCTCCATGTCCCGACGCACAAAACAATTTGAATTCAAACAAGTTATACGCAGGTGCAAAACCGAGGCGCGGAACACAGGTGCCAATTTTTATGCAGCCATAGTATGGCGCCGCTTTTTTGGATGCGAATAAGAATATTTTACTCGGAGGGGTTTTGCGTAAAAAATACTTCCTTAGCAGTTGACGAGATGCACGGTGTTTGTCGAACCCTTTTCAGGGGATGGGATTCCGGCCACGATGATGACGAGCCCCCTTACTCCGGCGGCCCTCAGCCTCTCTTTCACGAGGGGAAAGATCGCATCGGTCCGATCGATCCGGTCAATATGAATCCCTTCCGTGCCCCAGACGAGATTCATCCGGCGCATAACCCCTCGATCGTCGGTCAGCGCGAATATCCGCGTCGCCGCGGGCCGGTATCGGGCAATCATCCTCGCCGTCCGCCCGGTACGGGTCAGACACGCGATGGCGCGCGCGCCCGAGCTCGCGGCAGTCCGCGCGGCCGCCGCGCAGGCGGCTTCGGCCAGATCCTTCGGCGGCCAGGGAACTCCGGCGCCGCATTCGTTCCGCGACGGGCGCCGCTCGTAGCGCTCCGCTTCCCGTATGATGCGGTCCATCACGCCGACGCTCTCGACGGGGAACCTGCCCGTCGCCGTTTCCGCGGAGAGCATCAGGGCGTCCGCTCCGTCGAAGACCGCGTTCGCCACGTCGCTCGCCTCGGCGCGCGTCGGGCGCTCGGAGCCTACCATCGACTCGAGCATCTGCGTGGCCACGATCACCGGCTTCCCCATCTCGCGGCACCGGGCGATTATCTCCTTCTGGACGACGGGGACGCGCTCGAGCGGAGTCTCGACGCCGAGATCCCCCCGCGCGATCATGATCGCGTCGGCGGCCTCGACGATTCCCTGGAGCCGCGCGAGCGCTCTCTCCTTCTCGATCTTCGCGACGACGAGCGCCGGCGATTTCCGTTCTCTGATGATCCGCTTCACGCGCCTCACGTCGGCGGCGCACGTCACGAACGACACCGCGACGTAATCGACCCCCATCGCGAGGCCGAACTCGAGGTCGGCCGCGTCCTTCGCGCTCAGCGCTTGCCTGATCCGCAGACGCGGGACGTTGAGCCCCTTGCGGGAAGTGAGGACCCCTCCATGCACGATCCGGCAGCGGATCTCCCGCCCACCGACCCTCTCGACCTTCAGGTGAATGCTCCCGTCGGCGAGGTACAGGTCGTCGCCGGCCTTCACATCCCCGGGCCGAAACCGGTAATCGACGTGCGCGCCCTCCTCGTTCCCTGCGACCTTTTTCGTCGTGAGAACGAACGTCCCGCCGTCGCGCAGGCGCGCCTGGCCACCCTCGATCTCTCCGATGCGGATCTTGGGCCCGGCGAGATCCTGCATGATCGCGACCCCGCCGTCGAGTTTCCTCAACCTGTCGAATACCGCTTTGTGCTCCGCCGGGGAGCCGTGCGAGAAGTTGAGCCGCGCGACGTTCATCCCCGCGTCGAGAAGCTGCCGCAGCCTCTTCGCGCCGCCGCTGGCCGGTCCGATCGTGCAGATGATTTTCGCCCTGCGCTCCACGGGATACCTCCGATTGCGGGATTGTAGCTCCGCGTCCCGGCGAATCAAAAGACAAATCGAGAGATTTGATTGAAATTCACCCCGCGAGTATGCTATCTATCTCCA
>JBAZPL010000142.1:0-6692 GCA_041648155.1 Candidatus Krumholzibacteriia bacterium
GATCGTGCGCCTGAGCTGGAGCTGCATGAGCTCGCCGACGCTCATGTCGTGCGTGACGCGGGCGAGGATGTCCATGGCGTCGAACATCCGCGCCTCGGCGAGACACGAGAAGGCCATCGAGTAGAGATAGTCCCCGATGAGGGTCGCCGCGTCGCTTCCCCACCGCGCGTACACGGTCGGCTTCCCCCGCCGCATGAGGTGGTCGTCGATGATGTCGTCGTGAACGAGGGTGGCGGTGTGGACGAGCTCGACGGCGAGCCCGGCCGTGATCGTGTCCGCTTCCGAGCCCCCCGCGCTCCGCGCCGTGAGAAAAAGGATCGTCGGACGGATGCGCTTTCCCGGCCTGTCGTTCAGATAGCTGCAAATATTCTCGATGAGCGGAATATCGGACAGAAGGATTTCCTGGAGCCGCGCTTCGAGCGATTCGAGCTCACCGCGGACGAGAGACTGTATGGGCGCGAGCTTCTGGATGTCGGATTGGGTCATTATCATCCTTTTTCATCGTTCCTCGATCGCGGAATATGCGGGCGCATCGGCTTAAAAGTATCAGGTAATGCGGCCACTGTCAAGGAGTATCCCCGCCCGGCTCAGGCGTATCTCGTTGCGGCGGTTTAGGTTTTGAAGGCTTCATACATCATCGACATCAGGCTTTTTCCTGCGCCTCTCGATGACGAACGAGGCGGCGACGCTCGCGAAAAACAGCACGCAGAGCGGGACCGCCATGCAGATCTGCGAGATGGGATCCGGCGGGGTGAGAACGGCGGCGACGATGAAGATGATGAGGATGACCCATCGCCACTGTGCGAGCAGCGCGCGCGCCGAGACGACCCCCATCGAGCTGAGAAGGATGACGACGAGCGGAAGCTGGAACACGAGCCCGAAGGCGAAAGAGAGCTTCGCGACGAAGCTGAAGTATTTCTCCACCGAGAGCATCGGAGTCAGGCTCTCCGTGCCGAAGGTGACGAAGAACTTCAGCACGAGCGGCATCATCACCCAGTAGGCGAAGGCGAGCCCCAGATAGAAGAGTGCGACCGAGAGAACGATGACGGGAAAAACGAGGCTCTGTTCCTTCCTGAAGAGACCCGGCGAGACGAATCGCCACACCCTGAAGAGGAGATAGGGGACCGAGACAAGAATCCCGAGGATGAAGCTGAGCTTCGTCCTGACCATGAACGCCTCGCCCGGGGCGAAGAAGTAGAGGTCCTTGGCGGGTAGATGATGGATGAGGAATTCGAGAATCCGCGCCGAGAAGAACCAGAGGACAGCGGAGGCGCCGATCCACGCGATGAGAGAGGCGATCAGG
This sequence comes from Candidatus Krumholzibacteriia bacterium, assembly GCA_041648155.1. Lineage (GTDB taxonomy): Bacteria > Krumholzibacteriota > Krumholzibacteriia > Krumholzibacteriales > Krumholzibacteriaceae > SSS58A. The sequence continues at coordinate 1,304 of JBAZPL010000142.1, forward strand.
GTCGAACGAAGCTCCTCGAGGTGATCGAGGAGACCCATCTCCTTGAGATTCTCTGTGCGCTCTTCCACCACCGTCGCCTGCGCTACTGCTGCAGCTTGCGCTCGTAGATCTGGGTGACAGCAGTTTCTCTCTTTGTTTCCTTGTCGGTCAGGGGGTCTTTCGCGACGATGTCACCCCGGATTTCGATCGTCTCTTTGAGCTCGACGATGTATCCGCCGTTCAGGGCCACCTGCGCTTTGAGATCGGCCTTTCCCTCGCCGACGAGCATGCCCGCGGGAGTATCCTGGTTCAGCTCCAGCTTCATCTTGCCCTCGATCACGGCGACTTCGAGGTCGCCCTTCTTCTCGATCTTCTTGAGCGTGTAAACCATCTGACCCTTCGCGCCCGGGGGGCCGTCATCGCGCTCTTCCCTTACGATCTCCTCGGTCCAGGACTGCCCGACGGCAATCTCCTCCTCGGGGAACCTAATGAACCAGGCATCGATGATTTCGCGCAGGTCCTCGACACTCTGAAGACCCGGAACGCCGCGCCCCGGATCGAATTTGACGATATCGCCGTTCGGCATTATCATGATCCTGATCGTCGCCCCTTCGAGCTTGATAGGAGGCGACCAATCCATGAGCCGTCCGCCCGAGAGGAGGCTCGACTTCACCTCGATATACTTGAGATCGACCCTCGCGGCTCCCGTGGAGTCGGGAGCGCTTCCGTGGACCATATCGACCTGCGAGGTCTGGTTCATCGAAACGTCCGTGCCGCTGAAATTCTGATCGAGTTGGTTGAACGACTTGTAATGAAGAACGGTGCCCTCCGGGAGGCTGAAGAGAAGCGTACAGGATTTCTTCTCCTCGGCCCGCGCCGAGGCCGCGGGAACGATCTGGACCATGACGCATACGAGGGCGCACGCGACGAGCGTGCGCGCCGCCGGGAACCGCATCGCACATGACATGTCGGGACCTCCTTTATCGCTTTTTCTCGAGCAGGCTCCGCAGCTCGTCGAGAAATTGCGTTACATCCTTGAACTCCCGGTACACGGAAGCGAAACGCACATAGGCGACCTGGTCGAGGCCGCCGAGGTGCTTCATGATCTCGTTGCCGATCTCGCTCGTCGGGATCTCGTCACGAACGCGGCGGCCGATCGACTCCTCGACGTCGTCGACGAGCTTCTCGAGCGCCTCGCGCGACACGGGGCGCTTCTCGCACGCGCGGAGCAGCCCGTTCATGATCTTTTCCCTGCTGTAATGCTCCCGGCGGCCGTCCTTCTTCACGACCATGAGCGGGGTGTGCTCGATGTACTCGTACGTCGTGAAGCGCGAGCCGCACTTGAGGCACTCGCGGCGCCTGCGCACCGCGGAGTTTTCCTTCGTCGCGCGGCTGTCGACGACCCGGTCCTCCTCATGACCGCACGAAGGGCACCGCATGAAAAACCTCCGGACCGGAAGAGCTCAGGGCTTCGGCTCGAGTATGTGATACTCGGTCTCGATGAGCGCTTCCTTGACGAGGGCCTCGCCGAGGGAGTCGGGGTAACGCCCGCCGAGCACGAGACGCTTGATGCCGGCGTTGATGATCATCTTCGCGCACGTCGCACAGGGGGCGGTGGTGCAGTACATCGTCGAGCCCTCCATGCTCACGCCGCTGGAGGCCGCCTGGATGATGGCGTTCTGCTCGGCGTGGGCGCCCCGGCAGAGCTCCTGGCGCTCCCCCGAGGGGATGCCCATCTTCTCGCGCAGGCAGCCCGCCTCGAGGCAGTGCTTGAGACCGCGCGGCGCGCCGTTGTAGCCGGTCGATATGATGCGTTTGTTGTTGACGATGATCGCGCCGACCATCCGGCGCCCGCAGGTCGAGCGCTCGGATACGAGTGCCGCGATCTTCATGAAATATTCGTCCCAGGTCGGTCTCGTCATGATCGCTCCCCGGCCGCGCCGCCCGGCGCGGCCGCCTCATTCGTAGAGGGGAAAGCGCTTCGCGAGCGCCCCTGCCGCCTCCCGCGCCTGAAGAATCGCCTTCTCGTTCGAGAGATCCTCGAGGACCGCGGCCATGAGGGCTCCGAGTTCCTCCATCTCGCTCTCCTTCATGCCGCGCGAGGTGATCGCCGGGGTCCCGACGCGGAATCCGGAAGTGATGAAGGGGCTCTTTTCGTCGAAGGGAACGGTGTTCTTGTTGACCGTCATGCCGGCGCGTTCGAGCGTCTTCTCGGCGTCCTTCCCGGTGAGGCCGCGATTCGAAAGGTCGACGAGGAAGAGGTGCGTGTCGGTGCCGCCGGTCACCACGTCGAAGCCGCGCGCCATGAGGACGCTCGAAAGCTTCTTCGCGTTCGCGACCACCTGCCGCTGATACGCGCGGAACTCCTCCGACATCGCTTCCTTGAAGCAGACCGCCTTGGCCGCGATGACGTGCATGAACGGCCCTCCCTGCGTGCCGGGGAAATTGATCTTGTCGACTTCCTTCATGTACTTCTCGGGGCAGAGAATGAGCCCGCCGCGCGGTCCGCGGAGTGTCTTGTGCGTCGTCGAGGTAACGATGTCCGCGTACGGCACCGGGTCGGGATGGATCTTCGCCGCGACGAGCCCCGCGAAGTGCGCCATGTCGACCATGAGAATCGCGCCGACCTTGTCGCATATCTCGCGAAGGCGCTTGAAATCCCACGAGCGCGCATAGGCGCTCGCGCCGGCGACGAAGAGCTTCGGCCGCTCGGCGAGGGCCTGCTTCTCGATCGCATCGTAGTCGAGCATTTTCGTCTCTCGGTCCACCTCGTAGTGCACGACGTTGAAGAACGATCCCGAGAAATTGACCGGGTGCCCGTGCGAGAGATGCCCGCCGTGCGAGAGGCTCAGTCCCATGATCTTGTCGCCGGGCTTCAGGAAGACGAGGTACGCGGTGATGTTGGCGCCGGTGCCGCAATGCGGCTGGACGTTCGCGTGCTGGGCCCCGAAGAGCGCTTTCGCGCGCTCGCGGGCAAGCTCCTCCGCCCGATCGACGAACTCGCAGCCGCCGTAGTAGCGCTTTCCCGGATAGCCCTCGGCGTACTTGTTCTGCATCGGGTTCGAGAGGGCGGCGAGCACCGCGCGGCTCGCGAAATTCTCGCTCGCGATGAGCTCGAGCTGCCCCTGCTGGCGCGCGAGCTCGCACCGCATCGCGTCCATGATCTCCGGATCGGTTTTCTCGAGGTAGGTGAAAAGATTCTCGTTGAACATCAGCGACGCTCCTCGTATTCGCGTATCTTCTCGACTCTCCGCTCGTGCCTTCCGCCCTCGAAGGGGGTGGAGAGCCACGCCGCGACGAGCTCGTCAATGTGCGGATCGTCGAGCCCGCGCTCGGAGAGCGCGAGCACGTTCGAATCGTTGTGGCGGCGGGTCACGCGGGCATCCTCCACCGTGCGACAGATCGCCGCGCGGACGCCGCGCACTTTGTTCGCCGCGATCGACATCCCGATGCCGCTCCCGCACACGAGGATCCCCCGCTCCGCGCCGCCCGAGGCGACCATCTCGCCGACGACGAACGCGAAATCGGGGTAATCGACGGGCTCGACCCCCGAGCAGCCGAGATCGACGATCTCATGCCCCGCCTTCGCGAGGGTGGAGACGAGATGCGCCTTGAGCGCGAAGCCTCGGTGATCGGAGCCGACCGCTATTTTCACAGGTCTTCCTCCCGCGGCAGCCTACTTGGAGATCGGCGTCATCCAGCCGTGCGAGTCGTTGGCCTCCATGCTCAGATATTTGAAAAATATCTCCTGGAGCTTCTTCGTGATCGGGCCGGCCTTGCCCGCGCCGACGTTGATCTTGTCGACGCTGCGGATCGGCGTGATCTCGGCGGCCGTGCCCGTGAAGAAGAGCTCGTCCGTTATGTAGAGCATCTCGCGCGGGATGAGCTGCTCGGAGACCTCGATCCCGAGCTCCTTCGCGATCACGATGACGGAGTCGCGCGTGATGCCGGGGAGCACGCTCGCGCCGAGAGGCGGCGTGAGGAGCTTTCCGTTCATCACGAGGAAGAGGTTCTCGCCGCTCCCCTCGCTCACGTAACCGTTCGTGTCGAGCGCAATGCCTTCCTCGTAACCGTTGAGGCGCGCTTCCATTTTGATGAGCTGCGAGTTCATGTAGTTGGCGGCCGTCTTCGCGAGCGCCGGAAGCGTGTTCGGCGCGATGCGGCTCCAGCTCGATACGCACACGTCGACGCCCTGCTCGAGCGCCTCCGGGCCGAGATATTTGCCCCACTCCCACACGACGATAAACGCGTTGATGGGACAGTTCATGGGATACACGCCGAGCTCGTTGTAGCCGCGATAGACGACGGGCCTGACGTAGCATTCCTTCATGTCGTTGACGCGCACCGTCTCGACGCACGCTTCCATGAATTTCTCGACGGTGATCGACGTCGGCTCCATGCGGTACATCTTCGCGGAGTTGAAGAGGCGCTTGATGTGCGGCTGGAGACGGAAGATCATCGAGCCCTTTTTCGTATTGTAGCACCGGATGCCCTCGAAAACCGCGGTGCCGTAATGAACGACATGCGAGCAGACGTGAATCGTAGCGTCGTCCCAGTTGACGAATGTGCCGTCCATCCAGATCTTCTTCGTCGGCTTCAGAGCCATCGTTACCTCTCCTTCTTTCCTGCGCGTCGAACCGCCGGAACCCTCTTTGACCGCTCGTCGGTACCGTTACTGATTGATCTTTCGCCGGTTACAAATCGTAAAAATTATAGTCTTTGCACCCCCGGCGGGCAATCTCTATTTATTCATTTTGGGCTGAAAATTCCAGAATGTCTGAAATCGAAACTATCAAATAGCAGGAATACAAGCTCCGCGATTTTGTCCCTCGTGCGCCGGTAGACCGCCTCGTCCCCGCCTATCGGATCCTCGATATCGGGGTTCTTCCTCTTCAAATCGAGATCGCCGAGAACAATCACCTTGCCTGCCGTGCCCGGCGCGATCCGGAGAATCTCCTCCTTGTGGCGGCGCGCCATCGCGACCACAAGGGTGGAGCTTTCCACCATCTCCCTGGTGAGAAGCCTCGCCCGATGGCGGGAAAGATCGATGCCGATCTCCTTGAGAACGAGGACGGCGTTCTCTGCCGCCTTCATGCCGTCGTACGCCACGGTGCCCGCCGAGGAAAAGGCTACCTTGCCCTTCCAGCGCCCCGGCAACCGGGCCGCGGCGATCCCTCGCGCTATCGGGCTCCGACAGCTGTTTCCCGTACATACGAAGAGGATTGTTTTCATACACTCACGCCCCCGCGAGGATTCCACGATACATCCAACGCCCCCGTTTGTCAAGGTAAGAGCTTACCCAGGTTGCATTTGACAATGGAATACGGGAAGGTTACCTTATAGAGGTGCGGCCAGGGCGGTTCGAACGGGCCGGGTTTCGGGAGAATGGAGCGTTCATGAAGAAATATTC
>JBAZPL010000143.1:0-6625 GCA_041648155.1 Candidatus Krumholzibacteriia bacterium
GGAGCGCTCCGGTCGCGGACCGATGAAGCTCATATCCCCGCGGATCACGTTGATGAACTGCGGAATCTCGTCGATTCGCGTCTTTCGCATGAATCGTCCGACGCGGGTGATGCGGGGGTCGTTCTCACACGCGAGCTTCGGCCCGCCCCTTTCGGCGTCCTGAACCATCGTCCTGAACTTATAGATCATGAAAGGCTTGCCGGCGTTGATCTGCGTCCGCCTGTCCGTGACGTAGCGCACGTTCGAATCCATCGCCACGCTCAATCGGCGCCTTTCTGCTCTTCGTTTGTTGATCCCGATCCTCTCCTGCTTGAAGAATATGGATCCCCTTGAATCGAACCGAATGGCCAAAGCCGCGGCGAGCATGATGGGAAAGGCCAGGGCCAGCGCAACTGACGCGACCACGACGTCGAAAACGCGCTTCGCCACAAGAGCGTTTCCAATCCTCTTCGCCGCATCGTACTGGATAACCTCGGCCTGGCTTGCGATGTCCTCCGCGAGCGGCTCGGATCGTCCTTCATAGGCGAAGTAATCCCCTGTTTGATCTAACGCTGTTCTGTGAAAAACCGACATTCTTCAAACCTTTCGTGGTGTTTAGCAAGGTGCGCAGCGGATAGACCCCTACCGTCTTTGGCCAGCTATTCGCAATTTTCATTCCTGAATTTTGATCCGCTTATTAACCTAATCTATCACTTTAACCGTATGCCACATCATATGGTAACATATGTAGATAGAAATGTGAAAAGAATTTCAGTGAATTGCTATGCTATGGCAACTGCCAAATCAGGCACGATATTATGGGATATTTTCCCCTATTCAAACGGCTGTGATGGGCAATATCGCCCACCATGCGATTGGCCGAAAAGCCCTGTTGAAAGGGATTTTCAGAGAGCGGTCGTTACCTCGTTGCTTCTCGAATTCTTGCCGCCTGCGTCGTAAACGTAGATCCGGTAATAATAGTCGTTCCCCGCGAGATCGAGGCCCGTGTCGTCATAATAGGTTCTCTCGCGATCGGCGATCGTGGTGACAAGCGTCGAAACCGTCGTTACGCCGGGCTGTATCGATCGATAGATGCGGTATTCCCTGAAATCCGTAGCGCCATTCACGCTCCAGGTGAGGGTCAGGCGGTTTGTGCCCACGCTCGAAGGATCATCAAGCACAACCGGATCGGGAACCGCATCGAACGTATGTGTCGCGACCTCGTTGCTCCCCGCAGTCTCGTCGAGATCGTTCACCGCGAAGATCCGGTAGTAATAATGCGTTCCCTCCTTGAGGCTGCCGTCGGGATAACTTGTCTGCGCGGCGTTGAAAAGCTCCCGCACGAATTGCGAAGCGGACTCAGTCACGCCGGGGGAGACGCTCCGGTAGATGCGGTAGCTCTGAAAATGCGCGTCGGACGAGGCCTCCCATCTGATCGTGATGCTCGTCAGGGACGAATCCGAGGCGCCAATGAGGCGCACTGCCGGGGGTGGATCGGTAAAGGATATTTTATCCGGGCATTCGAACGGCGGCGCTTCGTTGCGGGCGACGTCGACGAAAGAACCCGCGACCGCGAGATCCATTCCGCGGATCGATTCCGGAAAAACGAAATCCGCCTCGTACACGCCGTCCCCCCCCGTAGCATCCCCACCCATGCCGTTGTCATACAGGTCCACGGAACCGCTATAGTTCTCGAACGATATCTTCGCGTCGCCTCCCGGCTCGTTGCCCTCGATCCGCATCCTGAAATGCGCGGTGGCGCCGGGTTGGTAAAGACGCGGCACGGGGCTTATTGCGATGCTCTCGATCATCGCGAACCGGTCGAGGGTGATCGAGGAGGATACGACCGGCGAGAGCGCTCCGCCCTGGTCTCTGAATCTCGCATAGACGCTCTTCGCGCCGTCCGATCCGTCGAGCGTCCAACTGCGCGCTCTTTCGTAGCTCTCCCACTCCCCTCCCGCACCCGTCGCATCTCTCGATATCAGCATATAGGCCGTTGTTACCGGAGCCGTAAGCGCGAGAATGACGGAAATCGAGCGGGTGGCCGTCGCTCCTGCGTTGATCGAGATCGCATAAACGGCAGGGGACGCGATGATTTCGACCGACCGCGTGCCCTCGAGCCTCTTCGCGTCTACCGAGGAAACGGCATAGAAATAGAAACGGCCATTCTGTACGTCGGCGTCGACGCAGGAGGTATCCGCCGTTTCCGCGAGCCGTTCGAAGAGATCCCCGGTATCGACCGATCGATAGACGCGGTACCGCTGCGCGCTCTCCACCGCCTGCCAGCCGATCGTAACGGTGCCGTCCCCGACCCGGGCGAAAAGGCCTTGCGGGGCCATTATTGCATCCCCGGGGATTTCGAGCGGCGCCTCCGTAACGCTTTCAAAACACCCGGTCTGCATCCCCGCGAGGATCAGCATCATGCCAACGGCCGCAATCCTTCTCATCGAATGAACCTCCGTTACGTTAGAATCTCATTGCTATCGAAGCTCCCCGCGCGTCGAGATCGAATGAATACTTCGCGCCGGCCCCGTGCTGATCGGCGGGGATGAACGTATCGATCACATTCCATCCCCACAACGCCGCAAGCACGATGAGCGACGCGTCCCTTCGATCCTTTGTGCGTTCGACGTCGCTCCATAGACGAACCGCCTCGTTCCTGATCCTGTCCTTTTCCGATACGACGTCCGCGGCGTCGAAACGTTCTACGCAGAGCTTGTAATCGTCGGCGGCATACTCATACCCGGTTTGATAGTCGAGCGCGACGAGCCCCGCGGCAAGGGTCGCCACCGAGAAGAAAACGCCGCGCGTCGTTTTGCCCTGATAGAATTGCCCGCGCCCGGGCCTCACGAGCGAATAGATGAACGCTTTCGGCCGCGACTGGCGCGTTCCCCGGAGCACGATCTCTCCCTTCGCCTGATCGCCGGGCGATTTCGGCGGATTGTCGATGAAGAACGGCTCGATGACCTGCCACGCGTAGAGAGCTCCCGAGAGGATAGCGAGCCGCAGACGTCGATCGTTCTGGATGTTCGCCTCGCGCGAGGCCGCGTGCAGCGCGCCCTGGAGCCGCGCCCGGTCCGTCCAGGTTTCCGCGAGAGAGAAAGACTCATTGAGCGCATCGATCCCGTCCCGCTGATCGCGGTATTCCATCTCCTCGTGGAGCAGCGAGCCGAGAGATGCCGCCATGCCGATATCGTCGCTCAGGGCCGTTGAGGCTCTTCCCGCGCTCGCGGAACCCCAGCCGGGAAGCACGATGTTCTTCGCTGCCATGATCGCCTGAATCCCGTCCACGCGCGCCGCGCCGCCGTCAATCGAAAATATCCCGACACGCCTTTCGAATCCGGCGCCGTCGAGAATCAATCGGTAGCGAACTCCCGGCTCGATGCCGCAGAACGATACCGGCAGAGTCCCGCTCAACGTGTAACCATGAACGAGCGTTACGCGCGCTCCAGGCTCGTTTCCCGAGATGCGAACGCACAGGGAATCGCTTTTTCCTTCCACGGCGCCAGGCGCGACCGACGCCAGGATCGCCGCGATAAGTACGAAACGCCTCACAACTGTCCTTTCCATATCCCTCTCATCGCCGGCATGGAAGCGCTCACGCGCCGCCCCCGGATTTCTTGCCATCGTCCTGTTCGCGGTAACCATAGTACTTGTAGTCGTAATAATACGGAAGCACTTCGGAGAGATTGTTGACGACCACGCCCAGCAGATTCGCGTTCGCGTCAAGAAGGATATCCCGCGCGCGCGTCGCGACGTTGCGGGGCGTTTTTCCGGCGAGAAGAACGAGGATGACGCCGTCCACCTCGCTCGAAATGAGCATCGGGTCGCTCACGGGAATCACGGGCGCCGAGTCCACGATCACGATGTCGTAGTAGAAACGTATTTTCCTGAAGATCTCGGAGAGAATGCCGCCCTCGAAGAGATGAGCGGGCGATCTGATGTTCGCTCCCGCCGGTATCACTTTCAAATTATCGACGGGCGTGTCCTTCACCACATCAAGTGGGTCCATTCTCCCTTGCAGGCATTCGAGCAACCCCGGTTCCTTCGGCACGCCGAACACCTGATGGAGTCGCGGGCGCCTGAGATCGGCGTCGACGATGAGCGATTTCTTTCCCTTGAAGCGCGCGACCGTGAGGGCAAGATGAGAGGCGATTGTGCTCTTCCCCTCCCCGCGGTGGGCACTCGTGACCAGGAAGCTCCGAAGATCCGGCTTGCCCTGCAAATGCCTGATATTCGAATAGAGCCTCCGCATCTCGGTCGCCATGGGGCTCTCTTGGTCAAAAACGTTGTAGATGGTTCTCGCTTCGTTATCGATCACTTTTGAACCTCTGTCGCCGGTTTTTCTTCCTTGAGCTCGATCCCGAGACCGCTCGACTTCAGTTGATTCGCGTAGATATAGAGGGCACCCGACAGAATAGCGACGAATACGGTCACCCCCACGATCCAGGATGCAATTATGACCCCGCGCTGTTTCCTCTCCCACGAAAAACCGGCCTCCATTTTCGGGACCGTCCCGAGAACGGGCGTCTTCAGAACCCGTTCGACTTCATCGATCGACCTGAACGAATCGTCAACGTACTCGGTGATGATGACCGCGCCGAGTCCGCAGACGCCGCCAAACATCACGGCGAAAAGTATGATCTTGAGCGGGTTCGGCTTGACCGGCGTGAGGGGCTTCTCAGCGCGTTCGATGATGTTCGTACCGAGGCCCAAGTTCGTCGTCTGCGCCGCTTCGTCGATCCGGGCCGAGGTCTTCGACTCGAGAAAAGCGCGGTAGATCGCCTTGTTCGTCTCGACATCCTGGGTGAGCCGACTGACCTCGCGCTCGAGACTGGGGCGCCGCTCATAGCTCCTCGTGTATTGCTCGATATATCCTCCGAGCTTGCGGTTCATAAAGGAATAATAGTCGTTGAGGGATCGCTGGTAATAATACTCAACAATGAGCGGATAGATATCCGAAGTGAGATTCTGATATTCTCCTTGAACGATATCGGTGATCCTCGCCCTGAGGGCCGCCGCAGCGTCGGTATACTGGTCCCGCGGCATGGCCGCCTGCTGGGTTCCCGAGAGATCGCGCAGAAGCTTCTCCTCACCGTAAGCGACAAGTTTGTTCTCGCAATTGCGCACCGTTTCGTCGGATAGGATTTTATCCGACGAGGGAACAAGATTTAAGAGCTCGACGAGTCTCTCCCGCACGCGCCGGAGGGCGATTCCGCTCCGGTCCGCCTCCGCCCCGCTCGTCTGCTTGAGCGCTCGGGCGAAATTGACATTGTTCGAATTGACCGGATTGTTCTCGACCTCGCTGTCCGCCATTTCGAGCCTGATCCGCGCAAGTTCCTTTTCCGAGCTTTCAAGCTTCTCCTTGTAAATCGCGAACTGCTCGTCGCTGAAAGCTCCCGCCTGCCGGGCGCCCTGTATCTGATCCTGCCGCATCACGTCGACGAACGTCTCGGCGATATGTTCGGCGAGCACGTACGCCGTGGTAGGATCCGTATCGTAGACGCCGATCGAATAGAATCCGGGCAGGGGACTCGAGATTTCGATCTTCTTCTCGAGAATACCGACGAGGTGGCGCATGACGAGATCATCGAGCGGCATGGCGCTCTTATTCCTCGCGGACGATCTCTCCACGTACGCGCGGAGTTGTTCCGACCGTTGGAGATTGAGATCCTCGATAATGACCCTGAGAAATTCGTTGCTCGTCACCCGCGTTTCGATCATTGATCTCAGTTCCTGGTTCCGCGTCCGGCCCCGGCTGTCCGCCGAGGGAACGTATTGCTCCAGCGTGGGTGAAAGGATGTTCCTATCCTCCATCGAGAGTGTTGTGTGCGATTCGTAGATGGGGGTAAGGCGCCGGACGCCGACGCCCGCAACGACAGCCGAGAGAGCGAGCGGGATGACTACATAGAACTTCTTTCTCCAGAATATCTTCCAGAAGGCATGGAGGTTTATCCTGCTCTGATCCTCTTCGGGCGTCACTTTCCTGATATTCTCCACGTCGGTCCCTCTCTATCGCGAATAAAGGAGGAGCGCCGCAATGGTGGCGGACGTCGAGATGATCGCGAGAAGAAAGCTCGGGTTCACTATGGACATCCAGAAAGAACTGGTTTGCGGGACGTTCACCGTGTCGTCCGGAAATATCGGCGGGTTGTGCTGTGTATCGCCCGTTTCGAGGTAGCGCTTGAAGTCGACCGAGATCGTCGTCGCGCCCCCTCCGGCGACCCGGCGGATGATCGTCACCTTGCTCAAGCGAGCGTTCTGGACGGGGCCGCCCGCCGCGAGGATCGCGTCGATGAGCCTTTTCTCCTGGGTCAGGGCATAGGAGGCGGGACGAACGACCGCCCCGAAAACGTTCACCGCTCCCGTCCCGGTATACGAAGCCGTGCGCTCCGGCACGATGACCGCATCTCCCGGCTTGAGCACGGGAAGCGAGCTGAGATTTCCCGAATCGAGCGCCTGCTGCAGATTGACGAGGGTCGTCGTGCTCCCGTCGCTCGAAGTCCTCACGATGCGCACCCCGTCCAGGGATGCTGCCGCCGTGGCGCCTCCCGCTTCCTTGATCGCGTCCCACACGGAGGGAGAGCCTCCCAGCTCGTATTTCCCGGGGCGCGCGACCTGCCCCTGAACGTAGATGACCCTCCGC
>JBAZPL010000144.1:0-6556 GCA_041648155.1 Candidatus Krumholzibacteriia bacterium
TTCCATTTTCCGGGCTCGAGATCACCCAGCTCCCATGGCCCGATGCGAACGCGGATCAGGCGAAGCGTCGGATGACCGACTGCGGCCGTCATCCTCCGCACCTGCCGGTTCCGCCCCTCCACGATCGTGAGCTCGAGCCACGCCGTGGGAACGCTCTTTCGATATCGTATCGCCGGCACGCGCGGCCGGATATCCGGAGCGTCGACGAGCCGCGCCTTCGCGGGCAGCGTCATCCCGTCCTGAAGCCGCACGCCGCTCCGCAGGCGATCGAGCGCATCCCGCTCGGGCGAGCCCTCCACCTGCACGAGATACGTTTTCTCCGTCTTGCGGCGGGGATCCGTTATGAGATGTTGCAGGGCGCCCGAGCCGATCAGGAGCAGCAGGCCCTCGCTGTCGTAATCGAGCCTCCCCGCCGGATACACTCCGGGAACATCGATATAATCGGCAAGCGTACTCCGCCCGGGACGCTCCCCGCTGAACTGGCAGAGAACGCGAAATGGCTTGTTGAACAGTATCAGTCTGTCCTTACGCGCTTTCAAGACGGTACACTCCCAGGAAGAACTCTTTTCCGCTCGCGAGCGTTTCTCTCGCGGATCTGACCTCGAAAAACCCATGTTCTCGAACGAGGCGCCCGAGGAGCGCGGGATCGACAAGATGTATCGCCGGTTCGAGCACCTTCACGCTCGTGAAGCCCGTCTCCGATACCTTACCGCACGAATCGCTCGGCATCTGCAGCACGACGGCGAGGATGCCGCGCGGCTTCAGCCATCGCGAGACTTTCTCCACCGCGGCGGCCGGATCGACATATTCGAAAAAGAGCGCCGCGTGGACGAAATCGATCGAAGCGGCCTCGAGATCGAACGAAGCGAAGTCCGCGCAGACAAGCTCCAGTCCGGGAATATTCTCCCCATGCCGCTTCCGGCATACATCCAGATACTCCGGATTGATATCGAGACCGACGAGCTTGCGGGTACGCGCACGCTCGATATGCTCGAACCCGTTTCCCGTCGCGCACCCGAGAACGACGAGCGACTCGGGATCGAATTCAATCATGAGCTCGCCGAAGATCCGGCTCAGGAACTCGAGCTGCCGCACGCCGGGACTTCCCATATGCCCCTCGTAATCGGCCGCCGGCACCGAGAGCCAGGGGTTCACCGTATCTCTTCGATCCGTCATCTCTCCTCCGTGATCCGGCCCGTTCATCGGAACAGCGGCGGATGCTTCAGGTGAAAATCGGTTGCATCCTCGTACGCCTTGGCGACGGCGAGGAGCGCGGCCTCTCCGAACAGCCGCCCCATGAATGTGACGCTCGTCGGGCATCCCTTCTCGTCGAACCCGTTCGGCAGCACAACGCAGGGGTGTCCCGTGAGATTCGTGAGCAGCAGGTTGCTTCCGCCGAACGAAGGGGAGAGATACACGTCCACGTCGAGCTTCTGCATATCCTGAATAATCAGATAGCGCAGGCGATTCGCCTGGATGTATTCGACCGCCGGAATGAATCGCGAGGCGCGAAAAACGTTCGGCCAGGCATCCCTCGTCTGCCGCACCATGAGATCGTCACGCCCCGAGCGCGTGAGCTCGTCGAACGCGGCCGCGGCCTCGGCGCTCAGGATGAATGCGATCGCGTCGACCGGGTAGTCGGGAAGCTCTACGGGTACAAGCTCGCACCCGAACTCGCGGAGCTTCGCGAGCGTGGCGGCGTCGTTGGTCTTGTTTTCGTAGTCTTCCTCGAAGAGCTTTTTCAGATAGCCGATCCGAAGCTTTTTCAAATTGACCTTCGGATCGTAGTTAAACGGCGCGTCGATCAAGGTCTGGTCGATCCCGTCCGCGCCCCGAATCGCGTCGAACACGATCGCACAGTCCTCGACCGTCCGGCAGATCGGTCCGATCTTGTCCATCGACCAGCTGAGCGCCATCGCGCCCGTGCGGCTCACCCGTCCGTACGTGGGCCTGAGCCCTGTCGCGCCGCATCGCGTCGAGGGAGAAACGATCGAGCCCCACGTCTCCGTTCCGATGGCGAACGCAACGAGACCCGCCGCCGTCGCGGAGACCGAGCCGGCCGACGAGCCGCTCGATCCCTGCTCGAGGCTCCACGGATTGCGCGTCATGCCGCCGTACCAGACGTCCCCCCACGCGAGCGCGCCCATCGTGAGCTTGGCGACGAGCACGGCGCCGGCGTCATCGAGCTTCTTGATCACCGTCGCGTCTTCGTCGATCACCTGGTCCTTGTACGGCATCGCGCCCCACGTCGTCCTGTACCCCTTGACCGCGAGAAGGTCCTTCGCGCCGTATGGAATCCCGTGCAGAAGGCCGCGGTACTTGCCCGCTGCGATCTCTTCGTCGGCGCGCTTCGCATGTTCGAGCGAGCGCTCTTCCGTCAGGGTGACGACGCACTCGAGCTTGGGCCCATACTTCTTGAGCCGCTCGAGATACATCTTCGTGAGCTCCATCGAGCTGACCTTCTTCGTGCGAACGAGCTCGGCGAGATCGCGGACGGACCAGAACGCGAGATCCTCGAGATTCGCCGGCCTCTCGAGCTTTCGCGCCTTGCTCGCGACGAAACGCCGCTCTTCCTTCTCGATCTTCAGGCCCACGGGAATCGGATTGAACTGAAGCGCGGGGGGAACCGCATTCGAAATCGCGACCCCTCTGAGCGTCAAGTAGCTCTGCAGGTTGTCGATCAGATCCTGCAGCATGGAGTCCCGCTCGGCTTGGGTGAAATCGAGCCCGACGATCTTCTCCGCGCCGACGATCTCCTCTTTTGCGATAGTCGGTTTGTCGCCTCCGGCTGCCGTCAGGACGAGCGCCATCGCTATTATAAGGATGCCCGTCGCAAATCCATCGCCTCTACGCATCATGACCCCCTTAAGGAACGCATCTAGCCGCCACGCTTCGATAGGATTTCGTCGCACCTCTTGTTGACGATGTTCATGAAATCATCGACATAGGTTTTCGCGGGAAGAAGTGGCCGCTCGAGCTCCGCGATCGTATCCGCCGAGAGTCGCGAGCACTCCACCGTCTCGCGTCCCGCTTTTTCGACGAGCAGCTTGTACCCCGCTATCAGCGGCTGCAACTCGCTTGCGGGAGCGGTCAGTATCCCACCGCCATCCCGGTAAACTTCCGCTATCAACTCGGCGTGAATGTTTCGCGCAACCCTTCTGAAAAAAAGACGCAGCACCTGGAAATGGCTCTGCTGCGGAAATCCGCAATTCGAAATGACGGCGATCTTCCTCGGCTTCTCGTTCCGCATCACGTGACGGCATTCGCCGTTCTCGTCCTTCTCCCAGTGCGGGTCGCCGATCGGTATGAGCCGGTCCATGAAATTCTTCATGAGCCCGGTGACGTTATCGACGTACACCGGCGTCGCGAACACGACGACGTCCGAGGCGATCGCCTTGGCGAGAAGCTCGTCCATGTCGTCGCGCTGGGAGCATTTCCCCGGCGTTTTCAACCAGCACGCGTTGCAGGCTGTGCAAAGCCCTATCTTCTTCTTCGCAAGGAAAACGTTTTCCGTTTCGGCTCCTGCTTCGCGCGTCCCCGCGAGGAACGCATCCACGATGACGTGAGTATTTCCGCGTTCCGCTTTCGGGCTCCCGTTGAAAGCCGTTATTTTCATCGAACCGTTCCTTTCCGTGACTCCCGCTCACCGCGCTATCGGGAAGGTCGCCAGTCTCTTTTCCTCTATTATAGCGTCGACGCGCGCGTTCCCTTTGAGATACAGCACGGTGATCCGGTGCCCGGTATCGAGCGGAATCTCCAGGATCTTCGCCTCGACCGGAACCTGATCGGCGCTGACGTTTTGGACCATGAACATTCTCTTGAGATCCGCGATTGAGTAGCAGGGCGACGCGGGTCCAATATCGATAGGCTCGACGAGCGGATGGCCGATCACCAGGTTCACGCCGCGTTCGTTGAGATACGCGAGCGTCGCCGCGCGCTGATGCCCGGCCCGCGGGCCGATTATCACGCCGTTTCGCGCCACCCATGCGTCGTTCATCCCAAGCATGTCGACCGCCGGGAGCTTCGAATAATACGGAATCGCTCCGGCCGCGGTCGCCGCGAGTGTCACGCCCCCCCCGGGAAAGAGCTCGCCGAGGACCTTTCCGGCCAGCTCCCAATGCCCGCTCTCGCCGGTAATATAGTCCCGCAGCTTCGGCACCGACTCGACGCCCGGGGTCCCGCGAAACGTGACGGAATGAAAGAGGGAACAGAGCAGCATCATGGTCACAAACGCCGCTTGCAATCTCCAGCTCTGAAGAGCACGTAAGGTCGCCGAAACCAGAATGAATATGAACGGAAGCACGGGCACAATGAACCTGAACTCCATGAAATCCCCACCGACCCTCATTATATAGAAAAACCACAGCGCGCATATGCATGCGAGCATGCGCGTCTCGCGCCGGTCGAGAACGTTCCTGAACATGAAAAGAAATATGAAGGCGAGGGGCAACAGACAGTACGATCGGAGGAATTCGAAGAGATAGAGAACGCCTCCCTTCAGAATGTCGAGAGAGAACATCGCTCCCTTGGCATAGTAAGAGTTCGGAAGAAAGCTTCCGTAATATGCGTGTTTCCAGAGAAGCCACGATCCGATGATCAGGAGAGCCGGAAGCATGAGAGCCGCTCCCGCGACGCGCCCGGCCGGATTCATCAAGAGATAGACGAATAGAACAAGGACCGGAATCGCGGAATCGAGCCGCGTGAGAAGCGCCGCAGCGCACAGGATCGAGAATGCAACGGAGCGCCGGACGCTCCGACGATCCTGCTCCGCGATCGAGAAAGCCAGAGATGTGCTCGCCAGAATCAGAAACGTCTGCATCTGGGTTTCGAGTCCGCTCGTTGCGAAGGCGCTGAAGGTGTAGTTCGCACCGAGAAGCGCCACGGCCAGGAGCGCGGCGCCTCGGGATTGCAGCAAGCGGACCGCCAACCGGTACGTGACGAGAAGCGTTCCAAGCGCGAAGAGAAGACCGAGAACCTTCGATGCCGGCACCGGATCGACGCCCGCCGCGATCGCCGCCGCCATGACGAGCGTCCAGAGAAAATTCGTGTATCCTTCTATCCTCTCGCCCGTTCCGGGATTCCATACGAGCTCGTGCGCCTCAACGAGGTTGCGCGCGTATCGAAACGAGATGAACGCGTCATCCGTCACGAACGAATTCGCGATCGCGAGAAACATGACGGCGACGATCACGATCGCGGCGGCGGCTTTGCCGTCCGCGGCCGCATGAAGCCGACCCGAAATGCTGGAGTATTCCATGTATAATCGTATCCACCCGGCGGCGGGGCATCCTATCGATGCCGGACCGATCCCTACCCGACCTTGCCGTCTCCGTCGAAATCGGCCTTGTTGATCTCCTCGAGCTTCTTGACCAGATTCCGCAGCGTATTCTGCGTCGCCGCCACCTGATCCTCGAGAAACTTGACGCGGTCATCAACCGAATCGGATTTGCGTTTCTGCCCGTACATCAATCCCGTCTGCACAATTTCCCACAGAATGCCCATGTGAGTCCTCCGTTCGTTTTTTATCCGGGTGCGCCGGCGCGGCGAGTCGCGCACGATTATCAGTCATTTGCGGCGCCGAATGAAACTATAAAATTCCGGCTGATTCAGATCGCTGTGCCCGCCGGCCTGGCGGCCATCGGATAGAGATCCATGTGGGCGAGCTTCAGCATCTCGGCGGCTTGCAGGCGCCCAGCCTCACCATGAAAGCGGCCTTCGTGTTCTTTCTCAGGCATGGTTCATGGTGTCGCTATTCGAAGGATTCACTTCGCTTCGTCAACCATCCGGATGGTCTTTTCCTCGACCTCTTTGGCAACCTGGACCAATGCCGGATCCTGCGACAGCGCCGAAAGCATTTGCACGGGTTTTATGAAGGCGATCATCGTCTTGCCATTGTCCGTAAACACCGAGATACGACATGGCAGGGCCATATTCAGCCGCATATCGGCCGCCAGAACTTTTGCGGCCTGGCCCGGATTGCACACCTCAAACACCTTGCACTGTTCCTTAAATGCTACGCCTTTATTACGAAGCGTCGCCCCCAAGTCGTGGATGTGCAGCACGCCGAAGCCATGACACTTGACCGCCGATTCAAGGTCCGTCGATGCTTGATCGAATGATTTGTGTGTTTCAACGATGTAATACATGACATCACCTCGATTTCCATGGCTGGCGCATAACGCCCGCGCTCAGCCGCGTCGCGAAGCGACGTCGCCTGCAGCGCCTTGTTAGGGCGCGCGGCGACGGAAGCTTGCTTCAGCGTCCAAGGAACGCCCATGCTATCCCTTGGGGCAGTCCATGGACGATGACACCGGCTGCAATACTGCCGGTCTTCTCCCTCAGGTAGCCGAAAAGCAGCCCGGCCACGAACGTGGGCATCGCCATGGACCATTGGAGATTCAGCTCACCCGCCGCAACTGCGGGCAGATTCAGCACATGGAAGAGGGCGAAGAACACGGCCGCGAGAACAAGGCCCCATCCCCAGCGCACGCCTGCGAAGGTGAAGGGGCAACCGAACCCCGAGTTGAGACGGGATTGGATGTAGCCGCGAAAGAGC
>JBAZPL010000145.1:0-6522 GCA_041648155.1 Candidatus Krumholzibacteriia bacterium
AAATGAATCGGGCGTCTCGAGCTGCGCCGCTTCCGCGGGCGTAATTGCGCGGGCGGCCCTGCACGCCTGCGCCGGGAGCCGACTCGACAGCGACGAGTGCGCGCCGATGACGAACGCGTCCGCGCCGGAGAGAGCGCGCGTCGCGAGAAGCGACCCCATTATCTCGGGGCCGATGCCCCCCGGGTCCCCGACGGTGAGCGCGAGGCGCACCCTGCTTTCAGACATCCCATCCCTCGCCGCCGCCCGTGTCGATCCGGGCTTCCCGGACGACGCGGAAAAAGCGCTCGCGGTCTTTCCGCGACACCTGTCCCGCGGGAATCTCGAGGATCTCGACCGCTATCACCGCGCGCGGATAGCGGATCTCGACGACGTCGCCCGGCCGGACCTCCGCGCTCGGTTTCGCCTTTCTGCCGTTGATTGAAATGCCGCCCGCATCACATCCCTTGTGCGCCTGGCTCCGCGTCTTCGTGAGGCACAGAGCCTTGAGAAGCAGGTCGATTCTCACCGGGGTCATTCTCCCTTTATCGCGACGGAATAGCTCTTTTTGAGCTCCTCCACGTACGTGTTCATCGTCTCCATGATCTTCTGCTCCACGAGGAGCCTCCGCACCTGGTTCTTCGCCTCGTCGAACGAGTACGTTCCCGCCTCGTTCCTGCCCAGGACCTTGACGATGCGAAAACCTCTCTCATCTTTCATGACCGGAGCGAGCCCGCCCACGGGCACACCCTTGATCGCTTCCTTGAACTGCTCGGGCAGGCTCTTGATCTCGACCGCGCCGAAGACTCCCCCTTTATCCTTCGTGGCGTAATCGCCGGAGTGCTGCGCCGCCGCCTGCGTGAAATCGGCCCCACCCGCGAGCTCCTCCCGAACGCGCTCGGCCAGGGTGGCCGCCGCTTCGACGTCTTCCGGCGCCGCTTCGGCGCGCACGAGAATGTGCCGCAGGGTGACCTGGTCCCCTTCGACCCCCTCGATCCTGATGATATGATACCCGAACTCGGTGAGAACGGGCCGGCTCACCTGTCCCACCGCAACCATGCGCGCCGCCTCGGCGAACGGAGGGTTGTTGAGCTCGTCGAGGTTGAGGGTCCCGAGGTTGCCGCCGAACTTGGCGCTCGGACAATCTGAATACGTCTTCGCCGTCGCCGCGAAATCCTCTCCGGCCGCGAGTTTCCCCTCGATCATCGTGATCTTCTCGAGCGCTTTCACGAGAACCGCTTCGGACGGTTTCGGCACGATGAGGATGTGCGCGATGGATACGGTCGGCTCCTTCTGCGGGAACTCGGAAAGGTGCGCTTTGTAATACTCGCGCACTTCCGCCTCCGTTACCTGAACGTCCGGCAGTATCTTCTGATACTTTATCTTCTCGATAAGAAGAAGGGTCCTGATATTCTCGCGATATCGCTCGCGAAGCGCATCCATCGTGAGCCCTGCCGCCGCGAGCTGCCCCTCGAATGCGTCATCCCCCCCGCTCTCCGTTTTTTTCTGCTCTATCCTCCATTCGACCGCCGCGTCCAGCTCCTTGTCCTCGACCCTGAGATTGTCCCGGTCCGCCTGGATCGTGAGCAGCGCAGTGGCGATGAGGCTGTTGAGCGCTTCCTGCCTCATCGTCTTTTCCTCGTCGGGCGGAAGGGACGCACGCTGCGTCTGGATAAGGAAGTTCCTGATCTCGTTGTCCACCTCGCTCTGGAAGATCGCGCGATCCTCGATGGTCGCGACGATCCGGTCGACGATGACTGCCACGCTCGTCGTATCGGGACCGAGCGTCTGCGCGAACGCGTGCCCGTTCGGCGCATGCGCGGCAATTGCGGCCGCGCATATCGCGCAGACGGCCGCGAGGATCTTCCGGTGATGCATCGTTCCTCCTCTTTCGATTTCAGGGAGTCTCCGCCGTATCGGCGTCCTCGTAGGCCCCGGACGTGTCCGTCTGCGGCCCGCTCTCGGCCGGGCGCAGGTACGATTCGTCTTTGTACTTGATGTCGGCGTTCGCCTTGAGCGAGTCGAGGAACTCGCGGTATGCCTTTTTCCGCTTCTCGAGCATGAGCGTGTTCATGATCTGCTCGCGCATGTCGTCGAGCCCGACCGAGACGAGCGCCTCGCGCACGTCGTCGAGCCTGAAGATGTGGTAGCCGAAATCCGATTTGATGCCGCCGGTAACGTCGTTCAGCTTCATGTCGAAAACGATCGCTTCGAGCTCGGGAATCATGTTCCCCTTCGTGAGATAGCCGAGATCGCCGCCGCGCTTCGCGCTCGGGTCGATCGTGTAACGGTTGGCGACCCAGGCCCAGCTCCTCGTCTTGAGGAGCTCGATCACCCGCTCGGCCTCTTCGGGGGTGCCCACGAGAATCTGGCTCACGCGGTACTCGTTCATGTACTCGCGCTCGTGTGCGACGTAGTACCCCTCGATCTCCTCCTCGCTCACCGCGGTGCGCTTGCGAAGCTCGGTAAATACGAGATGGTCGGCGAGGAATTGCTGCTCGAGCTCTCTCAGGCGCGCCTCGACGTACGGGTCGGTCTTGAGGCCGCGACGGATTGCCTCCTGCCGGAGAACCTCCGTATCGACCCAGCGGCGGACGAACTCCCGCCGCTCCTCCATTGTCGGGGGAATCTGCTCGCCCTCGGGAACGAGCTTGTTGAGATCGTCGCCGGTGAGCACGGCATCCCCCACCCGGACGATCTCGCCCGCCCTCTCCCCGGGTACTTTCCCCGGCTCGTTCCCCTTCCCGCACCCGCCGACGGCAAAGAGCACGAGGAGAAAGAGGATTTTCGCCTCCCGTGCCCCGATCATATCAATGCGCCCGCCTTATTGCGGCATCTGCAGCTGCTGCTGCATTTGCTGCTGTTCCTGCAGTTGCCGCTCCTGCTCCTTCTGCTGCAGCACGGCTTCGCTCGGCCGCGTTCTCGAGAGCTCCGTCTTTTTCAGGTTCCGCATGTTGGTCTTGATCGCGAAATCCTCACGCCACTTCGCGAGCTTCTCCTTGAGGAGCTTTTCGGCCCGGTCTTCCTGCATTTTCTGTTTCAGGGAGAGCGCGGCGCTCGCGTACGGAATCGGCTGGGGCGCCTCGATCTGCTCGACCTTGACGACCGCCCATCCCCTCGGCACCTGGAACGCATCGGAGACCTGGCCGAGGGAAAGCGAAAACGCGATCTCGTCGTAGTCGGGGAAGTTCCCCTTCGGAACGAGGCCCGTCCCGCCGCCGCTCTGCGCCGCCTCGGGATCCTCGGAGAACTTCTTCACGAGCTTCGTAAAATTCTCTCCCTTCCGCGCGAGCGCAACCGCCTGATCGGCCTTCGCCTTGTCGCTCACGAGGATGATGGCGTATGTGCGCCGTTCCGGAGACGAGATTTCGCCCTGATTCGCGTTATAATAATCCTGGACATCCAGATCGCTCACGCTGACCTCGTTCTTCACCTGGTCCTCGTAGAACTTCCAGGTCAGCATCATTTCCTTCTTCAGCTGGAGCCCTTTCGCGACCTCGGGGATATCCTGAACCTTGAGCTGCTTCTCGACGTAGGTCGGAAGGGCCGAGTCCCATATGCGCCTGTGTATGGATTCGACGATTGCTTCCTTCCCCAGCCTGCGGCTCGGCCGCTCGGGAAGACCGACTCCGTCGAAGATTTTCATGTAATCCTTGAGCGTGTAAGACCCGTCCGCGTACTGGGCGAGAATCATGCCCTGGTACTGCTCCGGGATCTCGAGCTTCGGCGCGTTATCGCGCGTCACCTTGTAGGTGACGATGTCTTCCATCGAGATGTCGGGCGGAAGGTTGTTGTATACGATGCTGACCGCTTCGGGATAGATGACGAGCCCGATATCCTTCTCGATCTTCTGCTTAATCTCGGCGAGCATTTTTTTCTGCTTGTCCCCCTCGACCTTCTTGCGCGCGTACTGCAGGTCCTTTTCGGGCGTGATCTGCCGGATGCGATGCACCTTGAGGATCGCCCATCCTGTCGGCGTCTGCAGGGGCTCGGTGATGTCCCCCTCCTTCGAGTTCGACAGCGCCTCCTCGACCCAGAAGAACATGCTTCCGATCGTGCTCGTTCCCATGGCGCCGCCCTCTCCGGCCTCGCGGCCCAGCGAGTATTTCTTCGCCATTTCCGCAAAATCGGCGCCGCCGGCAAGCTGCTCCCGGATGGCGCGCGCCTCGTCCTCGTTCGCGACGAGGATCTGGCTCAGCTGGTACTCGTTGCGCATCTTGTCGAAAAAATCCTTCGCTTCCTGCTCGGTCACGCTGACCTTTTTCATGATGTACTCGTTCTCCATCGCGGCGACGAGGTACTGCCCTTTGAATTTATCCCAGAATTCGACGAACCATTTCTCTTTCTCGTATCCCGCCGCGAGGGCCTTGAGCGTCATGACTTCCTTGTTGATCATGATATCGAGAAGCTCTTTCTTTCCCTCGAGATCGTTCGTCTTGGGCAGGAATTTCTCGTCCATCGCCGCGACGGCCTTGTTGAAGTCCCCCACGGTGATCTTCCGGTCGGCCACCTTGGCGATGACGAGGTTCTCTTTTTTGCCGCATCCGAGGGAGAGCGCGAGGCCGGCCGCCAGGATGCACAGAATCGTTTTCTTCAAAGCGGGCTCCTTTCTCGTTCCACTGTTCGGCATGTGATGCCAAAGGCTCCCCGAGGGAGCCGCGCACGACGGTAAAGCCGGATTCCGGGCACGCCCCCGGGAGGGGTTGCCCCCGTACTGTTTAAACTACTCTATTTATCAGAAAATTCCAGCGATTTCAACAGATTTTCGAGGTCGAGCAGGGTGTCGGGCCTGCCGTCTCCGGCGCGGGGCCCCTTTACGGTCATTCCGAATCCCTCCCTCGTATGAAAAATCAGCCGGCCCGGAAAGAGATCCACGATCGAAGCTATCTGCTTCTTGTTCGGGAACCTGTCGCTCGAGAAGCTCGCCTTGAGCGTGAGCGAGCGATCGATTTCGACCCGGTCGACGCCCGCCGCGGCGGCGCGGGCCTTGAGCTCCACGATTCTCAGCATGTTGGCGGCGCTTTCGGGGAGCGGTCCAAACCGGTCGCGGAGCTCGCTCGCCATCTCTCCGGCCTGGGCAGCGGTCTCGATCCTCGAAAGCCGCCGGTAGATATCCATCCGTTCCTCCGAGTCGGGCACGTATTCGGAGGGAAGATACGCAGGTAAAGGCACCGAGATGCGTATCTCGCGCTCCGTTGCGACGCTCTCCCCCTTGAGGCGCGCGACCTCCTCCCTGAGCATGCGCGTGTAGAGATCGAGGCCGACCGCGGCGATGTTCCCCGATTGCTCGATGCCGAGAAGATTGCCGGCCCCGCGGATCTCGAGATCGCGCATCGCGATCCGGTAGCCCGCGCCGAGGTAATCGAATTCGCTGATCGCCTGGAGCCTTTTCACCGCCGTCGGTGTGAGGATGCGGCCGCGCGGGACCAGAAGATAGGCGTACGCTTTGCGATCCGATCTCCCGACGCGTCCGCGGAGCTGGTAGATCTGCGCGAGCCCGAAGCGGTCGGCGCGGTTGATGATGATCGTGTTCACGTTCGGGAAATCGAGCCCCGCCTCGATGATCATCGTGCAGACGAGCACGTCGAACTTGCGTTCGAGAAAATCGATCATGCGCCGCTCGAGCTCGCGCTCCGGCATCTGCCCGTGCGCGTGCGTGATCCGCACCCGGTCCGGCAGCAGCCTGCGCAGGTACCCCTCCATGACCGCGATCGACTGCACCCGGTTGTGCACGAAGAAGACCTGCCCGCCGCGGTCGACCTCGCGCATGCAGGCGTCGCGGATGCTCGCGTCGTCGAAGGGGAGGATCTCGGTATGAATGGGGAGGCGGTTGCGCGGAGGGGTGTCGATAACCGAGAAATCACGGATCCCGGAGATTGCCATCGACAGGGTCCGCGGGATCGGCGTCGCCGTCATGCTGAGGACGTCGACCGATTTCTTCATGCTCTTGAACGAGTCCTTGTGGCGCACCCCGAACCGGTGCTCCTCGTCGATGATGACGAGTCCGAGGTCCTTGAACCGGACGTCCTTCGAGAGGAGCCGGTGCGTACCGATGACGATGTCGATCTTTCCCTCTCCCACCGCCTCGACCGCTTCTTTCTGCTTCGCGCTCGAGACGAATCTGCTCAGCGTCGCGACGGTCACCGGATAGCCCGCGAGGCGCTCGCTCACCGTGCTGAAATGCTGCATCGCGAGCACCGTCGTCGGGACGAGGATCGCGACCTGCTTGCCCGACATCGCCGCCTTGAAGGCCGCGCGCACGGCGACCTCCGTCTTGCCGAACCCGACGTCCCCGCAGAGGAGCCTGTCCATCGGGCGCGGCGCCTCCATGTCTCCCTTGACCTCGTCGGTGGCGCGGAGCTGGTGCTCGGTCTCTTCGTACGGAAAAGACGCTTCCATCTCCTTCTGCCACGGCTTGTCGGGGGGGAACGTGAAACCCTTCGCGAGCTGCCGCGCCGCGTACACCTCGAGGAGATCGCGGGCGATCTTCTCGGCGCTCTTGCGGGCCTTCTCGCGGGCCCGCGTCCACGACGCGCTCCCGAGCCT
>JBAZPL010000146.1:0-6512 GCA_041648155.1 Candidatus Krumholzibacteriia bacterium
ATGATCGCGACGGCGATCGCCGCGGGTAGGAAGGATATCCAGAATACCGAACGGTAGCCCATGCCGGCGGCAAGAATCCAGGCCGCGAGCGCCGGTCCGAGCACGGCGCCCGCCGTGTCCATGGCGCGCTGTATCCCGAAGGAGCGCCCGTACCGTTCGGAGGACGAAGAGTCGGCGATGAGGGCGTCGCGCGGGGGCGTTCTCACACCCTTTCCGGCGCGATCGATCAGCCTGAAGCCGAGAACGTGAGGCCAGCTCGCGGAGAGGGCGAGGAGCGGCCTCGCGAGCGTCGAGAGCCCGTACCCGAGGAGGATCGCCGATTTTCTCCTCTTGAATCTGTCCGAGAGGTAGCCCGAGATCACGCGGAAGAAAGAGGCGGTCGTCTCGGAGAGCCCGGCGACGAATCCTATCGCGACTCCGCCCGCGCCGAGGGACGAAAGAAATGCGGGGAGCAGCGGATAGATCATCTCGCTCGAGACGTCCATGAAAAAGCTCACCCATCCGAGGGCGAAGATTGTCTTCTTCTCACTCATGATTGAGGAACTATATACCGGCCGTGCGCTTCCATAAAGATTATTGTGATCCGCGCGGGTAACGGGATCGGAACACCCCGAATAGCGGGTGGCGGCGATGGGGCCCCCGCACGGGGCGCAGCGAGCTCTGCGAGCGAGCACGTGCGGGGTGCAATCGCCGACAGGACCCGCGTATCGAGCGAGCACGTGCGGGGTGCAATGGGCGACAGGACCCGCGCGGAGGGGGGCTGAGACCCCCGGGCGGGGGGGCGCGATTTGGGTTGTAAAACGCCCGCCGCTGCAATACCTTTATCCGCGAGGAGGTGCGAAGATCGTGTATAAGAAAGGCATGACGAGCATGGGAAGGTCGGTTCTCGACCTGTACAACTCCCGGAAACGGGCGATCGACGACATTGTGCAGATCGTGAAGCCGGGAAGCCGCATTTTCATCGGTTCGGGCGCGGCGGAGCCTCAGACCCTGGTCAAGGTTCTCATCGAGCGCGGCAAATCGATCGCCGACCACGAGACGATCAATCTCATCGAGCTCGGGACGACTCCGTATACGGAGGCGGTGCTGAGCAAGCCGTTCCATCAGAACGCGTTCTTCATCGGCGCGAACGTGCGCGACGCGGTGAACGAGGGAAGGGCCGAATACACGCCGATCTTCATGTCGGAGCTTCCCTGGTACCTCCGGTCGGGACGGCTCAGGATCGACGTCGCCTTCATCCAGGTCGCGCCTCCCGACAACTACGGCTTCTGCTCGCTCGGCGTCTCGGTCGACGTCGTCAAGGCCGCCGCCGAGTCGGCGGGAATCGTCATCGCCGAGGTCAACCGGCAGATGCCGCGCACGCTCGGCGACTGTTTCATTCATCTCAAGGACATCGATCACGTTATCGAGAGCGACATTCCCCTCCTCACGTGGACCCCTCCCGCGCCGGACGAGGTCGCGATGCGGATCGGGCAGAACGTCGCGCGGCTCATCGGAGACGGCGCGACGATCCAGGCGGGGATCGGGATGATCCCGAACGCGATCCTCGGGTTTCTCAAGGACAAGAAGAACCTCGGCATCCATACCGAGATGTTCTCCGACGGGATCATCGACCTCGTCGAGTCGGGGATCATCACGAACAGCAAAAAGACGCTCCACAACGGCAAGATCATCGCCACCTTCTGCATGGGCACCCAGCGCCTGTACGACTTCGTCGACGACAATCCGCTCATCGAGTTTCACCCGTGCGATTACACGAACGATCCGTTCCTCATCGCGAAGAACGACCATATGATCTCGATCAACGCGGCGATCCAGGTCGATCTCACGGGGCAGGTCTGCGCCGATTCGATCGGCGAGTATTTCTACGCGGGGATCGGCGGTCAGGTCGATTTCGTGCGCGGGGCGGCCCGGTCGAAGGGGGGAAAGCCGATCATCGTGCTCCCCTCGACCGCGAAGAAGGGCACCGTGTCGCGCATCGTGCCGTTTCTCGATCAGGGCGCGGGCGTCGTGACGTCGCGCGGGGACGTGGCGTACGTCGTGACGGAGTACGGCATCACGAACCTCCACGGGCGGAATCTCCGCGAGCGCGCTCTCGCGCTCATCAGCATCGCCCATCCCGATTTCCGCGACGACCTCCTCAACTACGCGAAGCAGCGCCGGCTCGTCCACCTCGATCAGATGCCGCTCTCGGTGGCGGGCCGGTTCTATCCCGAACAGTACGAGCACACGGCGGAGATCGGCGACCGCACGGTCTTTTTCCGGCCGATAAAGCCGACGGACGAGGCTATCGAACGGGCGTTCTTCTACACGTTGAGCGACGAGACGGTGTACTACCGCTTTTTCAATATCGTCAAATCGATGCCGCACGAGAAGCTCCAGCCGCTCGTCAACATCGACTACCGCGAGGAAATGGCGATCGTCGGACTCCTCGGGGAGCCGGGAGACGAGGAGATGGTGGCGGTCGGGCGCTTCAAGCTCGATCACACGGACGACTACGCCGAGGTGGCCTTTGTCGTGCACGACAACTGGCAGAACTGCGGCATCGGCACGTATCTCATGACCAACCTCATCACGATCGCCCAGAACATGGGGGCCGAGGGCTTCAAGGCGGACGTGCTCGCCGAGAACAAGAAGATGCTTCACGTGTTCCACAAGTGCGGCTATCCCGTCCACAGCCGCCTCGAGGAGGGAGTCTATTCCATCCGGATCGATTTCGCCGAGAGGAGCAAGCCCGGTGAGCGCCGCGCCTGAGGCCGACACGTTTTTTCTCAATTCGAAGCGCCTCGGCGCGTTCCGATTCAGCCCCGACCATCCGTTCAATCCCGAGCGCGTGACGCGGGTTTTTCGCATGTGCCAATCGCGGGGCCTTTTTTCCGGTCAGCGCGTGCGCGTCGTCGACGTGGAGGAGGCCAAGGAGGGAGTCCTCGAGCGCTTTCATACGGCGGAGTACGTCGCCGCCCTGAAGCGCGCGAACGACGGCACCGAGATCGACATCGAGATGCTCCAGCACGGAATCGGCTCTCCTGAGAATCCCGTATTCAAGGGAGTCTACGATTTCTCGGCGCTCTCGGCGACGGCGAGCCTCGCCGCGGCGCGCCTCATGCTCGGCGGCGCGGCCGCCGCGTTCAATCCGTGCGGCGGTTTTCATCACGCGCACCCCGATCGGGCGTCCGGTTTCTGCTACGCGAACGACATCGCGATCGCGATCGACGAGCTGCGGCGGGGAGGACTCAGGGTCGCCTACCTCGACATCGACGCGCATCACGGCGACGCCGTTCAAAACGCGTATTACGCCGACCCCGCCGTTCTCACGATCTCCATCCACGAGACGGGGAAGACGCTCTTTCCGTGGGGTGGATTCGAGCGCGAGATCGGGCAAGGCGCCGGTCTCGGCTACAACGTGAACGTCCCGCTCGAACCGGGCACCGACGATGACGTCTTCCTCATGCTGTTCAGGGAGATCGCGATGCCGGCCCTGCAAATCTTCAAGCCCGACGTCGTCGTGGGGCAATTCGGAACGGACAGCTTCGCGACCGATCCGCTCACGCACCTCAGGCTCACCAACAACGGATATATCGAAGCGATCGAGCTGCTTCACCGGAGCCGGCCGCGCATCCTCGCTCTCGGAGGAGGCGGCTACAACATGCAGGACGTCGAACGCGGCTGGACGCTTCTCTGGGCCGAGCTCGCCGGGATCAAGCTCGACGACGGTTACGGCGGATCGCTCGGCGGCGTTTTCCTCGGCGATAGCACGATTCCGGGATCCGATCTCAGGGATATGCACGCCTACACGACCGGCCCCGAGAAGGATCGCCTGCTCGCGCGCGCCGGAGAGCTCATCGAACATTTCGAAAGAGAGATTCGCCCTCTCCTTCGGCGGTAGTTCCGCCGTTCGGGAGCATCCGGGCGGGGGGGGGGAGAACTGCGTTATGGGGTTTGAGTCTCTCCGCTCACGACATTGGATAATGCGGACCAGTTCGGCTTCTCATCCGTCGTTTTGAGCGCGAAGTAGTAGATCGTGCCGGGAGCCAGATACTGCACCACGAAGCTGTCGGGCGATCCCGCCGGTTTCGGCGGCGGCTCGCCGCCGGCCTGCCACGCGGAACTCCAGTTGGCGTCCGTGATGGGGGACTTGGAGTAGCGGATATCGTACAGCGCGGCGGTGCCGAGGGCTCCGTCGTCCCCCGGGGCGGTCCAGGTCAAGGTGACGGCGTTGGTCGCGGAGGCGCTCGCGGCGAGATCGGCAACGGCTGCGGGAGGGACGTTGTCAATCACGGCCGTCGTGGGAGCGCTCGCGATGATCGATTTCGCCGACCAGTTGCCTTCGGCGTCCGCGGTCTTGAGCGCGAAATAGTAGGTGGTGGTCGGGGTGAGCCCCGTCACCACGAACGTATCCGCGCTTCCGGCCGGCCTCGGCGAGGGTTCTCCCGTCGCCTGTTCCGCGGAAGGCCAAATCGCTTCGGTTAGGGGATTTTGGGAATAGCGGATATCGTATTGCGCGGCGGTGCCCGTCCTTCCGTCATCCCCCGGAGCGGTCCAGGTGAGCATAATGCTGTTCCATGAGGGATTGATCGCGACGAGATCGTTGACTGCCGTGGGCGGGGTGGTATCGGCGGGAGCTCCCGGATCTTCCGAACAGGCGCAGAATAGCAGGAGAATCGCCGGGATGATCGAGACGCCCGGGCGAAACTCAATCGACCGTACCCGCATGATCGGATCCTCCTCGATGTGTAACGTCAAAGCGCCTGACCCTTCGTGGAACCCCGTTTGGAAATATATATGATTTTGCGTTGAATATTACCTCTAATTTATTTAAGTTTCATCGCGTTAAGGCGATAGAAGACTGCTCGTCCCATGGCCTCGCGCGACAAGCCGGTGAAACGTTGCTCGAAAACGAATATGAGATTCTCGAATCCGGATTGAATGCCCTCTCCGACGCGGTGCGCGCCTCGGGCACGGCCAAAGAGCTCGAGGAACAGCTCCGTTCCGCGGCGGAAACGGTTCATTACCGGAAGGTGACGGGGGAGGAGGCGCTCCTCGAGCTCCTCGGCTCCGTCGTCCGCGCCTCGAAGCCGCCGATTCTCTCGACGGCGTGGGAGGAGGCGTGGGGAAACCTCTTCTCGCATCTCATCGAGAGCATCCTCTCCTCGAAGAACAAATCGCGCATCCTCATCTCGCGCCTCTACGGCGAAGAGCCGCTTCCGGCGGAGGCCGAGCGCGAGTGCATACTCTGCGTCAATCCCGGCTCGACATCGACGAAGCTCGCCCTCTACCGGGGGCTCGAGCTCGCCGCCTCCGAGGAGGTGCATCTGCCTCCCGATTACCCCGACAGCATCGAGAACCGCGCGAAAGCGATCGTCGAATGGGTGAAGGCGCGCGGGATCGGAGCGGGCGATCTCACCGGGATCGCGTGCCGCGGGGGATTCGTCGCGCCCGTGCCGACGGGCACCTACGAGGTGTGCCCCGCGATGGTAGAGGATCTCGCGAAGCCCCGGATCGTTCACGCGTCCAACATGGCGATCCCGATCGGGCTCAAGATCAAGGAAGATTTATCGGGAGGCGAAAAGATTCTCGTCACGACGACCGATCCCGTCGCATCCGACGAGATGGAGACCGGCGCGCGCATGACGGGGATCCGGCGCATTCTGCGGGACGGCTCCGGCGCCCATTACCTGAACCACCGCGCCGTGCACGCCCTCGTCTGCTCGCTCCTCGGCGCGTCCGGGAACGAGCTCACGACGATCGGCGCCCATATGGGCGGGGGCATTTCGATCCTCCGCCACGTCGACGGACGCGTCACCGATCTCGTCAACGCCTTCTCGGGGGTGCCGAGCGCGAACCGGAGCGGCAATATCCCGCTCGACGTTCTTCTCCGCGCGATCGACGAGGGGGAGATCAGCCTTCCCGAGCTCAAACGCTACCTCTACAAAGTGGGCGGGCTCATCGATCTCGCCGGAACGAACGATTTCCGCGCGCTCCTCCATTTCAGGGAATCGGGCGCCGTCACGCGGCAGCGCGAGAAGATCGAGCTCGTCGTCGATTTGATGGCGCGAAGCGTCGCGGGCGCCGTCATGCAGCTCGCCGCGATCGAGAGACCGATCGAGGTCGTGATCCTCACGGGGGGACTCTCGCAAAGCCACGAGTTCGTCGGGCGCATCAAGCGCAAGCTCTATCCCTATTTCCCCGTCGTCGTCGTTCCGGGGGCGATCGAGCACGAGGCGCTCGTCGCGGGGCATTTCAGGGCGCGCTTCCGCCCGGAGGAGCTGAAGAGCTACGAGGATTCGCGCGACGCTCTTCGACGGCTCAGGTCCGACGAGCGCGTGCTCATCGAGACCGAAGTTTTCACCCACCCGCAGCTCCGCAAGAAGGAGAATGCGCCCGTGACGAGCCTCGATGAGCTCATCTACCTCGCGCGTTCGATGGTCTCGAAGCACCGCGCGCCTCGGATCGCGATCGTCGGCGCCGAAAACGAGGACGCCGTCGTCGCGGCGAAGCAGGCGAACGAGGAG
>JBAZPL010000147.1:0-6473 GCA_041648155.1 Candidatus Krumholzibacteriia bacterium
CGCTCACCGCGACGACCGAATACTCGAACCCGTGCTCCTTTTTGAGCCGGGCCTTGTGCTTCAAAAGTATCTCCGCGAGCCCCTGTCCTACGACTCCGAACCCGACGATTGCGAGCCTATACATGACTCCCTCCTTATGCGTGTTTAAGCGCGTTATCCAGATCCTCGATGAGATCCTGCGCGTCCTCGATCCCCGCCGAGTAACGGATTAGGTTGTCCGGAACGCCCGCCTTCGCGCGCGCCTCGGGGCCGAGCTGCCAGTGCGTCGTCGCGGCCGGCTGAATCGCGACGGTCTGCGAGGAGCCGAGATGCGTCGTGTGCACCGCGATCGTCAGATTGTTGATCACGCGGCGCGCCGCATCGAGGCCCCCCTTCACGTTGAAGCTGAGGAGCGACGAGTATGCGCTCATCTGCCTTTTGGCGACCTCGTGCTGCGGATGACTCGCAAGGCCCGGATAGCTCACCGACTCGACCTTCGGATGCTTCTCGAGGAATCTGGAGATCTCCATCGCGTTGTCCGAGTGCTTCTTCATGCGGAGCGACAGGCTCTCGAGGCCGAGGAGACAGAGCCACGCATTGAACGGCGCTATCGTGGGCCCCATGTTCCGGAAGCCGACGTGCCGCACGTGCTCGATGAACTCCTTCTTTCCGACGGCGACGCCCGAGAGGCTCGTCCCGTTGCCGCTGATGTATTTCGTCGCGGAATGGATCACGATGTCGGCGCCGAGCTCGATCGGCCGCATGAGGGCCGGCGTGCAGATCGTGTTGTCCACCATGAGCGGGATCCCCTTCGAGCGCGCGAGCTTCGAGATCGCGGGGATGTCGGCGACGAAGAGGTTCGGGTTGCTCGGGGATTCTACGTGCAGGAGCTTCGTTTTTTTCGTGATCGCGCGCTCCCAGCTCTCGATCTTGTCGGGCTCCTGAACCCAGATCGTCTTGATCCCCATCCGGGGCATCGAGGTGTGGAAAAGCTCGTACGTGCCGCCGTAGACGCGATTCGCGCAGACGATCTCCTCCCCCGCCTCGACGAGGTGGTGCGCGACGATGAAGGTCGCGGCCATGCCCGACGACGTCGCGAGGCCCGACTCGGCGCTCTCGAGAAGGGCCATGCGCTTCTCGAAGATGTCGTTCGTCGGATTGTTGATGCGGCCGTATGCGAAGCCCTCGATCTTGTAGCTGTAGAGATCGGCGGCCCACTCGGCCGACTCGTACGGGAACACGGCGCTCTGGATGAGCGGGGGCGCCATCGTCTGGTGTCTGAGCTGGTCTTCCCAGGTATACCCGCCCTTCACGGCCATCGTGTCGAACCGCGGCTTCTTCTCTGCCATCTGTGCCTCCTTGCTTCGGGACCTCTCCCGGTTGTGTGAGTTATCTTCGTTTCTTTTTCCCCGTCACTCCACGCGCCAGCGCCGCTTTGCCGCCGTTCCTGATCTCGACCGCGCCGAGGGACATCGCCGTTTCGCGCTTCAATGTCGAGAGGACGAACATGGTCTTCACCTTGTCGATCCCTTTCGTCCTCGTAAGACTGTTCAGGAGAAAATGCTCGTAATCGTCGATGTCGCGCGAGAACACCTTGAGCAGGTAATCCTCCCCTCCCGCCACGTGGTAGCACTCGAGCACCTTGTCACTCTCTCCGATGAAGCGGTGGAAATTCTCGATCGAATCCGGATGGTGCAGATTGAGCGACACGGCGACGAACGCGATCGTGCCGAGCCCGATCTTCCTGTTGTCGAGGAGGGTGACGTACCGCTCGATGATGCCGCGCTCCTCGAGCTTCCGCACGCGCTCGAGAACGGCCGACGGGCTCAGGCCCACCTCTGCCGCGAGCTGAACGTTCGGGATGCGCCCCTGCGTTTGCAGGATCTCGAGAATCCGTTTGTCCGTGGGGTGAAGCGTGGCGTTTTCAACCGACATCGAATCCCCTCTTCAAACGAATCGACGCTATGCGCATTGATTCGTGAACATTGTAAGGCAATAGTAAAATTTCGTCAACTATTATTTTGATATTTGTGAATAATACTGACAATAGTTCTTGTACTTGGAGGCGAGCCCCGCGAGGTGTGCATACGTCAACGGGGGCGGGTGTCGACCCGCCCCCCGTTTCATGGAGCCTCGTTTCACTTCCATTCGCCGGTCGCCGTCACGACCCCTTTTTGATGATGATATTCCCGTTCCTCGTTTTGATCTTGACCGTGTGCTTGCCGCCGGCGACCTCGCCCGTTCCGAAGATATGCTTGTGCGCCTGCCCCAGGAAATTATGCTCCCATTTTTCGCTTTCCTCGATCTTCAAAGGGAATTCGCACTCGATCTTGCATCTCCTGTGCTGTTTCTTCGTGTATTCGATCTCGATGTCGAAACTCATCGAAAGCCCCGCGGGCACCGTGATCTCGACATCGCCTCCCATGGACGATAGCTCCACGTCGCGCTCCCCCTTCGTCGGGTCGCCGACCATCGTGACCTCGATATCCCCACCCATCGTCGTCGCATCGATCTCGCCGTCGATCGCATCGACCCGGATGTCGCCTCCCATCGTTTTCGCGGCGACGTATTTCCCCGCCGACAGGATCGTGATATCTCCGCCCATTGTTGTGACCTTGGCTCCGGCGGGCGCCTCGTCGACGTTGATGTCCCCGCCCATCGTCGTCACGCTGACCTCTTCAGCCCTCGCGACATCGATATCTCCGCCCATCGTTTTCGCCCTGACCTTTTTATCCGTATCGGCGACCTTGATATCTCCGCCCATCGTGGTGATGTGCATCTCTTCCTCGTCGGCGGAAGAGGCGGAGCGCCCGGTAACGTTGTCGTAGGTCACCGCGCCGCCCATCGTCGAGCCCCTGAGGTTCCCCTTCACGTTGCGAATGACCACCTCGCCGCCCATCGTGCGCACCCTGCCCTCCGCCTCCGAGTCCTCGACACGTACCGAGCCGCCCATCGTCTCGAGGTCGATCTCCCCCTTGACGCGGGCGAGCTCGAGCGCTCCGCCCATGGTCTTGCCGCTCAGCCGTCCCTCGACTCCCTCTATCGCGACCTCGCCGCCGCTCGATTCGATTCTCACGTCGCACCGCTTCGGCACCTTGATGGTGAAATGCAGGTCGACGTCGACGCGGCGCTTCTTGCTGCAGTCGGAATGGATGTTCAGATACGACGATCCGTCGTCGAATTCGACGTTGACCCTGTCCGCGTCGTCCCCGCCGATATCGATCCTCACGGCGATCTCCGGTTTGTCCCAGCCCGTGATCTCGACGTCCCCGCCGGTATCCAGATCGAGAGCGAGCTTGCCGCCCATCTGCACGGGGAAGCTCTTTTCGATCGTCCGGTCGGAGTCGGCGCGGAGGGGTTGGGGCCGGCTGATCATTGCAAGGAAAAGAATCGCCGATGCAACAAATACCCATTTCATGACAAGGCTCCTTTCTCTTCGTTTCCGACGGTAGCTATCTGTTATTACGGCGCGGCGGCGGTATAGTTTCACTCTTTTGATGTCGCGTCCGGGGCCGATCCCATCATTGACTTCGCGGACATCCCGCAGTATCTTTAACTCGGCGGTAAAATCACTGAAAAAGAGTGCTGGAAATCTCGTAACCTGGAGGTGCACGATGAGGAACTTGCTGCTCTCTATTGTCCTCGTGGCATGTCTCGCCGCCGGGGCGAACGCGCATTCGGGAATGTTCGCCCTTTTCGCGGACACGAACAACCAGGAGTGCCATTCGACTCTCGGGGTCGGTCAAACCGGATCCCTTTACCTCGTGTACGTGCGCGGCGATGGACCACGCATGGGCCAGGCGTATGAGTTCAAGCTGCTCAAATCCACTGCCGGCGCGGTCTTCCTTCCGCCGATCTGGCCGTCGAACGTAATAACAGAGATCATACTCGGCACCATCGAGACGGGTATTTCCCTTGTCGCTCCAGAGTGTTTTCCGGATCAAGAATACGTGCCTCTCGGCACGATTCCCGTCATGAACATCTCCGACCCGGATACATTCACGGTGAATGTTGTTCCGGATCCCGAGCAAATACCGGAGCATGCAATTGTGTTCACGACATGCGAGCCGGCCCCCTCCCTATACGTCGTGGCGGGCGGCATGTTCGTCTTCAATGCCGAATGCGATACACCGGAGGATCCTTTCGGCATGCTCGCCACGAAAGAGACCACCTGGGGAGCCATAAAGGAGCTCTACCGGTAGCCGACGCCCCCCGTGCGAGATCCCGTTCTCGTTCCGTTCTCGTTAGGGCTTTTCCCGGAGCCGCTCCCGTGATAGTATCGGCTCCATGAGGATCCGAATCGCCCTCGCCCAGATCAACCCGACCGTGGGGGACTTCGACGGCAACATCCGCGCCGTCCGCCGCATGACGGCCGAGGCGAAGAGGCGCGGCGCGCAGATCGTCGCGTTTCCCGAGCTCGTGCTGTGCGGCTATCCGCCCGAGGATCTCCTGCTCAAGTCCCAGTTTCTCAAGGACTGCACGCGCGCCCTTCGCGCCGTCGCCCGCGAGGCGAAGGGGATCGTCATGCTCGTCGGCGCGCCCGAGCCCTCCGCGCGCGCCGGAGCTCGCCCGTACAACGCATGCCACGTGCTCTCCGAAGGGAAGATCGCCGCGACCTACCGCAAGCTCAACCTCCCAAATTACGGCGTATTCGACGAGAAACGATACTTCGAGCCGGGGGAGAACTCGCTCGTCGCGAGCTTCGGCGGCGTCCCGGTCGGAATCAGCATCTGCGAGGACGTCTGGGTGGACGACGGGCCGACCGCCTCGCAAGTGCTTCTCGGCGGCGCGCGCATCGTCGTCAATATATCGGCCTCTCCCTATCATCGCCGAAAGGGCAGGGAGCGCGAGAAGCTCATGCAGAAGCGCGCCCGCGAGAACGGCTGCTGGCTCTGCTACGTCAACCTCGTCGGCGCCCAGGACGAGCTCGTTTTCGACGGGTGCAGCGTGATCGCCGCTCCCGACGGAAAGACGGTCGCGCGAGGCAAGGCGTTCGAGGAGGATCTCCTCGTCGCGGACATCGATCCGTCCGACGCCAGGCCCGGCAAGGCGCGGCTCCCGTCCCCGTTCGTCGGCGTCCACAGGCGGGTCGAGATCGTCGATCTCGCGCCCCTTCCGCCGCTTCGCCGGAAGACTCCGGCCGTCCCGCGGCGCGCCGCGCACCTCGACGCGATCAAAGAGGTGTATCGCGCCCTCGTTCTCGGCACGCGCGACTACGTGAACAAGAACGGCTTCTCGAAGGTCGTTCTCGGGATGAGCGGCGGGGTCGATTCCGCCCTTGTCGCGGGCATAGCCGCCGACGCGCTCGGCGCGGATCGCGTCACCGGCGTCACGATGCCTTCCGCTTACACGTCTCGCGAGACGCTCCGCGACGCGCGGATCGTCTGCGGGAATCTCGGCATAGACATTATCGAAATCCCGATAGCCGCCGTCTATGAATCGTATCTCGCCTCCACCCGCGCGGTTTTCAGGGGCCGCCCCGCCGACGTGACCGAGGAGAATATCCAGGCGCGCGTGAGGGGCAACATTCTCATGGCGCTCTCGAACAAGTTCGGCTGGCTCGTACTCACGACGGGAAACAAGAGCGAGCTCGCGGTCGGCTACTGCACGCTCTATGGCGATATGGCCGGCGGCTTCGCCGTCATCAAGGACGTCCCGAAGACGCTCGTCTATCCGCTGTGCCGGTACCGCAACGCGCGCGCGCGCAGGCCGATCATCCCGGGCTCGATCCTGCGCCGCCCCCCGACGGCCGAGCTTCGCCCGGGGCAGTTCGACCAGGACACGCTCCCCCCGTACGCGGTGCTCGATCGCATCATCGAGCTCTACGTCGAGCGCGACATGGGTTTCGACGAGATCGTCGCGCGCGGCCTCGACGCGGCGCTCGTCAGAAAAACGATCCGCATGATCGACTCAAGCGAATACAAGCGGCGGCAGGGCGCGCCGGGGATCAAGATCACGCCGAAGGCCTTCGGCCGCGACCGGAGGCTTCCCATCACGAACCGCTACCGCGGAGCCGGGGAACGATGACCGCGCCCCGCGATGAGGCGCCCCGGCCCGCGCGAGGCGAGCCGGTCATTCGGGCGTTTTGCCCCGAGGACAAACCGGGCATCGTCGCCGTCATCAAGTCCGTTTACGACGATTACAACTACGTGGTCGACTTCAACGAGTTCGATGCGGATCTCGTCGACGTCCAGTCCACGTACCAGGACGCGGGAGGCGCCTTCTGGGTGCTCGACGACGGCGGCACGATTGCGGGATGCGTCGGCGTCCTTCCCCGCGAGGGTGACGCGTGCGAGCTCAAGCGCCTCTACGTCGGCAAGGCCTACCGCCGCCGCGGGCTCGCGACGCGGCTCCTCGCGACGGCTCGCGGCTGGGCGATCGCCGGCGGCTTCAGAAGAATGTCCCTCTGGTCCGACGTCCTCCTCGAAGCGGCGCACCGGCTCTATATCAAATCCGGCTTCCGGATGACCCGCGAGACGCGCGCCATCGACCCG